>CAYZIX010000176.1:0-9969 GCA_964478395.1 uncultured Candidatus Solibacter sp.
CCGTAGAAGCCCCAGGCCAGTTCCGGATCGGCAATTTGAGCCTTCACCTTGCGGATACGCGCCTCCACCGCCTGACTGGTGAAGCATCGCTTCTCCACCTGAGGACGCTGGCTCACATATTCCTTCTGCGTCGCAAACAACGGCGCCGCGGCGGCGCCCAGAAATGTACGGCGAGTCGTTGGCATCGTGCAAAATCCTCAAACGGCAAGCGTTGCCGAGAAACGGTCCATCTCGTCACGCAGCAGCGTGGCACTTTCGGCCCAGCCGGCCTCGCCCCAGTAGACGTGCTCGAAGCCGATCACGACGGAGCGCGAATAAAGCACGGCCAGCCGCAGTTTATCTCCCTGCCGCCGCAGCACCCAGCGGTACTCGCCGGCCGAGATGAGCCAGAAACACTCACCCATGCCGCCGGCCTCCGCGTCGTCCAGCGCGGCGCGCAACCCTTCCAGCGCCGGCCTCGGATCGGCCGCATAAATAGTATGCTGTTCCTGATCGTCGGCCAGCTCGCAGGCGAGGCGGCCGAAATCGTCCAGCTCCAGCGAGAATCGCATGCGCCCATTGTAACCGTGACAGTGATGGCGCGGCCGTGTTTGTACAATTAGAGGTTTGTAGTCAAGAGGAGGGCGATTGCTGAAGGATTCATCAGACGGCCACATGGAGTGTGTCCTGCTGACCGGCGCCACCGGCTTTCTTGGCCAGTGGACGCTGCGGACCCTGGCCGAACGGCTTCCCACGGCGCGCGTCATCGCCTTGGTGCGCCCATCGCGCACGGAATCGGCCGCCGACCGTCTGGCCACCGTGGTACGCAAGGCGCTCGGACCGGATCGCGCGTCCGCGGCGCTGGAGCGCATGGAGGCCGTCGCCGCCGATCTTTCGGCGCCCCGCTGTGGTCTCACCGAACAGCAGTTCGACAATATCGCCACCCGGGTGACGCGCATCATCCACGGCGCCGCCAGTGTACGTTTTGACGAGCCGCTCCCCATCGCCCGCCAGATCAACGTCGAGGGCACGCGCCGCGTACTGGAACTGGCTCGCTCCGCGAAGAATCTCCGCTCCATGGCGCACGTCGGCACGGCCTTTGTCGCGGGCGACCGCTCAGGTCTCGCGCGTGAAGATGAGCTCGAAGCCGGTCAAGGCTTCCGCAATACCTACGAACAATCGAAGTGCGAGGCCGAACGCCTGGTCCGTGACGCGCAGCGCGAGCTGCCCATCGTCATCCTGCGCCCATCCATCGTTGTGGGCGACTCGGAAACGGGCGTCACCACCAGCTTCAAAACGCTCTATTGGCCGCTGAAGATCTACGCGCGCGGCCTGTGGCGCACCGTGCCGGGCTACCCGGATTCGGTGATCGACGTCGTCCCAGTCGATTTCGTCGCGCGCGCCACGGTGGAGATGATGCTCGACGAACGCGCGCTGGGCAAAGCCCTGCACCTCTGCGCCGGTCCGCGCGCGGCAGCCACCATCGACGAAATCGCCGGCGCCGCCGCCGCCACGTTCCATCAGCCTCCACCGCGTTACGTCGACCCGAAGCTGTTCTTCGCACTCGTTCATCCGCTGCTTTGGCTGACGCTCTGGGGCAAGCGCCGCCGCATCCTGCACAACGGAGACGTCTACCGCCCTTATTTTTCAATGCGCACGCTGTTTGACACCTCCGTCGCCGACACGTTGCTCGCCGCACACGGGTTGGGCGCGCCGCGCGTGATGGACTACCTTGAGAAGATCCTGCGCTACTGTCAACAGACCGACTGGGGCCGCCTGCCGCAATGAGGAAACGCCTCCAGCTTTTGCGTTCCCACCAGTTGAGCATGGCCAATCTGCTGGACGAACTCGTGCGCATCGACCCGGATTGCATCACCGCCTATGAGACGGTGAACGGCGTCGAGGTAGCGCGCAGCGTCGCGGAACTCCACGCGCGCGTCGACGCCCTGTCCACTTACCTGCGCGCCGGCTGCGGCCTCCAGCGTGGCGACGTGGTCGTTATCTGGCACGCCAACGACGCGGAGTTTCTGCACTGGACGCTGGCCGCCATCCGCGCCGGCCTGATTGCCGCGCCGCTCAATCCGCTGCTGACGGCTGAAGAGGCTGGCCTCGCCATCGAGTGCGCCCAACCGAAAGCCGTGGTCGTCGACGCCACCGTACCCGGTGAGCATCTCGCTGACGGTCAGCGCCTGTGGCTTCACTCCGGTGAAGGCGAGCCCGCTCCGGGCTTCACGCCCGTGCCGGCTAGCCTCTCGGGCCATTCCGAGCCCGCCGAAGTCGGCCCGCGCGACACAGTCGCCATCTTTCACACCTCTGGCACCACCGGCCGCATGAAGGGCGCCATGCTGTCGAGCCGCGCTCTGCTCGCTGGCCGTGGCTTGGCCGCTTCGGTAGCGCCGATGCTGCGCCACTCCGTGGCGCTGGTCGCCCTCCCATGGGCGCACATCATGGGCCTGAGCACGGCCGTTTACGGCCTGCTGGCTGGCGTGCCGGCCTGCCTGATGCGCCGCTTCAGAACGGAAGAGGCGGCCCGGATCATAGAAGAACGCCAGATCACCACGTTCGTCGGTGTGCCCGCCATGCTCACTAAGCTAATGACGCTCGGCGACGCACCACGCCGCTTCCGCGCCATGCGTCTGTGGGTCTCGGCCAGCGACCAGTTGCCGCCCGCCACGCGCCATCGCCTCACCCAATGCGGAGCGCTCTGGCGCCTGGGCCCGGTGCGCGTACCACCACTGATCATCAACGCCTACGGCATGGTGGAAACCGGTGGCGCCGCCATGGTAGCGCTGGGCGGCGCATTTCTGGGCGGTGAGTGCGATCTCTGCTTCCCCGTGCCGCCGACGCGCGTCCGTGTCGCCGATGCTAACGGGACCCTCGCCGGTCGCGGCCAAGTGGGCGAGTGCCAGATTATGAGCCCCGGCATGACTAGCGGCTACCGCAATCAGCCCGATGCCAACCGCGCGCTGTTTACCGCCGACGGCTGGCTGCGCACCGGTGACTTAGCCACACGCACGCGCCTCGGCTTCGTACGGCTCCGCGGCCGCAACAAGGATGTCATCAAATGTGGTGGCTACACCATTTACTCGGCCGAAGTGGAGCAGGTGCTCGCCTCGCACCCCAGTGTCGCCGCCGCCGCGCTGATCGGCTTGCCGGACAGTGAAAAGGGCGAGATTCCGCTCGCCTTTGTGGAGCCCGCGCCGGGTGCGCAACTCGACGCGAATGAGTTGATCGAATGGTGCCGGAAACACCTGGCCGCCTACAAAGCCCCACGCCTTCTGCGCATCGCCGATGACGCCCCGCTGCCACGCGGCGCCACGGGCAAGGTGCTCAAAACTGAGTTACGCGCGCGTCTGGCGCTCGAAAAGAAGGCAGGGTAGCCGCATGCGTTTGCTTGTACTTTCGATCCTTGCCACATGCGCGTTGGCTTCCGAGCCCACGCCGATCGACCGCATCTTTCACCACATGTACGAGTTCGACATGGCCGGCGCGCATGCCCTGCTCGACCAGCACCAGCGCGAGCACCCCGAAGACCCGATGGCCTACTCCGTACGCGCCGCCGTACTGTTATTCGGCGAACTCGACCGCTTGGGCATCCTCGAAACCGATTTCTTCATGGACGACGATAACGTCTCCAGCAAGAAGAAGCTGCGCCCCGATCCGCGCGTCCGCGAGCGCTTGTTTGAATCGCTCTCGATGGCGCGCCAGCGCGCCGCCGCTCGTCTCGCCACAAACCCGGACGACAAAGAGGCTCTTTTTGCGCTGTGTATGAGCTCCAGCATTACGGCCGATTACACAGTGCTCGTCGAACGCCGCCAGTGGAAGGGCTTCTCCATGGCCCGTGAAACTCACCAGCATGCCAAGCGCCTGCTGGCGTTCAACCCACCCTGCTACGATGCCTACCTCACCGAAGGCTCAGTAGACTATGTCATCGCCAGCATGCCTTTCTTTCTGCGCTGGCTGGTGCGCTTCGATAACATTCAGGGCGACAAACAGGCCGCCGCCGACAAGCTCCGCCTGGTGGCCGAACGCGGCCACTACTACGCACCGTTCGCCCGCATCCTGCTGGCTGTCATCTACCTCCGCGAAAAGCAGCCCCAGGCCGCGCGCCGCGAACTGCTGGAGTTCCAGCGCCAGTTTCCCAACAACCCGTTGGTGAAGCGCGAGTTGGCGCGCATCAAGTAAAACCGGAATCCAGTTTCACTTTCTTCATCTTGCTGCGCGAGATTGTAAATTCCGATAGGATGTTACGGGCGCCACTCGAAGGGAGGTGGCCGGAAAACATGAGCGAACAAGGATTCTCCAGACGTCATTTCTTCTATGGCAGCCTGCTGGCCGGGGCCGTTCCCGTGGCGGGCTACGGTAGCACGCCTTCCCTCAAGCAGGCGGGTTTCAAGAGCCCGAATGAAAAACTGAACATCGCGGCAATCGGCGCCGGCGGCAAGGGCAATACGGACATCTGCGCCTGCGCGGTGACCGAGAATATCGTCGCCATGGCCGACCCGGACGACGCGCGCGCCGCCAAGACCTACAAGCTGTTCCCGAACGTGCCGAAGTACAAGGACTTCCGCCGCATGTTCGACAAGCACATCAACGAAATCGACGCAGTCACGGTCTCCTGCCCCGACCACATGCATGGCACGGCGGCGATGTGGGCGATGAACCGCGGTAAGCACGTTTACTGTCAGAAGCCGTTGGTCCGCACCGTCTGGGAAGCCCAGCAGCTACGTCAAAACGCGGTCCGCACCGGCGCAGCTACGCAGATGGGCAACCAGGGCTACTCATTCGCCGGCGCCCGCGAATGTGCTGAGATCATCTGGAGTGGCGAGATCGGTGACGTCACCGAAGTGCACGCCTGGACCGACCGTCCCGGCCACTATTGGCCGCAGGGGCCTGAGGTCGAGCCGAAGCCTGCGCCCATTCCGTCGACGCTTGATTGGCAGGTCTGGCAGGGTGGCTCGCCGGAGCGCGAGTTCAGCCCGGCCTATGCCCCACACAACTGGCGCGGCTATGCCGCTTATGGCTGCGGCGCTATTGGCGACATGGCCTGCCACATCCTCGGCACGCCCAACATGGCCATGCGGCTCAGCGATACGGGCCCGGTCAGTGTGGAATGTATCAAGAAGGAAGGCGTCGGCAAATACACCTTCCCGCATCTGACCGTCATCCGCTTCGACTTCCCCGCACGCGGCGCCATGCCTGCCCTAAAGCTCTTCTGGCACGACAGCCTGAAGACAGTGCCGAAGTTCGACGCCGTGCCTGAGGGCGAAACCATTGGCGACGCCGACATCAACGGCAGCCTCTACATCGGCTCCAAGGGGCTGGTCACCACCGGTTGCTACGGAGAAAACACCCGTCTGGTACCGGCCGCGCGAATGAAGGATTACAAGCTGCCGCCGCAGTCGCTGCAGCGCTCGCCCGAGTCCTTCCTCGACCCGTCCGACCCAACCGGCAAGCGCAAGTTCCACGGCCACTATCGCGACTGGATCCGCGCCTGCAAGGGCGGCGCACCGGCATGCTCCAACTTTTCGGTGTCGGGCCCGTTCGTCAGCTGGATGCTGCTCGGCGTCATCGCCATGCAGTATGAAGGCAAGCTCGAATGGGACTCGAAGAAGCTGCTCATCACCAACAATAAGGAAGCCAACAAACTGCTGACGCCCATCTTCCGCAAGGGCTGGCAGTTCAACGGCTAATTTCAGACTGTCTTACAACGAAGGGCCCGCCGCCATCTGGGCGCCGGGCCTTTTCGTATCTGTGTCGAAATACCGCCGCCCGATCCACAGTGAGACATTCACCAGGCCGATCAGCACCGGCACCTCCACCAGCGGTCCAATAACGGCCGCAAAAGCTGCGCCGTGGTGGATGCCGAACGTCGCGATGGCGACGGCAATCGCAAGCTCGAAGTTATTCGATGCCGCGGTGAAGGACAACGTCGCCGCCTCCGCGTAGCGCGCACCCACGCGTTTACTCATCCAGAACGAGGCCGAGAACATCAGCACGAAATAGATGGTGAGCGGAATTGCCACCCGTACGACGTCCAGCGGCAGTTGCACAATCATCTCGCCCTTCAGCGAGAACATCACGACAATCGTAAACAGTAGCGACACCAGGGTCACCGGACTGATCTTTGGAATGAACGCCTGCTCATACCAAGCCCGCCCCTTCGCCCGGATCAACAGGAAACGCGTCGCCATACCGGCAAGGAATGGAATCCCCAGGTAAATGAATACGCTCTTCGCAATCTCCGCCATCGAAATATCGACATTGACGGCCGCCAGACCTAGCCAGCGCGGCACCATCGCCAGGAAGAAATAGGAGTAGATTGAGAAACACAACACCTGGAAAATTGAGTTAAACGCCACCAGACCGGCGGCATATTCGCGATCGCCACCCGCCAGGTCGTTCCACACGATTACCATCGCGATACAGCGCGCCAGTCCAATCAGGATCAGCCCCGTCATGTACTCCGGCTTGTCACGCAGGAACGTCACCGCCAGTGCGAACATCAGCACGGGTCCTACTACCCAGTTTTGAACCAGCGACAGCACCAGCACGCGGCGGTGCTGGAAGACGCGTCCTAACTCCTCGTAGCGCACCTTGGCCAGCGGCGGGTACATCATCAGGATCAGTCCGGCGGCGATCGGCACTGACGTAGTCCCGGCGCTGAAACCGTTCAGCCACGCGTTGACGCCCGGCACGAAGTAGCCGACCCCCACACCGGCAGCCATTGCGACGAAGATCCAGAGCGTTAAAAAACGGTCCAGGAAAGAAAGTCGTGAATTCGGCATTGCTCACCCCATGAGTGAATTAAACAGATAGCCGACGGCGATAATTCCGGCCGTCATTACGCCGATAAACACGGCCAGCAGTTGTGGCCGTAGCACCTTGCGCAGGATAATCATTTCCGGCAGCGACAGCGCCGTCACCGCCATCGTAAAGCTAAGCACCGTGCCAAGCGGAAGGCCCTTGCCCACCAGTGCCTCGGTGATCGGCAGCACGCCTGCCACGTTGGCATACAGCGGCACGCCTACTGCCACAGCAACCGGCACGGCGAACGGATTCGATGGCCCCGCCCAACGCACAATCAGGTCAGCCGGCACGTATCCGTGGATCAGCGCACCCACTCCGATACCACCAACGACATAGGGCCAGACGGTCCGGAGAATGTCGCGCGACGAGTTCCACCCCACGCGCACACGGCCACCGAACGTGAGGCGCGGCCCTTCCACACCCGCACCAGCCTGAATCTGCCAGATGAAAGGCTCCACCCATCTCTCCAGCTTCAGCAGTCCGATCACGAAGCCGCCCACAAGCGCCAGTCCTACGCCAAATCCCACATAGATGACCGTCACGCGGAATCCGAACAAGGCCCACAGCAACGCCATTGCGACTTCATTTACCATCGGCGCCGAAATCAAATACGAGAACGTGACGCCCAGCGGCACGCCGCCCTTGAGAAATCCGATGAACAATGGCACGGCTGAGCAACTGCAAAACGGAGTGACAATGCCCACAGACGCGGCCAAGACGTTGCCGATCAACGTGCGCCGCCCGCCCAGCCAGCGCCGCACACGCTCCGGCTCAAGCCACGTCTGCAGCGTGCCCACTGTAAAGCTGATCACAAGCAACAGCGTCAGCACCTTCGGCACATCGTAGAAGAAGAAATGCACGCTTGCGCCAAGCTGCGATGCCGGGTCCAGTCCGAGACTCACCACCACCCATCGCGCAAAGTGATCGAAGATGATCATTTCGATGTCAGCAGCGTGCAGATCTCGGCCGGCGTGGCCACCTTGCCGAACAGCTTCACTTGGCCGTCCACCACCAGCGCGGGCGTGGCCAATATGCCAAACTTCGCGATTTCAGCCCAGTCAGTGACCTTTTCGAGTTCGTATGCGACCCCGAGTTGGCGGGCAGCCGCCTCGGCATTTTCCGTCAGTTGCTTGCACCGGGCACAGCCCGTGCCGAGAATCTGAATCTTCATGGGAGAGCACCTCATCCACACAATCGAAAAAGCGTGCGACACACCCCATTCGCAACGAGTAGAACACCTGCAACCCGCGCTTTTCGTCGGCCACAATGCCGGCGTTCTTGAGCACGGCCAGATTCTTGCTCACCGTTGACATATCGGCGCCCACTAGCTCTTTCAGCTCGCAGACACATCGCTCACCGCGTGCGAGTTCGTCTACCATCAGCAGCCGCGACGGGTGAGCCAGCGCCTTCAACATGCGGGCCCGCGCCTGGATTGTCGAACGCATCTTCAATTGAGTGTAGCGCCTATTTGGCTATTTTGCCAAATTGCCATGAATCGCCTCGACTGTCCAGAGCCCCGGGGCAAGCGTTATGCCTTCTGTCAGCTCTGAGCCCAGCCGCACCAGGTCTTCCCCTCTCTCCGCCTTCAGCCTGTACAACGTGTTCTCGTCCACCGCATACCACTCAGGAAACTCGTTCAGCCGTACGTAGTTCCGGTCCAGGCTCAGCACACGCCGGTGCCGTGCATAGTCGAAACGGATCACGCGCGCCGCAGGCATCTCCAAAGAGAGCATCAACCGCGCACCATCGCGCACCGCGCCCACACGCACGCCCGGCTCCCAACGCGCAGGCCGCACGCCCTGGCTCTTCATCAACGCGTAGAGCAGCGCCGTGCGATTAAAGTTGCCTTCGCCGTACCAGTCCTCCACGTGGCCGTCCGCGCGCTGCATTTTGAGCATCACTTGCATCTCTGTGTCGATCCAGTCAAGCGCGCCGGCCACCGGTTCGCGGTTCACCAGATAGATGGCGCTCTCAATCGTGTCGGCGTAGCCATCAAAGCTGCCTAGCGGCATCTCCGGCGTCGCCTTGCGGCCCTCCCACAGGTGATTGCGGTACTTCGGCAGATTGCCGAGCACGCGCCGCACCGCATCCCGGTATTTTGTCTCGCCCGTGGCCTGATAGAACGTGTACACAGCCCCGTAGACGTAGCCCCAGTTATCGGACAATTGCTCGTCGGTGGCTTTCAGAGTGGCCGCGTCCACCTGGTTGTAGAGCAACCCGTCGGCGTTAGCCGATCCCAGCACACGGTCAAGCATCTTCGCAATCGCGGCACGGTAGGCGGGCTCGCGCGCGCTCTTCAGGCGAAGTTCGGTCACATATTGCAGCACCAGCCCGACAATCGTTTCGTTGCCGTGATCGCGCAGACGGAGTTTCCCATCCCCAGCGTGCTTGCTGAAGTCCCACTGCCCACTCGGCACGCCATAGTTGCCGGGCAGTACTTCCTCGATATAGGCATCGGCGATACGGCGGCCCCATGCGAGAAACCGCTCGTCGCCAGTCATCCAATAAAGCCGCGTGACGGTCTGTAGATAGTCGCCGTTCAATTCGGCGTCCGAGGCCGGCAGTTTACCGAAGCGCGAATCCACCGGCGCTTGCTCCATTGCATCGGCGGTCATATCCACCATGCGATGGAACCACGGTGTACGGCCCAGCAACTCGGTCACGGACACCAGCCCGTCCTTGGCATACTCGCCCGCGCCAAACAGGCTGGGCGGGCCCAACGCGCCGGTGGCCAGATCGTAGTTTGCAGGCACGGCGCCGCGCGCGTTCGTGTAGCGGATTTCGTTGCGCAGCATCTCCATCATGCGGCCGTGATAGAGATCGGGGTCGGTGAGTTCCGCGGTGATGATCAGGTACGGATACAGATCCGCGCCCGAGTTGTGCGGCGTGTAAAGGTGATTCGCTTTCGCGCCGATGCGATCGGGCAACAGCAGCGTTTTCGGATCGGCCTCGCGCAGCCAGGCGTGCAGCAGGCGTTGCGATGCGGCCACCGATTGTTCAAATGCCGCGCCGTTTGCGCGGGCCTCATTCCAATCCGCCGCGAAGGCGGCGAGTGAAAACAGCAAGACCGGCGCAAAGCGGCGCGGCATATTGTGTCTCCTAGCTGATGCTCGGCAAGCCGGACAGCGCCATCGCCAGTTCGCTCTCGTCGTAGAGCTGATCCGACAGCCTGCCGGCGAA
>CAYZIX010000177.1:0-9968 GCA_964478395.1 uncultured Candidatus Solibacter sp.
ACCCGCAGACGCTTGGCGTACTTGATCTTCTTCTGCTGGCTCTGCTCGGTCTTCATCCGCTCGCGGATTTCGATCGAAAGCGCTTCGGTGTCGATCTTCTTGAGCAGTTCCTTGATGCCCTCGGCGCCCATCATGGCGACGAACTTACCGGGGAATTCCTGGTCGAGCTGGCGTTTGCGTTCGTCGGTGATCACTTCACCGCGCGACAGCGCCGCTACCTCGCCCGGCTCGACAACAACGAAAGCTTCGAAGTAGAGCACGCGCTCCAGGTCGCGCAGCGTGATGTCGAGCAGGTAACCGATCCTCGAAGGCAGGCCCTTGAAGAACCAGACGTGCGAGCACGGGCTGGCCAGTTCAATGTGGCCCAGACGCTCACGGCGCACGCGCGCCAGCGTCACTTCAACGCCGCACTTGTCGCAAATCACGCCGCGGTGCTTCATGCGCTTGTACTTGCCGCAGAGGCACTCCCAATCCGCAATCGGTCCGAAGATGCGGGCGCAGAACAAACCGTCACGCTCCGGCTTGAAGGTGCGGTAGTTGATGGTCTCCGGCTTGGTCACTTCACCGTGCGACCAGCTCCGGATCTTTTCCGGCGAGGCCAGGCTGATGCGGATTGAGTCAAAATCCGCAATCAAATTCGCGCGATCGTATGGGGATGATCTGTACATATTCGCCTCCTGTCCTACACCGTCCTAGTCAGCCGCCTGCGCCGTGTCCGGGATTTCCTTCGGCTTCTTCATCAGCTCGACGTCCAGACACAACGACTGCAACTCGCGAATCAGCACGTTAAACGATTCAGGCACGCCCGGCTCGGCCGCAGCCTCGCCCTTGACGATCGCCTCGTAGATCTTGGCGCGGCCGAACACGTCGTCCGACTTCGCCGTCAACAGCTCCTGCAACACGTAAGCCGCGCCGTAGGCTTCGAGCGCCCACACTTCCATTTCGCCGAAGCGCTGCCCGCCGAACTGCGCCTTGCCGCCGAGCGGCTGCTGCGTGATCAGCGAGTAGGGCCCGATGGAACGGGCGTGGATCTTGTCATCCACCAAGTGGCTCAACTTGAGCATGTAGATGATGCCCACCGTCACCGGCTGTTCAAACGTCTGGCCGGTCATGCCGTCAAACAGCATCACCTTGCCGGCGGTCGGCAGCCCGGCTTCCACCAACTGGTCCTTGATGTCGCGTTCGGTGGCGCCGTCAAACACCGGAGTCGCATACTTGCGGCCCAGCTTATCGCCGGCCCAGCCGAGGTGCGTCTCCAGAATCTGGCCCACGTTCATGCGGCTCGGAACGCCCAGTGGGTTGAGGATGATCTCCACCGGCGTACCATCGGCCAGGTAAGGCATATCCTCTTCCGGCACGATGCGTGAAATGACACCCTTGTTGCCGTGACGGCCGGCCATCTTGTCGCCCACTGAAAGCTTGCGCTTCATGGCGATGTAGACCTTGACCATCTTGATCACGCCAGGCGGCAGCTCGTCACCTTTCTTGAGCTTGGCCACCTTCTCGTCCGAGATCTTTTCGAGCACCATGATCTGGCGCGAAGTCAGCTCTTCGATCTCGTCGATCGCCTCGTTCAGGCGCGGGTCGCGGCCGCTCAGCTTCATCCGCTTCAGGTCGCGCGCTTTCATCTTTTCGAGCGTTTCTCGATTGAGCGGCGTGCCCTTGGCCAGCAGTTTCTTGTTCGTCTTCTCGTCGTGCAGGTCGGCTAGCAGTTCCTTGCCGTCCAGCAGCATGGCCAAGCGCTTGGCGCGCTCGTCGGCCAGAATGCGCTTTTCGTCGTCGAGGTTGCGATGGAGCTTATCCACCTGCGACTCGAGAATCGACTTGCTGCGCTCGTCGAGATCGGCGCCCTTGCGCGAGAACACCTTCGCGTCGACCACCACACCCTCAATGCCCGGCGGGCAGTAGAGCGAGGCGTCTTTCACATCGCCGGCCTTCTCGCCAAAGATTGCGCGCAGGAGCTTTTCTTCCGGCGTGAGCTGTGTCTCGCCCTTCGGCGTGACCTTGCCCACCAGGATGTCGCCCGGCTTCACCTTGGCGCCCACCATGATGATGCCGCTCTCGTCCAGGCTGCGCAGGAAGCTCTCGCTGATATTCGGAATATCGCGCGTGATTTCCTCGGGGCCGAGCTTGGTGTCGCGGGCCTCGATCTCGAACTCCTCGATGTGGATCGAGGTGTAGTAGTCTTCCTTGACCAGCTTTTCACTGACGATGATCGCGTCTTCGTAATTGCAGCCGCGCCAAGGCATGAACGCCACCAGCACGTTGCGGCCTAACGCCAGCTCACCTTTGTCAGTGCAAGGACCATCGGCCAGCACGTCGTTCTTGCGCACGCGCTGCCCCTGCGCCACAATCGGCTTCTGGTTGATGCAGGTGTTCTGGTTCGAGCGCTTGAACTTCGTCAACGGGTAGATGTCGGCGCCCACTTCGCGCGACATCTGGCCCTCATGGATGTTGCCTTCGACGCGCACGATGATACGTTCGCTGTCGACGCTGTCGACAATGCCGGCGCGGCGGCACAGCACTACCGCACCAGAGTCGCGTGCGGTCACCTTCTCCATACCGGTTCCGACAATCGGCGAATCGGCACGCAGCAGCGGCACGGCCTGGCGCTGCATGTTCGAGCCCATCAGCGCGCGGTTAGCGTCGTCGTTTTCAAGGAACGGGATCAGCGAGGCCGCCACCGACACCAGCTGTTTCGGACTGACGTCCATGTACTGGATCTCATCGCGGTTGGTCAGCGAGAAGTTGCCCGCCTTGCCCGCGTTGACCAGTTCGTCCACCAGCCGTCCATTCTTATCCAGCGCCAGGTTGGCCTGCGCCATGACAAACTTGTCTTCGTCCCACGCCGAGAGGTAGTCGCAGTGCGCCACCGCCTCGGGCGGATTCTTTTTCGCATCCGGCGTAGCCAGGTACTTTTCAAACTCGCGCCGCGGCATCGTCTGACCGACCCGCAGCGCTGTCGCGCCTGGGTTGGTTACCTTGATGTCGTCCTGCACAACGCCCTGGACCACACGCCGGTACGGACTTTCAATAAAGCCGTACTCGTTAATCCGCGCAAAGCATGACAACGAGCTGATCAGACCGATGTTCGGGCCTTCCGGCGTCTCAATCGGGCAGATACGGCCGTAGTGCGTCGGGTGCACGTCGCGGACTTCGAAACCCGCGCGCTCGCGGCTCAAACCGCCTGGCCCAAGGGCCGACAGGCGCCGCTTGTGAGTGATTTCACTGAGCGGGTTGGTCTGATCCATGAACTGCGACAACTGCGAAGAGCCGAAGAATTCGCGGATTGCGGCCATCACCGGCTTGGCATTCACCAAGTCATGCGGCATGGCCGTCGACATCTCCTGGTAAACGGCCATCTTCTCCTTGATGGCGCGTTCCATCCTCACCAGACCGATGCGGAACTGATTCTCAAGCAACTCACCAACCGCGCGCACGCGCCGGTTGCCCAGGTGGTCGATGTCGTCCACCGCGCCCACGCCACGCCGCAACCGCAGCAGATACTTGATCGTATCGATGAAATCCTTACCGTCAGGCGAGGCCAGTTTCTGGTCGACGTCTGCCTGATCCGCATCGCCGATCAGCGTGCGGCGGTCCAGCGGATTTCCACCGGCATGCCGCGGATCGTTCTTCCAGTTCGGCGGTGTGTAGCTGGCGTCGTCGTAAAGCTTGATGTTGAACTTCATGCGCCCGACGCGCGACAAGTCGTACTTGCGCGGGTCGAAGAACATGCCATAAAAGAGCTGGTTGGCCGTGTCGAGCGTCGGCGGATCGCCAGGACGCAACTTACGGTAGATTTCCAGCAGCGCCTCGTTCTGCGACTTGACCGGGTCCTTCTTCAGCGTTATCGAAATGACGTTGCCCACCTCGTCACGCTCAGGGAAGAAGACTTCGATCGTGCCGATGCCCGCGTCCATGATCTTGGCAAGCGCCGACGTGGTCAACTCCTGGTTGGCCTCGGCCAGCACCTCGCCGGTCTCCATGTCGATCACGTCCGCCGCTACCCAGGCGCCCTCAATCTCGGCCGTGGTCACCTCGACGTGTTCGATCTTGGCCTTGCGCAGCACCTCGATCGTCTGCTCACGGATCTTGCGGTTCGCCGGGTGCACCACATCGCCGCTCTTCGTGGCGATAGCGTTGCCCAGCTTCACGCCAACCAGCGACTCGTCCACCTTCCAGAAGATTCGCTTATCCTTAAGCGCCAACTCGCTGATCTTATAGAACGCCTTCACAATCTCGGAGTCGCTCTTGATGCCCAGCGCGCGCAGAAACACCGAACCGTAGAATTTCCGTTTGCGGTCGATACGGACGTTCAGCAGGTTCTTGTTGTCAAACTCGAACTCCACCCACGAGCCGCGATACGGAATGATCTTGCCGAGGAAGTAGTTCTGCGCCGCCACCTTCTCAAAGAACACGCCCGGTGAACGGTGCAACTGGCTGACGATCACGCGCTCGGTGCCGTTGATGATAAAGGTGCCGTTGGGCGTCATCAGCGGAATTTCGCCGAAGAAGACCTCCTGCTCCTTAAACTCCCGCACCGTCTTGTGACCTTCCTCATCCTTGTCATACATCTTCAGGCGGATGGTCACCTTCAGCGGCGCGGCGTACGTCATGCCGCGCTCCTCGCACTCGGCCTGGTCGTACTTCAACTGCAGCCCGACCGGATCACCGCAACGGTTGCAGAACGTCACGACGTTGCGATTAAACGTGCCGCACTTCGGGCAAAGCACATCGCCCGGATGGAAAGGATCGGTCTTGATGGTCGTGCCGCAACTTGGATTGCGGCAAACCGTGCGCAGGTGGTTCAGCCCTTTCAAGCTGCCGCATTTGCACTCCCAGTTGCCGATTGAGTAGTCGACAAACTCCAGTTCCGACAGACCACGGAAGTCGGTAATCGGGAAGACACTCTTGAAGACACTCTGCAGCCCGATATCGTCGCGCTCGTCCGGTAGCAGATCCATCTGCAGGAAACGCTCGTAGCTGTGCTTCTGCACCTCAATCAGGTTGGGGATCGGGACTGAGGTCTTGATCTTGGAAAAGTCGACGCGCTCTCGGCTCGCCGGCACGGACAGAGTAGCCATTCTCCGCTCCTTCACAGATGCCCGTACGGCGGCGCTTGAAACGCCCACCCGCTACCGGGCCAGAACTCGCGCAGCCTCGCGTGCGAGGCCGCCCAATCAGAGTCTCAATTTCTTTACCGAGGGGGAGCCCGGCGCAGGGATGTCTGTCACCAAGGGCAGGATTAAGTCAGCACGGCGCTCATCCGGATCAGCGGGGAAGTACACGCCTACCCTGCTTCGACGAGCCCAATCAGAGCCGGAAGCCAATGCCCGGGACGGCACACTTCCGCTAGTCTGCACCATGTTCTGGCTAGAAGTCTAACAAACGGGTGAACAACCCGTCAATCTACAACAACATGCGCCGCACGCGGCCGCCGCCTCCCGCACCGGGGAGGCGTTGTCCGCATGCGACGCTTGAACCACGCCTGGCGTGGTGAATCACTACTTGATCTCGACGGTGGCGCCGGCGTCGGCGAACTTCTTCTTGATCGCCTCGGCTTCTTCCTTATTGACGCCTTCCTTAACAGCCTTCGGCGCCGCTTCCACCAGATCCTTGGCTTCCTTCAGGCCCAGGCTCGTCACTTCGCGCACAACCTTGATCACATTGATCTTGTTGGCGCCGGCGGCGGTCAGGACCACATTGAATTCGGTCTTTTCTTCAACCGGCGCAGCAGCAGCGGCACCGGCCGCCGGAGCGGCCACGGCCACGGCAGCGGCAGCGGCGGAAACACCCAACTTCTCCTCGAGCAGCTTGACCAGCTGAGAGGCCTCCAGGAGAGTCAGGCCCTGGATCTGATCGGCAATCGCGTTGATGTCAGCCATTTTGATCGATACTCCCTACGATTTCTAAAGTCGTTCTTTCCAGAGTCCCGCGCACCAGAAGCAAGTGAGCGAAGGCTCAACCCTCACTAGGAGGAAAACTTGTTTTCCTTTACGCCCTGATCCACCACAACCGCCAAGTCGCGGCCCACCCCGTTCAGCACCGTTACCAGGCGCTGCGCCGGAGCGTTGATGAGATAGAGAAGCTTGGCGTAAATCTCTTCCTTCGGCGGCATCGAGGCCAGATCTTGAATCCCGGCCAGATCGATCGCCCGCCCTTCGACAAAACCAGCCTTGAACGTGAAGGCCGGATTCGTCTTCGCATAGACCGTCAGCGCCTTGGCCAACGCTACCGGATCACCGGTCGTGGCAGCTACGGCGCTGGTGCCCTTCAGGCCCTTCAGCACCGCCTCGGAGCCTAGCCCGGCCGAAGCCTTCTCTGCCAGCGTGTTCTTCACAACGTGGTAGGCTCCGCCCGCGCCGCGCACCGTCTTGCGCAGTTCAAAATCCTGGGCCACAGTCAGCTTGTCGAAACCGGTCACGAACAAGCTCGGCGACTGCTCCAACTGCTGGCGCAGCGCCTCGAGCTCTTTCTGTTTTTGTTTCCTGTCCTTCATCGGCGATTCCTTCGTTGCGGGAGACTGGCCCGTTTATGCCTGACGCGTGTTGTACAATGTGACGTCCAGCGCCACGCCCGGCCCCATCGTGGAGCACAGCGTCGCACTCTTCACATACTTGCCCTTGGCGACCGACGGCTTGGCCTTCACCACAGCCTGGATCAACGTCTGGGCATTTTCCAACAACTTCGGCGTCGTAAAATTCGTCTTGCCCACCGGCGCGTGAATCACACCCGTCTTGTCGACGCGGAATTCCACCTTGCCGGCCTTCACTTCCTGAACCGCTTTGGTAACGTCTGTCGTCACCGTGCCGGTCTTCGGATTCGGCATCAGTCCACGGGGGCCGAGGATCTTACCCAAACGCGCCAAGGAGCGCATCATGTCTGGCGTCGCCACAACGGCGTCGTAGTCCAGCCAGTTTTCCTTTTGGATCTTCTCGACCAATTCATCGCCGCCGAAAAACTCCGCTCCGGCCGCCTCGGCCTCACGGATCTTGTCGCCTGACGCGATGACCAGTACCCGCTTGCTCTTGCCCAACCCGTTGGGCAGCACCACCGTGCCGCGCACCATCTGGTCCGCGTGCTTCGGATCTACGCCCAGCCGCATGTGCACTTCAACCGTCTCGTCAAACTTCGAGAATTTGACTTTTTGCACCAGCGCGACTGCCTCGTCGAGCGAGTAAGGCCGCTTTTCGACTTGCCGCGCGGCCTCGGTATACTTCTTGCCTGGTTTTCTTGCCATAGTGTGACTGGTCCAAACGGTCGCGCCCTGAAAGCCTTACGGCCTCCTGCATGCGACCTCCCAACGGGATCGGACTAGCTGCGTTCAAAACTCTCGCCTTGCCCGCGCCGCCCTACTGACTGAGAAAGAACAGAAACTTCTATCGTAACACAATCACGCGCTATCTGCGCTACTTCACGTCAACGCCCATCGATACGCAGGCGCCCTTCACCTGCGCGACGGCGCCGGCCAGATCAAACGAATTCAGGTCAGGCATTTTGATCTTGGCGATCTCTTCCACCTGCTTCATCGTGATCTTGCCGACTTTCGTCTTGTTCGGTTCCGCGCTGCCCTTGGCCAGATTGCAGGCCCGCTTCACCAACACCGCCACCGGCGGCGTCTTCGTGATGAAGGTAAAAGAGCGGTCCGAGTAAATGGTGATCACCACAGGGATGATCAACCCTTCCTGGTCCTTGGCGGAGGTCTTGGCGTTGAACGCCTTGCAGAACTCCATAATATTGACGCCCTGTGGACCGAGCGCCGTGCCCACCGGGGGCGCCGGCGTTGCCTTGCCCGCCGGAATCTGCAGCTTCACCTGAGCCGTAACTTTCTTCGCCATGATTTACAGAAGCCTTCTCGCGTCGCTTAGCTGACTTTTTCTACTTGTAAAAACTCAAGTTCCACCGGCGTGGCACGGCCGAAAATCGTTACCAGCACGCGCAGCGTGCTGCGCTCCAGATTGACCTCGTCCACCTTGCCCTGGAAACTCGTGAACGGACCGTCGATAATGCGCACGGTCTCGTTCTTTTCATAACTCATCTTCGGCCGCGGCCGCTCGGCGCTGGAGGCCTGACGGTAGAGAATCGAGTTCACTTCATCGGCCGAAAGCGGCACCGGAGTGTTCCCGCCCCCGACAAATCCCGTAACCCGCGGCGTATTCTTCACGTGGTGCCACAGCTCGTCATCCATCGCCATCTGCACCATCACGTAACCCGGATAGAGCAGCCGCTTGCTGGTCACCTTCTTGCCGTTGCGTAGCTCCACCACCTCTTCAGTGGGGATCAACACTTGGCCGATCTTGTCGGCAAAATTGTAAGCCGCCGCGCGCGCCCGCAGCGACTCTGAGACCTTGTTTTCGAAGCCGCTGTAGGTATGGATGATAAACCAGTCCATGCCTTCCCGCTGCGCATCGCCGGCGGGTGCGGCGTCGGCGGCCGGCGCCTCGGCCAACACTTCGGGCTCCGGCGTCTCCGCCGTCTCTTTTACGCCCGGGATTTCAAAATCCTGATCCGGCATGAAAGCTCGTATCCTTGTCCGGCCTGGCGCCTTTAGCGTCGCGCCAGCGTCTGGAACACCTGATTAATAGCGCGGCCCAAAACCAAATCGACGGCCGCAAAATATGCCGCGAAAAGAAATACAGCCGCAATCACCACGCCCGTTGTCGCCTGCACCTGCTTGCGACTCGGCCAAGTCACGCGGCGCATCTCCGCTTTCAAATCGTCGATATACGCTTTGACGCCTGCATACCAGCCGCTCACCGCGTTGGTGGGCTGCGGTACAGGAGTTGCCGCCGTGGTTTCTGCCGCCATAGTGATGACCTGCTCTACTTACTCTCTCTTCGCTGAAGCCAATCTACCGCCCCAGCCCTACAACCGTGCAAAAAGTCTGGCAGGGGCTGAGGGAATCGAACCCCCACTAGCGGTTTTGGAGACCGCAGGTCTACCGTTAACCTAAGCCCCTGTCCACCTGCCGGGCTGCGCTATTCATTCTAGCGCGAATCCAGCCGAACTTTACGCGATCACCTCGGACACCGTACCGGCGCCCACCGTACGGCCGCCCTCGCGGATTGCGAAGCGCAAGCCCTGGTCCATCGCCACCGGCGTGATCAGTTCCACTTTGATCTGCACGTTGTCGCCGGGCATTACCATCTCTACGCCTTCCGGCAACTCCACCACGCCCGTCACGTCCGTCGTCCGGAAGTAGAACTGCGGCCGGTAGCCCTTGAAGAACGGCGTGTGCCGCCCGCCTTCTTCCTTCGACAGCACGTAAACCTGTCCCACAAACTTCGCGTGCGGCTTGATCGAGCCCGGCTTCGCCAGCACCTGACCCCGCTCCACGTCGTCCTTGTCGATGCCGCGCAGCAACAGGCCCACATTGTCGCCCGCCATGCCGCTGTCCAGCAGCTTCTTGAACATTTCCACGCCCGTCACAACCGTCTTGCGCGTGTCGCGGAAACCCACAATCTCCACGTCCTCGCCAACCTTCACCTGACCCCGCTCGATGCGCCCCGTCACCACCGTGCCGCGGCCCTGGATCGAGAAGATGTCTTCAATCGGCATCAGGAACGGCTTGTCCACCGCGCGATCCGGCACCGGAATGTAGTTGTCCACCGCTTCCATCAGCGCCTCGACGGCCTTCTCCGCTTCCGGATCACCGTCCAACGCCTTCAGCGCGCTCACCCGGCAGATCGGCAGATCGTCGCCCGGGAATCCGTAGCTGTTCAACAGCTCCCGCAGCTCCATCTCCACCAGCTCGAGCAGCTCCTCGTCCTCCATCATGTCGACCTTGTTCAGGGCAACAACAATGAAAGGAACACCCACCTGACGGGCCAGCAGCACGTGCTCGCGCGTCTGCGGCATCGGCCCGTCCGGAGCCGCCACCACCAGAATCGCGCCGTCCATCTGCGCCGCGCCCGTGATCATGTTCTTGATGTAGTCCGCGTGGCCCGGGCAGTCCACGTGCGCGTAGT
>CAYZIX010000178.1:0-9840 GCA_964478395.1 uncultured Candidatus Solibacter sp.
GGTACGACGAGCCCGATGCAGCCATCCCGCACCTGCGGCGCGCGACGTCGAACGCGCAGGCGCTGGATCCAAACGCCGGCGTCACGGCGTGGCTGCGGCTGGGGCAGTGCCTGGATCTGAAGGGGCGCCGCCGGGAGGCTGTGTCGGCCTATCAGGCGGCGGAGCGCTTCTCGCCGGAGTCGGAGGAAGCCAAGTGGGCTCGCCGGTCGCTGGCGCGGCCGTTCACATGGGAAGAGAAACGCGCCATTTCAAACTAGAACGTGGGTTATACTGCGACCCATGGGAATGATGCAGGAGTTCAAAGAATTCGCCCTCAAGGGCAATGTGATTGACTTGGCCGTAGGCGTCATCATCGGCGGCGCGTTCGGTAAGATTACGGCGTCGCTGGTGGAGGACATAATCAATCCTGTGCTCGGACTCGTCCTGGGGAGAGTGGATCTGACACAGCTTTATTTCGCTCTGGACGGCAAGAGCTACGAGAACCTGGCGGCAGCGAAAAAGGCCGGTGCGGCCGTAGTGGCGTACGGCAATTTCATCAACATCGTGATTCAGTTCCTGATTGTGGCGTTCGCGATTTTCATCGTCATCAAGCAGGTGAACCGCTTTACGCGAGTCGCTGGCGAGAACCTGCCGAAGTAGGGGAGTTATTCAGTGCGCAGCGCCTCGCTGGGATCCAGGCGCGCGGCGCGCACGGCCGGCACCAGCCCGCTGGTGATGCCGACGATGGTCAACACGATGAACGCGACGACCACAATCTGAAACTGCACGCGCAGCACCAGGTCGCCTTGGCCGGTGCTGTCTTCGAAGACGCCGCTCAACATCGGTAGCGGTGGAATCAGCCATGTGATGGCGTAACTCAGCGCCACGCCGGCGATTCCGCCGGCAAACGTGAGGAAGAGCGCCTCGGCCAGAAACTGGGCCAGAATGTGGCGGCGGCGTGCGCCCAAGGCGCGGCGTAGCCCGATTTCACGTGTTCGTTCGTTGACGCTCACCAGCAGAATGTTCATCAGTCCAATACCGCCGATGGCAAGCGTCAGCATGCCAATAAACAACAGCAGGACCTGCAATCCAATGGTGAGCCCATCGACAATTGGACGGATGTTCGAAGTGCCAAAGCCGGTCAGGGCGCGTTTGTCAGAGGCAGGGAAGCCCAGTCGCCGGCCGAGCGCCTCGCGGAACTGCATTTCGGCCTGCTTCTCAAAGATCGGAGCCGTGGGCTGGATGACGGCATTCGATGGGTAGCGCGTGTTCCACAACTCCGTGGCCGCCTCGTAGGAGATGAAGGCCGACCGGTCGTCCGGGCCGAAGTAGTTGCCGAAGCTGAGTTTCTTATCCATTACGCCAACGACAGTGAAACGCACGCCCTGCACGGTCACCGTTTCACCGATGGCCGTACGTCCGGAGAAGAGCTTGGTTTTCACCCAGTCGCCCAGGAAGATGACGCGGCGTCGTTCGGCGGCGTCGTCCGGCGACAGCCAGCGGCCGTCGCGCGCCACCTCCGTGCGGATTTCGCCGTATTCCGGACAGACACCCCGTACAGCGACGTTGGCCAGCCGCTCCTGATAGCTGACCGGAACCCGTTTGATGGTCTCCGGGCAGATTTTGCGGATAGCCGGAGATTCAGCCTGAGCGGCTTCCAGATCGGCGAGCTCAAAGCGGATGCGCCGGCCGGCGCGCTCACCGCCGGCCTGTTCTGAGGTCTGGCCCGGGAACATGATCACGGCGGTACGCGCGAAGTTGGTGAAGCAGCGCACCATCACCGCACGGAAGCCGTCGCCGTAGGCCATTAGCAGTGTGACGGCGGCGATGCCCCAGACAATACCCAACATGGTGAGCAGGCTTCGCGTTGGATTGCGGCGCAGCGCGTCCCAGGCCTGAACGATGATTTCCTTGCCCATTCCGCTCATCGATAAATGTAACGAGCGGCGCTAAGGTCCCGGTTCGCTTTATTTTGTCCCAGTTTGCCCGGGGCCACTGTCTCAGGCCGAATGCGGCAGTCCAATCGGCATCTCAACAGCGCGCGCGAGAAGCGCACCGCGCTGCCGCATGCCGTTCAGAGCCAGCCCGTAGCGGCCGTGGACGCCGGTCTTTTCAAAAATGTGCTTGAGATGGATCTTGACCGTGCCCGGACGGATGCCGAGCGAGCCGGCAATCTCCTTGTTGCGCATCCCCTGCTCCACCAGGGCGAGCACCTGGGCCTCGCGCGCCGTCAGTTCGCTGCGCGGTGCGATCTCCGGCCGGGCGCCTTCGCGGAAGACGCAGTCCTCCAGCCAGGTGGAGCCATTGGCAACCGTGCGCAGGCAGGTTTCAATGGTGGCGAGGTCAGACGATTTGCGCAGTAGACCCCGCGCGCCGAGTTGCAGCAACCGTAGCGCCTCGGCCTCATTCATGGACGTTCCCCAGACGACGACGCCTGTGACCGGGACGTGCGTCTTCAAATCGGCCAGGACATTCAACATGGCCTGCTGGCCGAGGCTCTTGTCGAGCAGGAGAACGGCGGGCCGCTGTTGTCTGGCGAGCTGTGCGGCGACGGCTGGTGAGGGGACAATCCAGGCGCATTCAAGGTCCTGTGTCGAGCCCAACAGCGCACGTACGCCCTCCGCCGTGGCAGGCTGAGTCTCACAAAGGCCGATGGAGTGTTTTCCGGTGACGTTCAGCATCTTATTATCGAGGGGCCGCAGTGGCGCCAGTCGGCCGGAACCGGCCGTGCGGATTGCGCGCGCCCACAAGCGTCCAGCGCTCATCCAGTTAGTTCACGCCGGTGGTAAACGCTCTCAAGTTTTTGGTTAGGCGAGTCGATAGATCGGATGTCTGATCGGGCGGGCAGCCAGGCGCCCCGCCACCGTAGAAGGACGAGTGTGTCAACCAGTAGTTATAACTTAGGCCAGTGGAAGATCCTGTTGATCTGTCCCGATGGAAGCGTCAGCACACGCCTGTCTCCGCTGTTGGCCGAATATCTGCCCTTTTCCGCGGTAACGGAGCTGAAGGAGTACCCGACGCGCTCGGTCTTGGCCGAGGCGCTGGAGCAGCAGGGCTGCAACCTTTGCTTTTTGGACGCGGATTCGAGCCGGGACTGGGCGTTGGCGCTGTTGAATGATCTTTCGCTGTTGGACGCGCGGCTGCCTGTGGTGGCGCTGCACGCGGCTAACGATCCCGAGTATATTCTGCGGGCGCGGCGGCAGGGCGGAACAGAATTCATGATCCAGCCCTTCAGCGCCGATTCGTTCGTGCCGTTGATGGAACGCATTGTGGCGCAGTACCGCAATCGCCCGGCGCACAGCGCAAAACTCTGCGCCGTGGCGCCTGTGAAGGGCGCCTGTGGGGCCTCGACATTGGCCTCCAACCTGGCCGTGCACTGGCGCAAACTGGGGGCCAAACGAATCCTGCTGGCGGATCTCGATCCGCTGGCTGGGACGATTTCATTTCAGCTTAAGCTCAAGCAGAGCTACAGCTTCGTCGATGCTTTATCGCGAGGCGCCCAACTGGATGAAGATATCTGGAAGGGCATGGTCTCTACGGTGGGCGGCGTCGATGTGCTGCTGGCGCCGGAGCAGCCCGTACATGGCATTGACGAGGCGCACAGCGCGGTACGTATTCTGGAGTTCGCGCGCGCGCTGTACGACGTCGTGATTGTGGACGCCGGCGGCATCTACGGGCAGTGGAATCTCTCTATCGTGCGGCACAGTGACGATCTGTTGCTGGTGACAACCAACGAGTTGCCGGCGCTGCAGGCCGCGCAGCGCGCACTGGTCTTCCTGGAGCGTCATCGCGTGGAGCGCGCCAAGGTGCGCGTGATCGTCAACCGTTACAACAAGGAAATCGGCCTGAACCGTGAGGCGATTGAGGCCGGGCTGCGCATGGATGTCTTCCACCTGCTGCCGAGCGACTATGCCGATGTTCAGCGGGCGCTGGTGGAGGGCAAAAGTCTGGCGGCGGGCACTCCAGTCGGCAAGGCTATGGTCGAACTGGCGGAGAAGTTAGCCGGGAAGAAAGCGTCGGCGCCGGCGCAGAAGAAGAGTGCGTTTTCGGGCCTGTTTTCGTTTCTCAAGAAATAGCTGTAATTGCGGCGCGGGCAGCCGGGTGATGCGCGGGCAGAACCGGTTCGCCCCGGGTGAGGGCCGTTGCGAGCGGCGGCGCAGACCGGGCGGCTGCCCGGCGCCTGAAACCGAGCCGAATATCCAGCCTGGCGCCGGCACGGCGCGCAATACACAATTCACTAGCAACTGCGGGTGGACCCGATTGACCACAGCGGCCATTGCCGGCCAGCCAGATGGTGAATTTCGAACTCGGTTCTATCTATGAGGTGCCGCCGGGGCCGGGAAAATCTCGGTTTATCGCTTGTGGCCGTTCTTGCTCGCCGCGCGGCGGCGCGGCTCCTTTTTGAGATTGATGGTGCCACGGCAATTCGGCGAACCGCAGGCGCAGGGCACGGCGGGCACGTCGGCGTCGAAGCGGTAGTCGATAGTCAACTCTTCGCCAGCCAGGATGTCGCGCTTAGTCAGATAGAGAATGTGCCCTTGTTGGACACGGGCGCGGCAATTGGGCTCGCAGCAATGGTTGATATATTCGGCGCCCGATCCATTCACGCTGCCATCAATGGTCCAGTAGCTGTCCAGCGTGAACAGGTAGTTCAGCGGGCGTTCAGCGCGGCGCGCGGTTTCACGCCGGCTGATGTGCTCGCCGGTGTACTCGATTACCTTGCGGCCCTTCGGTATGGGCTCCAGGGCATAGACACCCCAGCGGTGAATCGGGGATGGCCGCACTTCGATGGCAAAACAGGCATATTCCTCGCGGATGCGGGGCGTCTGGGATGAGGCGGGAGATTTGGCGGACATGGGAAGATGAATGCGCGTACTGAGCGGCCTGACCGCCGGGCACGGAGGTCGCTAAAGGTCGTCTCGAGAGGCGTTCTTCTTCGCTTTGCGCCGCCAAATGATGATGATCACGCAAAGGACGGCGAGTACGCCGCTGACGATCCTGACCGTTGTCTCGTCCAAAGCAGTACCTCCACTCAGGTTACTCATTGTACAAGAACGGAAGTGCCAGCGGGTTCTCGCCGTCCGTGCTTTTTCGATTAAAGGCCGGTCTTCTGTTTCAGGACGTCGACCAGTTCCGCCACCGCGGCCGCGCTCTTATCCAGGGCAGCCTTCTCGTCGGGGTTCAGCTTAACTTCGTAGACCTTTTCGATGCCATTGGAGCCAAGCTTCACCGGCACGCCGACAAACAGGCCCTTGTGGCCGTATTCGCCGTCCAGCATGGCGGCGCAGGGCAGCACCTTCTTCTTGTCCTTGAGGATGGACTCAGCCATCTCAACGGCCGAGGCCGACGGTGCATAGTAGGCCGAGCCGGTCTTGAGGTACTTCACGATTTCGGCGCCGCCATTGCGAGTGCGCGTCACAATCGCTTCAATCTTTTCGGCCGGCATCAGTTCGGTCAGCGGAATGCCACCCACAGTGGTCAGACGGACAATCGGCACCATCGTGTCGCCATGGCCGCCAAGCACCAGCGCGCTAATGTTCTCCACCGAGACGCCCAATTCCTGGGCAATAAACGTGCGGTAGCGCGCCGTGTCCAGCACGCCCGCCATGCCGATGACGCGGTTACGTGAGAAGCCGGAGACTTTCTGCGCCACCCAGCACATTGCGTCCAGCGGGTTGGTCACCAGAATCAGAATGGCGTTGGGCGAGTACTTGGCTACCTGCTCGGTGGCGGCCTTGACAATCTCGTAGTTGGCCATCAGCAGGTCGTCGCGGCTCATGCCGGGCTTGCGGGGGAAGCCGGCCGTCATGATAACCACATCCGAATTGGCCGTCGGCTCGTAATTGTTCGCGCCAGTAACGGTGACGTCGTAGCCCTCCACCGGGCCCGATTCGAGAATATCCAGGCCCTTGCCCTGCGGGACGCCCTCAACGATGTCCACCAGGACGACGTCGGCCAGCTCCTTGCCAGCAATGCGCAGTGCGCAATTGGCGCCTACGTTTCCGGCGCCCACAACAGTGATTTTTTTCCGCATACGGGTACGATCCTTCCTTCGCTCAGGCTGAGCCATTGAGAGAGCCGCCGTCTACGCGGTGGCCCTTTCTGATTGTACTGAAGCCCGGTGCGCACCGGTCAGAAGCGCTGCGCCAGCCTGACGCGTTGGTTGCCGAACAAGGTTGGTGGAGTTCGCGCGACAATGAGATGGAATTTCGCTTGGATCATCAAAAATCGGGACTCGAATCTTGCGGCCGACTATCCGGCCTGCGGCGCGCCGACCTGGCCTGCGCCGCCGGCATGTTGTTGTTCGGCCTTGCCGTTTCACTGTTGGGGGCGCTGATGCCGGTGCTGGCGGGGCGTCTCGGATTTCATCTGACCCGCGCTGGCACGCTCTTCCTTGCGCTGAACTTTGGCGTATTTGTGTGCGTTGCGGGCCTGGGCCAGTGGATCGACCGGCATGGCGCCCGGGTTCCCATGGTGGGTGGGCCGGCACTGCTGGCCGTGGCCCTGCTGCTGTTGCATGTGGCCGGTAACTTCGGCCTGCTGCTGGCCGCGGCGCTGCTGCTCGGATTGGGCGGCGGTGCATTGAATGTGGCCACCAATACGCTGGTGGCGGAGTTGCATGCTGAGCCGCGCGAAAAGAACTCGGCGCTCAATCGCCTGGGGCTCTATTTCGGACTGGGCGCGTTGACGGTGCCGCTCGGGCTGGGCGCGGTGCTCAATCGCGCTGGCGCCGCCCCGGTAGTTTTGGGCGCGGCGGCGCTGTCGGTGTTGGCGGCCCTATTTTCGGCGTGGCTCGATTATCCTCAACCCCGGCACGCCGGTCCGCAACGCGGGAAGATCATTGGTCCGCGCAGCATCCTTGTGTTGACCGCCGTGCTGCTGTTCCTTGAAAGCGGCGGCGAGGTGATCCTATCCGGCTACACGACGACGCTGCTGGTGAACGATATACATATGAGCGCGGCCTCCGCGCAGTGGGGGCTGACGGTGATGTGGGTGGCCGTGCTGGCGGCGCGCGCGGCGCTCGTGCGGATTGCGCTCATCTGTTCGGGCCACCGGATTGTGATGGTGAGCCTTGCGCTCACCGTGGCCGGTTGCGCGGGCTTCATCGCGGCTACTACGGCCATGGGCGCATTTGCGGCGCTGGCGCTGTTGGGCGCCGGCATGGCCGCTGTGTTCCCGACGCTGCTCGGCATGACGGGTACGATATTCCGCACTTCACCGGGCGCTGTTTTCGGGCTGCTCTTTACCGTTTCCCGGCTGGGCGCTATGGCTATCCCATATGGCGCGGGCTGGCTGGGCGAACGTAGTGGCGCACGCTCCGTCATCTGGGTTGTTCTCATCGGCACTGCGCTGATGCTGGCGCTGGAATGGGCGCGCCACCTGCGTGCGCGCAATACACTGGAAGAGGATTGACTATGCGCATTCGAGCTCTTTTTGCTTCACTGACTCTTGCCGCCGCAGCGCTTTCGGCGCAGTCCAGCGGAATTCACCCAGCCGACATGGACACCTCCTGCAAGCCGTGCCAGGATTTTTGGCGTTACGCCAACGGCGGGTGGATCGACCACAACCCGATTCCGGCGCGCTATGCCCGTTGGGGCACTATGGCCGTGGTCAACGAAGGCAACCGTGAACGGTTGAAAGTGCTTCTGGAGGGTGCCGCGGCCTCGACGGCCGCCGCCGGAACCTCCGAGCGCAAGATCGGCGACTTCTTCTCGGCCTGCATGGACACGGCCGCCATCGACCGTCGCGGCATTCAGCCGATCACGGGAGATCTGGCCCGTATCCAGAGCATCCAGACGGCCGGTGGCATTGCCGCAGCCATCACGGCGTTCCAGAATCAAGGCCGGGTCGGCCCGTTCGGGTTCTATGCGGACCAGGATTTGAAGAATTCGCGGGAGATGATTGCCTCCATTGGTGCGGGCGGGCTTTCACTGCCAGATCGCGATTACTACTTCAAGACTGACGAGCGCAGTGTAAAGATCCGTGCCGAATTTGTCGCGCATGTTGAGAAGATGCTAGTGCTCGCCGGTGACAAGCCTGAAGCGGCGGCGGCGGCGGCCAAGGTGGTGCTGGCTTTTGAAACCGTGCTGGCTGGCGCCACCATGACCAACGTGCAGCGCCGTGATCCCTACGCCAGCTACCACAAGATGGATTTTGCCGGGCTCCAGGCGTTGACGCCGGACTTCGACTGGAAGCCGCTGTTCAAGCAGTTCAACCTTTCCGAATCGACGCCAATCAACGTGGACGAGCCGGACTTCATGAAGAAGTTGAACGATCAGTTGAAGGCCGCGCCGCTGGCTGATTGGAAAACGTATCTCCGCTGGCGCGTGCTCACCGTCTCGGCCAACCATCTGGCCAAGCCGTTTGCCGACGAAGATTTCCGCTTTTCCCAGGGCGTGCTGTCTGGCGTCAAGGAACAGTTGCCACGCTGGCAGCAGTGCGCCAACACCATCGATCGCTCCATGGGCGATGCGCTCGGCCAGATGTTCGTCAAGAAGCACTTTCCACCAGCGGCCAAGAAGCGCATGACGGAACTGGTGGAGAACCTCCGTGCCGCACTGCGGGAGCAACTCCAGACCGCCGACTGGCTGGCGCCTGAAACGAAAGCTGCTGCCGTAGCCAAGCTGAATGCCTTCGTCGCCAAGATCGGCTATCCGGACCGCTGGCGCGACTATTCGGCCGTCAAGATCAGCCGCGGCTCCTACTTCGAGGACTTCCGCGCGGCAGGACTGAACAACCGGCTGTATCAGTTGGCCAAGATCGGCAAGCCGATCGACCGCAACGACTGGGGTATGACTCCGCCCACCGTGAACGCTTACTACAACCCGGTGATGAACGAAATCGCCTTCCCGGCCGGTATCCTGCAGCCGCCGATGTTTGATCTCACTGTTGACGATGCCGCCAACTACGGAGCCATCGCGGCCGTCATCGGTCACGAAATGGGCCATGGTTTCGACGATCAGGGCTCGAAGTTCGACGCCGAGGGCAACCTCAAGAACTGGTGGACCGCTGACGACCGCAAGAAGTTCGACGCACGCGCCGCTTGTGTCATCGATCAGTTCAACACGCTCGAAGTGGGTGAAGGCCTGCACCACAACGGCAAGCTGGTGGTGGGCGAGGCGATGGGAGATCTGGGCGGACTGACGCTTGCGTTGAAGGCCTACCGCCGCTCGCTGAAAGGCAAGCCCGCGCCCGTGCTCGACGGCTTCACCGGTGAGCAGCGCTTCTTCCTCGCGTTCGCGCGCGTTTGGGCTTCACAGGACACTCCCGAAAGTGCGCGGCTACGCTTGAATACGGATCCGCATCCACTGCCGAAGTATCGCGCCAATGGCACGTTGCAGAACATGCCGGACTTCCAGAAGGCGTTCCACTGCCAGGCCGGCGACGCCATGGTGCGCCCGGCCGAGAAGCAGTGCAAGCTCTGGTAGTGGGCTGAAGCGCGGCGCGCGCCGGAATTCGTGATATACCTTGTCGGCAATGCCGGCGCTTGGCAAAAGGTCATCGGTCGCGGCCTGGACCACGGTCGCCTTGCTCTGGGTGGTGGCGCTGCTGAACTACCTGGATCGCCAGGTAGTCTTCTCAGTCCTGCCGCCCATTCAGAAGGAATTCGGTGTCTCCGACCTGCAATTAGGGCTGCTCGGCGCTGCGTTTCTGTGGGTCTACGCGGCTTGTAGTCCGTTGAGCGGATATCTGGCCGACCGCTACGACCGTGTGAAGGTGGTGCTCGCCAGTCTGTTGGTGTGGTCCGCCGTGACTTGGCTCACCGGCCACGCGCAAAGCTATGGCCAGTTGCTTGGCGCGCGCGGTCTGATGGGCATCAGCGAGGCTGCATACATGCCCGCCGCGCTGGCCTTGATCGCG
>CAYZIX010000179.1:0-9824 GCA_964478395.1 uncultured Candidatus Solibacter sp.
TACTGCGAGCCGGGCGTCGACATCAGCCACAGTCCGCCGCGCGACACGGCCAGCATCGGGTTCAGCGCCGTGTAGAGTTCGTCGCTGACAAAGGCCGCTTCGTCGATCAGCGCCAGCGAGACGGCCGAGAATCCGCGCACATTTTCCGGAATTTGCGGCAGCCCGACCAGCCGCGAGCCGTTTTCCAGCACCAGCGCCACGTCGTGATGCCGTTCGCCGGTCGCCCGCAACCCCAGACGCCGCAGCAGCGTGCGCGTCTTCCGCATCCACTCGCCGCTTTGGCGCAGCGATGGCGCCGCGATCACGATCAGCGAGCCAGGATGCGCCAGCGCGTAGTGCAGGGCTTTAATGGCCGTGATCTGACTCTTGCCGAACTGCCGCGTGCAGCACAACATCAAGTGCCGCGCCGTGGAGCCGAGGATCTGGCGCTGAATGTCGTCCGGTTCAAAACCCAGCGCCGTGCGGGCCCAGGCGACGGGGTCTTCGGGCACAGCACTCGCGTTCCCGGTCCATGTCAGCCGGTACGGCGCCGATCGTCGATAGCATCCCGCCATGCCCCCATTCCGCCACGCCCCGCCAAGCCGTTCCGCGCCCTTCCGTCCTAACTCATTGACCCGCCGCGTAATCTTTTCTCGACACCGCCGTCACCACCTCAACCGCGCAAACGAGCCGCGAGCCGTCAGGGAGCGGTTGCACCTAGCGCACTTAGCGTACCTAGCCCACATGGCCCCTACCGCCCTCAGCGTTTACGCGCCACCCTTGACCGCAGTACCATCACTCCATGCGCCCGCCGCGCTACCGCCCCTGACCGACCTGATCACCTTCTCCTGCTACGGCTCCCACCTCCACGGTGACGATTCAGGCTCGGTCGACACGCATCACTGCCTGCCGGGCACGCCGGTCCTCGATCCCAATCCGCCTCGTCGTCAGGTTGCGTTCACGACGATGGTGGAGCCGCCCTTCACCCTCGACGAAGCCCACCGCGCCACGGTCTTGCGGGCGATCGTCGAAGTCTGCCGCTACCGCGCGTGGCATCTTCTGGCCGCGCACGTTCGCACGACGCATGTTCATGTTGTGATCGAATCCGAGGCCCCGCCGGAGCGCATCATGATCGAGCTGAAGGCTTACGCCACCCGCGCCTTGAAGCCGGCTGCCGCCCGTTGCCGATATTGGTCGCGCCATGGCAGCACGCGTTGGATCAACCAGCCCGCCGGCATCTCCGCCGCCGTCTCATATGTCGTTCACGAGCAAGGCTCGCCCATGGCCGTCTTCGACGAAAGCGCCTCTCCCCCGCCGCGCTAACGCCCCGCGTCAACGAGCCGCGCTTACGAGCCGCGCGCCGTAAGGGAGCGGTTGCGCCTCAGCCCTGTTGCACTTCAACTCTGCTGCACTTCAGCCCTGTTGCGCCTCAGCGTCCAGCCCGCGTCCCCGCCGCCTGGCCCATCCCCACACTCAATTCTCTGGCAGGAACTCCGGCAGCCCCCGCACAATCGCCACCGTCTCCAGCGACACCGTCACCACCTGTTTCACCAGCCGCACAATGTACTCCGGATCGTCCGCCCGGTTCGGGTCGGAGTTCTCTTTCCGCTGGTACTGGTCGATCACCCACTCCAAAGCCGAACGATGCCCCAGCCGGTACTCGAACGCCTCTTCCGGAATTCCAGCCAGCGTCAGCGAGTCGTTGTAGACCAGCGACCGCCGATCCTTTGCGAGCTTCATCTTCCCCGTCAGCTCCCAGCTAAACGGAGCCTGCTCAATGTGCTTCAAGCGGTACGGTTGCTGCTGTTCGTAGTGCAGGTGCAAATCCATCAGCCGCGCCCCGGCGTCGGCGAAGGCATCGAAATCCGGTGCAAATGGGATGCGCGGCAGTTCTTTCTTCAACGCCTCCGCATACCGCTCGCGGTAGCCCGGATGGTGCAGCAGACCATAGATGTACTCAAAAACGCGGCGCTTGCCGAGCGTCGGGCGGTCGTAGTGCGCGCGGAACGTTTCAACTGCCGAGTCGGCAAGACGCGACAACGGGAAACACTGATGGCCGTCGATCGAAGCGCACAAGTGTAGATCCGGAATCTGCTCGGACACCAGGCAGCTCCATTGCTGGGCACGGTAGGCGATATCGCTCATAACCAGCACAATGTCATCAGCACCGGGCGTGAAGATCGCTGGCAACTGATAGACCTCTTCGTTCAAGATCCGGTCGAAAAATAGCCAGCGCTTGGTGAATGGCCGATACAGGCCGAGGCGAACCTTCTCTTCAGCGAACTCGGCATAGTTGCCGCGCTTCAAATCGAGCTTCAGGTCGCGGCTCCACTTGATCCGGTTGTAGCGCACAAAATCATCGATATTGTCCGGACGCCCGGCCCGCTTGTAGCGGTCCACCTCAGCATTGTAGTCATCGATGAATCCACAAACTCGCGGAATCAGGGCTTCGCGTTGAAAATCGTAGACTACCTCGTCGCGATTCGTCTTCACTCCATTCGACTGGGCGGAAAACAGTTTCTCGATTGGCGCAAACTGCTGAAACTCATCCACATTCTCTGGCCTCAGCCAAGAGTGCGCCGTATCCGACTGCAACGTTCGCCACTCCACGTTTCCGGCTTCAAGAAACTTGAGCTTTTCGGCCTTTGTCCACATCTCCGGCACACGGTGGTAGCGCAGTCGTGTTGCGGCGCCCGGCTTGCGGATGGCCAACGTGATGCCGACGCCCACCTGGATTCCGAAGACATTGTGCGTCGTGCCGCTCAGTTTCGGATTCTGCCGGACATTTCCATGGAGATCGATGTGGTCGATCAGCTCAAAATCACTCTCCAGGTGCTTACGGATTCCGTCCGAGGCCAACTGGTCAACAAATGCGTTGTTTGAGACGAAGCACAGAACGCCGGAACCTGCCGCAACAATCCGGTCCGAGGCCCAGCGGAAGAACTTCACGTACATGTCACTCAGTGAGTTCTTGTTCATGGCCCGGGAGTCTCTGGAGTACGTCTCGCGGACACGCCGGTCAATCACGGCGTAATTGCGGTTCTTGTTGTTTTCGTTCTCGTTCTTCTGCCCCACGTTGTACGGCGGGTTGCCAAGAATGACGTTGATCGGCGTCTCTTTTTGCCGCTGCACCCGCTCCGTGTTGCGCTCCGTGAACAGCCCCATCTGCCGCGCCTCGGCCATGTCGAGCGTGTCCACGAAACACAGCCCGTCGAACGGCCGGCGCTTGCCGGTGGCTTCGTAATAGGCGTGCTCGATATTCAGTGATGCGATGTAGTACGGCATCAGCATCACTTCGTTCGCGAACAACTGGCTGGCGTACATCGGCTCCACCCGGCTGTGCGGGATGAAGTTCTGAATCAGGTGCGCGATGAAGTTGCCCGTGCCCGTGCATGGGTCCAGGATGTAGGTGCCTTCGCTGCCCAGCGGCCGTTCAAACTCCTCCTCCAGCGCCCGCGCCACCGCCGCGCACATGTACTTCACAATCTGCGGCGGCGTGTAGACAATGCCGTGCGTGTCGGCCGTTCCGGGGCTCCAGGCCTGGAAGAACTTCTCGTACACGCGGTCCAGGAAGTGCTGCTTGGCCTCGAAATCGGTCAACGTGTCGGCCGTGGCTTCAATCGCGGCGTAGTAGGGGTCCAGGTCGCGCAACAGATCGCGCCGCGTGAAGCTTTGGCGCGGCAGCGCGTCGATGACGTTCTCCACTTCGCTCGCAATCACGTTGTGACGGACAAAGTCGTCGTAGTCGAACACGCGCCGGATCAGCCGCTCAGTCAGCAGATGCTGCACCAGCATCTCCTGCACGGCCTCCGGCCGCAGGCCCGGATTCAGCGCTTGCCGGCACAGCGCCAGAAAGTCGTCAAACACCTGCTGAAACGGACTCCCCGGCCGCAGCGCCACCCGGATCTTGCCCACCAGCGCTTCGCCAATTTTCGGGATGGTCTCCTGGAACGCCGCAATCGCGTTTTCGAAGCCATCCAGTTCGGGCTGCCGGTGGCGATAAAAGTTATCCAGCAGTCCAGCCAGTGCCTTCTCGTTGTCCAATGGAATCTGGAGCGCCTGCGCGCCATTCTGGAACAGCACGGCGCGCGTGTTGTCCTCGAAAATCGTATTGGAGTCCGGGTAGCCCGCCGCCAGTTTCTTGCGGATCTCTACATCCAGGTCGTCGCGCACGTCCTTGGCTTCGTAAAAGCCGCGGTCAATTGTGTATTCGTCCTGCAACGTCGCGTCGGGCCGGATGATTCGCCCGCCGAAGACGCGCCGGGGATGCTCTGGAATCAGCGTCCAGCGGTTCGGACGCGAGGTTTGGTCCAGCAGCGTCAAAAAAGCATGGCGCACCGACATCTCGTTTTCGATCTCGCGGGCCGCGAATTTACGGCGCGTTTCGAGATAGTTCGCTATCGGCTTGCGAAACTGCGTATTGGCCATCCCTCAAATAACCAGCATTGAGTCTACCGGCTTCCGGCGTGCAATGCCAAGCGCGCCGTTTGCCCCTCGCCGCGCCACGAGCCGCACGCGCGTTTGGCGCGTCAACGAGCAGCGACCGTGAGGGAGCTGACGCACGTCTTTCCACCAACTTGGCTCGCGACTTCAACGGCGCGGTTGCGTGATAGCGCGGCGGTGACGGCCTTCACTGGTTTGTTTTTCCACCCCCATCAACGCTTTACCTCCAAACACCCGTCCCCGCGTTCTCCGCCCGTGCCACTCTCACGCTCGGAGAACTACGCACGATGCCACGCATTCCGACTGAAAAACAGATCGAGGCCTCCCGCCGCAACGGCGCCAGAAGCCACGGCCCCACAACGTCCCTGGGCAAGCAGATTTCATCCCTCAACGGCTTCAAGCATGGCCGTTACGCCAAGTTCCCCTGCCTCACCGACACCGATGACGAAGCTGCGTTCAAGATCTTCGTCCAGTCGTACTACCGGACCCACCAGCCCGCCAATGACGTCGAAACTCAGCTCGTCGACGTCATCGCCGCCTGCGACTGGCACATCAACCGCCAGCTCGCCATCCAGTCCCGCGCCATCGACATCGAACAGTGCCGCAACGCAGCCGAGCTCTTTCCGGGCCAGCAGACGCTCGACCAGCTCGATCACCTCGTCGCTGCCACCGCCGCGCTCATCGAGCGCTCGCCCTTGCTCCGCCACCTCAGCATGGAGATCAACCGTCTCACCGCCCGCCGCGCCTCGCATCTCCGCCAATTGCTGGTCCACAAGAAGAACCGCCAGCTCATGGAAATGCCGCACCTCGACATGCCGGCCATCCGGGACGAGGAAATCGGCGAAATCCCGCCGGAGCCCGAGAATGATCCACAACTGCCATTGGATCAAATAGTTACGGATGGCACACAGTCGAAACTCGAACCTGAGAACCCGGAGCCCTCAGCCGGCCAGGCCGGGCACACCGCCGAGGGTCTTAGCCAGCCGCACGGAGCGGACAATCGCTTGGGCGACGGCTTCGGCGGCGGCTAAGCCGACCGCGTCCACCGAGGCGCTGAACATGCCGCAGGAGAGCGCGAAGGCGATATCGCCATCCATGGACGTATGCACCGGAGCGATGGCGCGCACCAGGCCGTGGTGCGCCAGTTGCGCCACTTTCGTGGCGCCCACCTTTGTCAGCCGCGCGTTGGTGGCCACGACGGCGAGCGTAGTGTTCTTCCCTCGCAAGCCGCCGGTGGCGCCGTGCGCCAGCATCCACTTGCGCGAGTCGATGAACTCCTTTGAATCAGCGGCTTTGCGAGCCCCGGCCAGAATATCGCCGGTGCGCGGATCAAGAACATCTCCCACGGCATTCACCGCCACCAGCGCGGAAACCAGCACGCCGCCGCCAAGCTCCACCGTGTAGCTGCCGACGCCGCTCTTCATGGCGCAGCGCATGCCGAGCGCCTTGCCCACCGTGGCTCCAGTGCCGGCGCCGACGCAGCCTTCGGCCACGGCGGCTTCAGTGGCAGCGGCGGCGGCGGTTTCGCCCATTTCGCGCGTGGGCCGGACGTTGGCCTTGCCAATGCCGAGATCGAAAAGAATGGCCGCGGGCACGATGGGCACCTTGGCCGGTCCGGCAGGGAAGCCGACGCCCTGCTGCTCCAGGTAGCGCCGCACGCCGCTGGCAGCCTCCAGCCCGAAGGCGCTGCCGCCGGCGAACACAAGGCCGTGGATGGCGGAAGTGACGTGGCCGGGGCTCATCACGTCCAGCTCTTCGGTGCCGGTGGCGGAGCCGCGAATATCGTAGCCGGCAACGGCGCCGGCCTCACACAGAATGGCCGTGCAGCCGGTGAGCGCGTTGTAATCGGAAGCATGGCCGACACGCAGACCGGGGATATCGGTGAGGCCCTTCATACCCCTATGGTAGCCTTGGAGCTGAAGAGGAATTCGCCGCATTGTTAGACTTCCTCAAAACACCGGCCTTCACATTCCAGGAGTTCGTCCGGCTCTCGGGCCGCACGTTCCGGGGCGTCTTCCGCAAGCCCTACTACTGGGACGATGTTTTCGTCCAGATGGACCTGATCGGCATCGGCAGTCTGCCCGTGGTGCTGCTGACCGGGTTCTTCGCCGGCGCCATCATGGCCTTGCAGATGTCCCGCGCGCTACAGACCTACGGCGCGACTTCGCAGGTGGGCGCGATTGTGGCCATCACGCTGGTGCGCGAGATGGGCCCGGTGCTGACGGCGCTGATGGTGGCCGGACGCAACTCGTCGGGTATCGCCAGCGAACTGGGCTCGATGAAGGTAACCGAGCAGATTGACGCGATGCGGGCGCTGGGCACCGATCCGGTGCTGAAGCTGGTGAAGCCGCGCGTGATAGCGACGGCCGTGGTGTTGCCGCTGCTGACCGTGCTGGCCGATTTCCTGGGACTGATTGGAGGCTGGGTGGTGGCCTGCGTGATGCTACAGCTAACCACCGGCGCGCAGTTCTGGAACAGCGCCTGGCGGGCACTCGAATACAACGACATCGCGCAGGGCCTGTTGAAGCCTTTCGCTTTCGCGATTGTCATTTCGCTGGTGGGCTGCTATTACGGTTTGCAGACAACAGGCGGCACACAGGGTGTCGGGCGGTCGACAACGCAGGCCGTCGTGGTGGCGTCGATGTGGGTGGTAATTGTCACCTTTATCGTCGGCCGCATCTTCACTTCGCTGTGACACGCATGAGCCCCGAAAGCAGCCACGCGGTGATAGCCTTCGACCACGTCAGCTTCGGCTTCGGCGAGGAGATGGCGCTGTCCAGCATCAGCGTGGAAGTGCAGCGCGGTGAGACATTGATTATCCACGGCGCCGCGGCCAGTGGCAAGACCGTGATGCTGAAGCTGGCGCTAGGACTGCTACGGCCCACGTCGGGACGGCTGTTTCTGTTCGGCGAGGAGGTGACCGAACTGCACGAGCGCGACTGGTACGACGTGCGCTCACGCGTAGGCGTGCTGTTCCAGGAGGGAGGGCTGTTCGACTCGTTGACCATCGAGGAGAACGTGGCCTACCCGCTGCTGAACCAGCACAAGGGCTGTTGCAATGAGGATGAGGTCCGGCGGCGGGTTGAGCAGTCGCTTGAATTCGTCGAACTGGGCCACACAATGGAGAAGTTCCCCAGCGAGCTATCAGGCGGCATGCGGCGGCGCGTGGGTATTGCGCGCGCGATTGTGACGCAGCCGGAGTTGCTGTTGTACGATTCTCCGACGGCCGGACTGGATCCGATTACGGCCAACACGATTATGGCGTTGATTGTCAAAGGCCGCGACGTGCGCGGCGCCACAACCATTATCGTGACGCACCGGCATCAGGACGGTGAAATACTGGCGCGATATCATTACGACCCAACCACGGCCGGGCTGATGCCTGCCAATGGAAGGCCGACGCGGACAAGGTATCTGGTATTGCGCGAGGGGCGCATGGTGTTTCTAGGAACTCCGGACGAATTCGACGCTTCGGACGACGCATACGTGAGCAAGTTCGCCAGCCGTTAGCAACGGCTTCGTGGCAAGCTAAGGAGAGAAGATAGCCGATGCCCGCATCACACAAAGTAGCCTGGTCGCAGCTCCGGGTGGGCGTGATGAGCATGGTCGCGCTGGCGTTGCTCGTGGCGCTGGTTCTGCTCATGACCGGAGCCGACAACCCGTTCGAGCACAAGGCGCTGCTCTACACCTACATGCAGGATTCCGCTGCGATGAACGAAGGCTCCGGCGTACGGCTGAACGGTATCAGCATCGGCAAGGTGAAAAAGATAGAATTCACCGGTGATCGCGACAACAATAAAGCCGTTCGGATGACGATGGCCGTGGACCAGAAGTATCTGGCGCTGATTCCAGACGACAGCCAGATTGGCTTTTCGGCCGAGAATGTACTGGGGGCGAAGTTCCTCAATATCCGGCGCGGCGGCAGCTCACGAACGGTGCGCGACGGCAGCACGATAGTGGCGCGTGACGAAAAGGACTTTCTCGAAGTGGTGCAGTCCGCCATGCCCCTGCTCGATTCACTGCAATCGATTCTGGCGCGCATCGACAAAGTGGTGGCGCAGGTGGAAGCCGGGCGTGGATCGATCGGCAAGCTGATCTTCGATGAAGAGCTGTACCGGCGGGCCAACGCGATGCTGGACGACGTGCAGACGATTACCGGGGCGGTGCGCGAGGGCAAAGGCACGATTGGCCGCCTGCTGTACGACGACGGGTTGTATACAGACACACGGCGCACACTGGCCCGCATTGACGGGCTGGCCGCAGGGCTGGAGCGCGGCGAAGGCACGGCCGGCAAGCTGATGAAGGATCCGCAGCTATACGACGAGCTGCGCAAATCGTCGGCAGAGCTCCACACGCTTCTGACGGATTTGAACTCGGGCAAGGGCACGGCCGGCAAACTGCTGAAGGACGAGGCGCTGCACACGCGGCTGCTGGCCACGCTGGACCGGATCAACACCACCATCGACCAGGTGAACTCCGGACGCGGCACGCTAGGCCAGCTAATGGTGAATCCGGCGCTGTATGAAAACCTGACCGCCACGACGGCCGAGGTGCGATCGTTCATGAAGGACTTCCGGGCAAATCCGAAGAAGTTCCTCTCCATCCAACTGAAGCTCTTCTAGATGAGCGGCGAACGCAGGCTGCACGTCAACGCGGACGACTTCGGCTTCACCTCAAGCGTGAACCACGGCATTATTGCGGCACACCGCGACGGCATACTGACCGCGACCACGCTGATGGCCAACGGCGATGCGTATGAAGAGGCCGTCGAACTGGCGCATCAGACGCCGACGCTGGACGTGGGCGTGCACGCGGTGCTGGTGCAGGGCCGGTCTCTGGTGACGGGCAAGCCACTGCCGGCCACGCTGACCGAGCTGATTCCCGCTGTGATGCTGCGGCGGATGGACCCCTACCGCGAGCTGAGGGCGCAGGTCGAGAAGATTACCGCGAGTGGAATCCGGCCCACTCACATGGACGCGCACAAGCACGCGCACCTGTTGCCGCCAGTGCTCAATGCACTCGCGCGGCTGGCCGTGGAGTTCGGTATTCCCTGGGTGAGGACACCGTTCGATGTGCACGCCACCACATGGAAGACGCGCGCGGTGGGCCTGATGGAAGGGCACATGCGGCGCGTGCTGCAGCGGCGCGGGCTACGCACGACAGAGCACTTTGTAGGCCTGGAATTGACCGGCCATCTCAATGCCGAGGCGCTGCTCGGCGTGCTGCAAAGCTTACCAGAAGGGCGCGCGGAGCTGATGACGCATCCGGGCGTATGCGATGCCGAGCTGCTGGCTGCGCCGACGCGGCTCAAAGAAAGCCGCGCCGTGGAACTGGCCGCGCTGACCGATGCGAGAGCGCGTGAGGCCATCGCAACGCTTGGCATCGAGCTGGCGCGCTACACC
>CAYZIX010000180.1:0-9665 GCA_964478395.1 uncultured Candidatus Solibacter sp.
ACCTGAAGTCCCGCTGTATTTCACAACCGACTCTTCATTGTCACCATACAGCACCCCGACCAAGCCACCCTCAAAATCAGGAACTGCACCCCAGACCAAATTCAGATCGGCCGTCCAGGTTGTCGCACCGTCGCTGGTCACAGCCTGAACGGTTCCATCGTTTTGAAATGCAAATGCATCAGCCACACCATTGGGGCTAGGAACGGCAGGCACGACAGCATAGAAACCACCTCCCGTACCGGAACTAGACCATTGCACCGTGCCTGTTGGCAACGCAGTTGCCCATACCGTCACGTCAGCCGTCGCTGTTCCCGCCGAAATAGTGACGTGCCCGGCGGTAACTGCCGTGATGATCGGTGGGTCGGCATTTGAAAGACTCACAATACTTGAATTGCTTGACGCCCATGTCAGCCCTGCTACCTGCTGCCCGGACTCATTTAATGCGCTGATCGTCCGCGTTTCTCCTACCACCATGTTGATTTGATTCGGCGCAAGCAGCACGGTGTCGGCATTCCACGCGACGGCCGCACCACCACCAAAACACGAAAAGACAATGCCACTCAAGATGGTTCGACTTAACATTTTGATTTACCTCGGCATTTCGTGATAGTTGTTGAACACTTCACCGAGTGCACTAGCAGCTTCGCGGTGCTGGTGACCGTGAAATGACGTTCCCTCGTCAGCAATAAGGCTCATCCGCATCGCTTAAATTAACCTGCGGATGCTCAGCGCTTCTATCTGCTCCGTCTGCAAACTCAGAACTGGAAAAATCAACCCTATTCTGTAGGCGAACCAATCCGCTGTCAATCAATTATTTCTAAAATTACACCTTAGCGCCAAAATACGCTGATGCGCTCATCAAAACAATACGGCATTACAGTCCAGTTGCGCGATCTTTTCGCGCACCTGGCGCGACTTCGACTGCCGCATGCCCACGTCCCCCAGGAAGTGGACATTTCCTCTTCGCGATTGATGCGGGGAACGCCCTTCATCATGCACCCCAGCGAAAACCACTGACGCCTGCCGTGCGTTACACTATAAGCTAGCAAGTCAATCCGCATCCTTCCTGCCTTCCGCCGTTGGGCCGCTGATTTCCCTCGCTGATCTTCGAATGAACACTTTCTCTGAACTCACTCTGTCCGCGGCCCTGGACAAGAACTTGGCCCGCAACGGATTCAAGGAGCCCACGCCTGTACAGGCGCAGGCGATTCCGCCCCAAATGGAAGGGCGCGATGTGGTGGTGACGGCACAGACCGGCACCGGTAAGACGCTGGCCTTCGTGCTGCCTCTGATTGAACAGTTGAGCGCACACAAGGGCAAGGGCGGCGTGGAGGCCCTGATCCTCACTCCGACGCGCGAACTGGCGCTGCAAATCGACGAGGCTTTCCGCCTGCTGGCCGCCGGCACGGGCCTGCGCTCGGCCGTGGTGGTCGGCGGAATGAGCGAGCAGCCGCAACTGCGCGCCATCCGCCAGGGCGCACGCGTCGTCGTCGCAACGCCTGGACGTCTGTCCGACTATCTGGGCCGCAAGCTGGTTTCACTGGCCGGCGTGCGCCTGCTGGTGCTCGACGAAGCCGACCGTATGCTCGACATGGGCTTCCTGCCCACAATTGAGGAGATCCTGGCCATGCTGCCGGCCGAACGCCGCACCGCGTTCTTCTCCGCCACGCAGGATCCGACGGTGGTGCACCTGATCAAAAGGATGCTGAAGGACCCCGTTCGCGTGGCCATCGGCTCCACCACCAAACCGGCCGAACATGTCGACCTGCGCGTCTACGAAGTGGAGCAGGACCGCAAACTCGGGCTGCTGGAACGGATGCTGTCTGAGGAGAAGGGCACGTTCCTGGTCTTCGCGCGCACCAAACACGGTGTCGACCGTCTGGCCAAGCAACTGAAATTCCACGGCGCCAACGCCGCACGCATTCATGGCGACCGTACACAGAGCCAGCGCAATCAGGCTCTGCGCGGCTTCCAGCAGGGCGATTACCGCGTGCTGGTGGCCACCGACGTGGCTGCACGCGGCATCCACGTGGAAGGTATCGCGCATGTCGTCAACTACGACCTGCCGCAGATGCCCGAGGACTTCATCCACCGCGTGGGCCGCACCGGACGCGCCGGCGCCCGCGGCACCGCCACCACCTTCGGCACGCGCCAGGAACGCGGCGCTATCGTCCGCATCGAGCGCATGCTGGGCGTCAAACTACAGCGCCAGACGCTGCCTGCCGATGTGGCCGTCGTCACCGTTGCCCGGTCAGAAGCTCCAACGCACCGGCCAGCCGCGCGGGCGGCGTTCGCGGGGCGTAACGAGCAACGACGTGGCCAGAGCGGTCGACGGCGAACTTGGTAAAGTTCCACTTGATGCGGCGCGTTCCGAACAGTCCGGGCCGCGCCTGCTTCAGCAACCGGTAGAGTGGGTGTTCACCCGCTCCATTCACCTCAAGCTTGGCGAACATCGGGAATGTCACGCCATAATTTCTAGAACAAAACGAGGCGATTTCAGCCTCTGAGCCGGGCTCCTGGTGCGCGAACTGATCGCAGGGAAAGCCCAGCACCACTAGGCCGCGCGGAGCCAGGCGTTCATATAGCGCCTGCAACTCCGCATACTGCGGTGTGAAGCCGCAGCGGCTGGCCGTATTCACAATCAGCAGTACGCGGCCGCGGTATTCGGCCAGCGTGCATTCACGCCCGTCAATCGAAAGCAGCGGTATATCGTAAAGCGAGGCCACGCCTATTGGACGCGGCCGGTGTCCTTCAGGAAGCGAACCTTTTCCTCTTCCCGATCTATGTACGGCACGCCCTTCGCCATCCACTCCGGCGCCGGAGCGTCTTTCAGGAAGTGATCGAAGAACTGCTTCATGCGGATGGCGTAGTCCATCTGATTCTGGCGTTTGCGCAGGCCGTGCATATCGCCGTTGTAGTTCAGCAGGTAGGCCTCCTTGCCGTTGCGGCGCAACGACAGGAAGAGCTCGATGCCCTGGTACCATGGCACGGCGTCGTCAGCATCGTCGTGCAGAATTAGCACCGGAGTTTTCACCCGATTGGTGAAAAATACCGGTGAATTCTCGATATATTTCAGTGGATCGTCCGTCAGCGGCTCGCCAATACGGCTTTGCGTCTTCTCATACTGGAACTGGCGTGGCATACCGCTGCCCCAGCGGATGCCGCTGTAGGCCGACGTCATGTTGCCCACCGGAGCGCCGGCCTCGGCGGCGCGGAAACGCGTGGTCTGCGTAATCATGTAGGCCGTCTGGTAGCCGCCCCAGCTATGGCCGGCCACGCCGATGCGGGCTTCGTCGATGTAGCCTTCCTTGACCACCGCCTCCACGGCCGCCAGCACACACTTCAGCGCGCTCTGGCCCGGGTGGCCCACTTCGTAGACGATGTCCGGCACCAGCACGACGTAGCCGTCCGAGACATATTGGCTGAAATTAAAATTGTGGCTCGGCGCCGGATTGACGAAAGTGTTCACCGTTTGTGACATTTTTTCGTAGAAATACACCATCATCGGGTATTTCTTCGTCCGGTCGAAGCCGGCCGGCTTGTACAGCGCGCCTTGGAGCGCGACGCCATCCGTGCTCCGGTAGCTGATCAGTTCGCCCGAGCCCCAGGCAAACGGGGCCATCTGTGCCGCGCCATTCGAAACCTTTTGCGGCGCCTTAAAATCCGGATCGGTCACCTGCAAGTCCGGGTACTCATCAAAGCGCGAGGCAGTCAGAATGATAGTCTGTGCGTCCTTGGCGCGCGCGACAAATTGCCAGGCGCGAGCCCCCCACAGCAGGCGCTGCGGATCGGCGGCCGTGGTTCGATAGAAGCCCGTTTCACGCGTTTTTTGGTCTTCCGCACGCAATGTAAGCGGTTGCTTTGCATCAATTCCACGCTCATCTTCGTCATTTTGCGGCTCGATCCGCGCCACGCGGAACGCAATCCCGTGCTTGCGCCCATAACCAGCCGTCACGTTGCGCGCCGGCGTGCCATCGACAAAAACCTGCCACACGTCAAAGTGGTCGTAGACAAAGAAGCTGCGCGAGTCCTTGGCCCAGCCGGCGGTGCCGTAGGAGCCCGGCTCGTCCGGCGTGTCGTCCTCCTCGTTGAAGAAGGCCACACCCAGCTTGCCCGACACGTTGCGCGTCGCACTGTCGGACAGCGCCAGTGTCCACCAAGCCTTGTCGTTGAAGTAGAATGCCCACTTGCCGTCCGGCGAAAGCTGCGCGCCGGAGCGCAACCCACGCGCATACTGGCGGCGCTTGCCGGTGGACGAATCCACAATGTAGCCATCGAAATAGCTGCCGTCGTAATCCACCTTGCGGCGATAGGCGCGATCGTCGGTGCCGAGCGCGGCGGCGCCGTCGTCGGTCATCGTCACATTCGCCATGGTGGGCGTAGCTAGTTGCACGTACTTGGCTTCGGCGATGTGATAGACGCCGCGATAGGTGCGGTTGCGTTCCTGGTTGGCGCGGACCTTCTGCATCGGCTGGACCTGATCGTCGTTCCAGCGCCACAGGTCCATCACCACTTTGCCGTCGCCGTTGGAGGCTTCTTTCTCTTCGTCGGCGGCCGGCTTGCCAATCGGGATGTAGAGCTTGGCGCCGTCGCGCGAAAACGCCAGCGGGCCCTTGTCGCTGGGCACCAGATTCTCCAGCACACCCGCGGTCTTCTGGTTGACCACTTCCACGGTCTTACCGCCCGCCCAGAGGTAAACGCTCTTGCCGGCGAAGAACGCCAACTCTTTCTGCGCACGGTCCCAGGTGAGCTTCGAGTACTCGCCCGCGCCGGCCTTCAGCGCTACCGGCGCATCCGTCGAGCCCGGCATCACCATGTACACGCCGTTCTCTTCGGTCTTCTTCGAACGTACGGCATAGACCAGCGTCTTACCGTCCTTCGCAAAGCTATATTCGGCGACGCTGGCCAAAACACGTTCGTTGTTTTCTGTTTTAGTCAGATCGCGCAGCACCAAGTCGGTACCCGGCGCTTTCTTCTTGCCCGTTGGCGGCGCTTCGGTGGACTCTTTCTGATACGCCACCCACGCGCCACCCTTTTCCGGCACCTGGAAGCCCTTCACCTGCGGGACGCGCACTTCAGCGCCGGTTGCGAGCGTCACAATCAGCAGCGACTGCTTGGGCGTCTCGGCCGGTTTCTTCTTTTCCTTCTTCGCCTTCGCGGTCTCTTCCTTGGTGGGATAAACGTGCGCCACCAGGTACAGCCCGTCGCTGGTAAATGCAGCACGCACGGTGCGCGGCGGCGGAGGCGGTGCATCCGGATCGGTGGACGGCATCGGCGGAGGCGGCAGCGCTCCAGCCGGGAAGCGGTGTTCAGCGCCGCTCGTCAGATTCCTGAGAATCAGCTCGCCGTTGCCGTCGCCGGGCATGTAGGCGTAGGCGAGCCATTGCCCGTCGCGCGAGAGCGTCGTGCCTGTGATGGTGCGCCAGGCGTCGAAATCGAGATGCGTGATGGGGCGGCGCGGCTGCGCGCCCAGCGCCAGAACGGAAGCCAGGATAAGACCGACAAAGCGAATGCGCGGCATCTCTTGAGCATATGCCGCGCCACGCCCACGCCGCCATTACGGCTCTTTCACACCACTCAGGTCGACGGTAGTCACTATGTAGCCGGCCGGCGCTTCAAACAGCCCTTTGCTGGGCTCGCCGCGCGTGACCTTGGTCGCGTGGCGCGTCATCACGCCCGCGCGCGGCTCAATACTCTTCATCTCCAGCGTCATGCGCAATTGCGGGCTGAACCAGCTCTCGTTGACCACGGCATACGGCTTTTCATTGCCGAAATGGCCGGCCGGATAGGTTATGGTTGTGCGCGTGCCGGTGCACTCGTAGCCCGCAATGATGCGCGTGCCGAGATCCTCGCGTTGGTTCGCTATTTGCGCCACCGGCAGCAGTTGCATCTTCGCCGGCTCGACTTTGAGATTGACGACACCCGGCAGCAGCGTGCGCGTGACAAGCTGATCGCGCGTGTTCCAACTCAGGTGGACATGCGCGACCGGGTCCTGCACGGTGACGCTCCAGTAGGCGTTGCCGGCCGCGCCGATTTCGCTTTCGCGCCGTACGCGGCCCTGGCTGTCGCGGATCTCAAGGCTGGCCGACTTACGGACGAAGCGGTTGCCGTCGGCCGTCGTCTGGATGGTCTCGTTGCTGGCTTCCACGGTCACTGGAATGTCTTTGATAGTGGGCGCGCCGACGCCGTACTGCTGGAGCCGGGGCTGCGCAGCGGCGGTGGCGAAAAACAGGAAGAGAAACAGTCGTGTCATGGCGGATCTTCAGGCACGAGACGATGTCATGGGCCAATACGTGCGGATATTCATTTTTTTCGCGCAGCGGGTACCGGCTCGACGACGACGTTGCGGTCGGTCGCCTCTTCAATTTTGTAGTTGGGCGGCACTTCGAACAGCGAGCGCGGCGGTTCGCTGCGTTCCAGGCGCGTGACGCGGTAGGTCTCGACGCTTGAGCGCGGGTCGTTGCGAATACTAAGAATGACCAGTCCCAGTTCTGTCGAGCGCCACACTTCGTTGGTCACCACGATTGCGCGCTCATTGCCCATCAGGCCGGCGGGCAACGTCATCGTCGACCGTTCGCCGTGGCATTCCACGCCCACGATGACACGCTTGCCGAGATCCTCGGTCTTCGAATACGAATCGGGCAGTTTGCGGGTACCCGTGATCTTCACACCGGGGCCGAGCAGCACGGCCGGGCCCGGCGGCGTGGGGCTGGAATCGAGAATCGGCGCGCGTGTGCCGGTGGCGTGCTTGGTATCGAGCACGTAGTGGACGCGCGCCACCGGGTCGGTGATGCTGACAATCTGCGGCGTGCCGTCGTTGGTCAGCCATTGCCCGGTGCCGCTCATCTGGTTGTCGAACCGCAGCCGGCCTTCGCTGTCACGATACTGTTTGCGCGTTAACGTGCTGACGATACGGTTGCCATCAGCTAGCGTCTGCACAGACTCAGTCACCGCCTCCAGCGCATAGGGCGCGCCCTTGCGCAGCGCCGCACGCCCCGGCCGGATGGCGACGGCGCCGCCCAGCGGGCTTGCCAGCGGCGTAGCCACCCGCACAGGCACCGTCTGCGGCTGCGGGGCGGCCTCGGCCAGCAGGAGAACCAGCGTCAACCCAAACATAAACGAGCCTCCGTGTTCTAGCGGGTAAAGCAAATGGCGCGGGCCATACCGTCGTAGCCGATGAAGACCTGCGCCGAGACGCGTTGCCGCGCCGTAATGACGCCGAAGCTGGCAGCGGTGGCGTTACTCACTTCGAGATTGACCAACTGGCCTTGCACCTGCGGCGGCAGACCGGAATAGACAAAACAGCGCGGGGCCGCCCGCCGCACCGGGCGCACCGGCGGAGGCGTGACGACGCGATCCTCCGCTTCGAGCGGCGGCGCCGAGGGCGGTGCGAAGGCCACCGCCGGCGGAGGCGGCAGTTCCGGGCACCGCCATAAAACAACAGCGACGACCAGCGCAGCGGCTACGGCAGCCAGCGGCGCCCAGCGCCACAGCCAACGCCGGCGGCGCCGCGCGGCTAGTTCCGAAATGAGCTCCGCGTGCACGCGTTCAGGCGTCCCGGCCGCGCACGACTCATCGGCCAGGGCCGAAAACAACGGTTTGAGCGGATCACTCATATCCGGCACCTCCTGCGATTCAACCTGCGCGCCAGCATCGCCCGGCCGCGGTGCAGCCGCGAACGCACCGTGCCGATGGGCACGTCCAGCAGGGCGGCGACTTCGGCATAATCCAACTCCTCCATCTCGCACAGCACGACAGCCTCGCGATAGACCGCCGGCAGCGCGGCGAGTGCCGCACGCAACCGCGCAACGCGTTCGGCCTGCTCCAGGCCCTCCAGCGGGTCGACCTCCGGTGCGGCGGTGTCTTCGTCCAACTCCTCGTCAACACCGGCCATGCCCCACTGCCGGCACAGCAGATGGCGCGCCGTGCCGAACAGCCAGGCGCTCAGCGGGCCGCGCGACGCGTCGTAGCCGCGCGCGCCGCGAATCAACGCCAGGAACACCTCCTGCACCACGTCCTCGGCCATCTCGGGCGAGCCCGACATGCGGAGCGTATAGCGAAAAAGGCGCGCCTGGTAGAACGCATAAAGCGCCTCGAAGGCGCGCCTATCACCAGCGGAAAGCCGTCGCAACAGGGTTACTTCCTCAGCGTTTGACTCGATGGCGTCCACTGGCTTTCTGTTTATGTATTGACGCGCGCCGGATGAAAAGTTCCCGGAATCTTGCCACGCCGATGGGATGATGAGAGAGATGGCCGAAACGCGCAACTCAAATCTGAAGGTGGTGCTGGTGGAGACGCGCAATCCGCTCAACATCGGAGCCGCGGCGCGCGCCATGAGCAATTTCGGCTTCTTCGACCTGCGTCTGGTGCGGCCTTACGACGTGGCTTTCCGCGAAGCCGTCAGCGCCGTGGGCGCCGCCCGCGTCGTGAAAGAGGCGCGCGTCTATGAAACCGTTGCCGAAGCCGTGGCGGACTGTTCGCTGGTGGTGGGCGCCACCGGCCTGGGCCACCGCCAGATGCAGCACCCGCTGCACCGCCTGGAGAAAGCTTCACGCCTGTTGCGCCGTCACCTGGACGCGGCGCCGGTGGCGCTCCTGTTCGGTTGCGAAAAGTTTGGCCTGGCAAACGCCGACGTCAGCCACTGCCACTGGCTGCTGCACATTCCGACGCGCGCCGAGCACGACTCAATGAACCTCGCCCAGGCCGTCGCCGTCTGCCTGTACGAGCTGATTCGCCGGCCCGACGCGGCGCGCCGTCTGCCTGAGGCGGCTGAACTGGCCGCTGCCGAAGAGGTGGAGCGTTTTACGGTGCTGCTTGAAGAACTGCTCCAGACATCGGGCTACGCGGACTACAGCGTGGCTCGCAGTGGTTCCGAGAAGATCCACCGTCTGGTGCGGCGGCTGCACCTGCGCGAAAAAGACGCCACAGTCTGGACCGGCATGCTGCGCCAGATGCTCTGGAAAATGCGCCATCCGGCCTGATCAGCCGGCCAGCCCCAACTCGGCCGCGCGCGCCTGCATGGCGCCGATGCAGAATGCGATGTGCGTGTCCAGATCCACGCCCATCTCGGCCGCACCGTTAATGATATCCTCGCGGCTGACGGCGCGGGCAAAGGCCTTGTCTTTCATTTTCTTACGCACGCTCTTCACTTCCACGTCGGCAATGGAGCGCGTCGGCTTGACGTAGGTCACAGCCGTCAGGAAGCCGGCCAATTCGTCGCAGGCAAACAGCGTTTTTTCGAGCAGGCTTTCGCGCGCAACGCCAGAGTAGTTGGCATGTGACAGGATGGCGCGCCGGATCTCGTCCGGGACGCCGCGTTCCTTCAGAATCGCCTCTCCGGCCACGGGATGATCGGGCACCTGCGGATGGATCTCCCAGTCGAAATCGTGCAGCAGCGCCGTCACTGTCCAGGTTTCCGGATCCAGTTGCACGCCCTCAACGGCGAACTTGTGGGCGTAGGCGGTGACGCAGGCTTCCACGGCCAGCGCGTGGCGCCGCAACGCGTCGTTCTGCACGAATTCACAGACAATTGACCAGGCTTCGTCACGATTCATGCTTCCATCGTAGCCAACCGCCCATGCGCGTGTGTTATATTGTGAATGTTGTTCGCGTGGGCCTGTGGCGCAGTTGGGAGCGCGCTTCCATGGCATGGAAGAGGTCGTGAG
>CAYZIX010000181.1:0-9650 GCA_964478395.1 uncultured Candidatus Solibacter sp.
AACCCGATGCGTCGAGTGGGCAATCTCCTTAAGTTAGCGCATATGAGCTGAAGCTGCGGGTCAAAAGGACAGGGCTTCGGACAGGATGTGCAACAGTGCCGAGGAAGACGCGCGGCTTCATTCGTTTGCGAGCTAGCGGCCGAGGGTGCGGTTGAGCTCCGCAATGGCCAGGCGGAGACCGGCGCGGGCTTCGGTGGCCTGGGCTTCGGATTCGGCCAGCGCGGCGGCGGCCTGACGCGCGGTGAGCGCGGTGGTGGTGCCGAGTTCGGCATGGTCTGAACTAATGCGCGCGGCCTCACGGCGCGCGGCAACGGCCTGATCCGCCACCTTGATGAGATCGGCCAGGCGGTCCACTTTGCGGCGCGATTGCGCGACGGTGATGCGGACGCGGCTGCGCAAGCGGTTCAGGTTTTCCTCGGCCTGCGCCAGTTGCGCCTGGCGCTCGCCGACGGCGGCGGCACGCTTGCCCCAATCGAAGATATTCCACGTCATCTTGGCGCCCACCGTGCCTACATTGGCGGGGAAGAACGACAGGTTGTTGTGGTAGGCGTGCATGGCGAAGACACTGATTTCGGGCAGATAGTCGGCATGCGCGGCGCGCAGGCCGGCACGGGCCTTATCGACCAGCGCCGCAGCAGCGCGGACGTCGGGGTTCGCGTCAAGGGCTTGCTTTTCAAGCTCCCCGACCGGACCGGGCAGCGATGCGGGCATGCCCGGATCGCTCAACTCCAGGACATCCTCAAGCGGCAGCCCGAGCAGATCGTTCAACTCCAGGCGCAGGTCAGACAACTGCGTTTCAGCAGCGAGCACGGCGTTCGATTGTTCGAGAAAGCGCGCCTCGCCTTCCAGCGCCTTGACTTCCAGGTCAGAGCCGGTTTCAACGGCATCGCGCGCTTCCTTGCGGGCCTCTTCAGCGGCGGCCAGTTTCAGTTTGGCGGCCTTCAGACGGCGCTCCAGCACAACGATGCCGCAGTAGACCTCCTGGGCCTTGAGCGCCACTTCGTTTTCAGCCTTGCGGCGCTCCTCATCGGAGGCGCGCGCCTCAGCCGCAGCCGCACGCGTGCCGGCGCGGATCTGAATCAACTGCGTAACGGGTTGGCCCAAGGTGTTCGTGATCAAGCCGAGCGACCGGTCGCTTTGATAGATCAACAGGTTGCTGGACGGCAACATGCCCAGGCCCGGAATCACACCCAGCGAACCAGCCGGCAACTCGATTTTGGTGCGGGCGGTGGTGTAGTTGAATGACGAATCGTTGGTGAGACGGGGTAGCGCATTGGCCTTCATCTGGTCGCGCTTGCGCTCGTTTTCACGCACCTTGAGTCTGGCCAATTTGACGACGGCATTCTGCTGGCGCGCAAGCGTGGCAGCTTCATCAATGGTGATGGCGCGCGTTTCGGCGCGCATCGTCAAAGAACACATCAGGAGCAATGCTACGACGGTGGCCGGTCCGCGCGCCGAGAAGCGGCGCTCCCAGACCACGTAGAGAACGGGCACCACAAGCAGCGTGCAGAACATGGAACAGATAAGGCCCACAGCGATAACACTGGCCAGCGGCGACCAGAGACTGGAGCCGGAGAGGATCATCGGCGTGACGCCGACAGCGGCGGCGGCGGTGGTGAGGAAGATGGGCCGCAAGCGGCGTTCACCGGCTTCGAGCGCGGCTTCTTCGAGCTCAACACCTGCGGCGCGGCGCTCGTTGATGTACTCAACGAGAATGATGGCGTTGCGGACAACGACGCCCGAGAGGCTGATCACACCCAGGAAAGCGGTGAAGCTGAATGGGTTGTGCGTGATCAACAACCCCAGCACGGCGCCAGGAATAGCCAAAGGGATGGACATCATAATGACAAACGTCTGCACGACAGAGCGGAACTGGAACAAGAGGATCAGGAAGATGGCGATCATGCTGAGAAACATGACGATCTTCATTTCGCCGAAAGTATCGTTCTGGCCTTCGAACTCGCCGCCATACTCAATGCGGTAGCCGTCACCCAGGCGCAGCGCCTCCAGGCGCGGCCGCGCCGCCTTGAGAACCTGTGAGGGCAGATGATGCTCGTCTGAGATGGTCATAACGGTGAGGGTGCGCACTCCGTTGCGATGTGGGACGCGATTGACGCGCCACTCCGGCTGAAGCCCCGCGACACTGCGCAGAGGCACGCGCGCGCCGGTGAGCGAGCTAATGACGTAGGCGTCGCCGACGTCATCGAAGGTGCGGCGGTACCGCTCGTCCAGACGCAGCGTGACGGGCACATCGCGGTCGCCTTCCCAGAACATGGTGACCGGCATACCGCTGAAGCCGCCGGCCAGTTGCTGTGAGATGCCATAGTTGCTCAGGCCGAGGCGGTTGGCCACCTCATCGTCGACGTGCACGCCAAGCTCGTAAGCATCTTCGTGCATGTCATCGAAAACGTATTCGGCGCCGGGCGTCGCACGCATGATGGCGCGCGCCTGGGCGGCCAACGATTTGAGCTTAACCAGATCCTCCGGTCCATCCAGGTTACTGATCAGACGGACCTCAATCGGCGCCTTCATGACATTGCCCTGCTCCAGTTCGCGCACCAAAATGCGAGCCTCGGGCGCGACCGGCTCCAGTTCGTGCCGCAAACGGAAGACCAGCGCCGGCGTCGGATCGGCCTCGCGCGTGTTCACCAGAAGCTGGGCGTAGTTCTTAGCCGGGAATTCGGGGTCGACATTGTAGTAAAAGCGCGGCGCGCTTTCACCAACGAAAGTGGCCACGGCCGTGACCAGAGGCAGACTGCGCAGGTGGTTTTCCAGACGGCGCACCGCGGCATCGGTGGCCTCCAGGCGAGCGCCCTCCGGCAGCCAGACGTGAATGACGAACTGGTTGCGCTCGGCCGTCGGGAAGAAGCGGCTGGGAATGAACAGCAACAGCGCCACCACAGCAAGAACGAAAGCCACAACGCCGCCGCTGAGCGTCAACGTCTTGTTGCGCATGGCAATATGCACACCGTAGTGATAGCTGCGCTGCATCAGGTCGAGTACGCTAAAGCCTTTCTTCTGCTCCCCGCCGGGTGAGTGGAGACCACGGCGGATGAAGAAGCGGCACAGCCACGGCGTCAACAGCATGGCCACGACAAAACTGCACGTGAGCGACACGGCGACAGCGATGGGCAACGCTGAGATAAACTCACCGACCGAGCCGGAGATGAGCAGCATGGGCAGGAACGCCGCAATGATGGTGGCTGTGGCAGTGAGTACGGGCACGGTCAGCTCCGTGGCCGAACGCCAGGCCGCCTCGTTGCGCGCAACGCCGCGATCGAGCAGTTCCACATAGTTGTCGGCGATGACGATGGCATCGTCGACCACCATACCGAGCACGACAATCAGCGCGGCGATGGAAACCTGGTGCAACTCCACCTTCAACGCGTGCATCAGCGCGAAGGTAGCGCAGACGGTAACCGGGATGGCCAGCGAGGCGATGAGCGCCACGCGGAAGGGCAGCAGCAGCACGGTGACCAGAATGACCGAGCCAATGGCGATGCCGAATTCACGAATGAAGTGCGTGATCCGCTCGTCGACCACCTTGGGCTGATTCGCGATGACGTCAATGCTCACGTCGGGCGGCAACGCGGAGCGGGCGTGCTCCAGCTTCTCACTCAAGGCATGGCCAAACTCCACGATATTCTTGCCTTCGAGCATTTCGACGGAAACCAGCACGGCCTGCTCGCCGTTGTAGCGGCACAGCGTGCGCGGCTCGCCCTCAATGCGCTCGACATCGGCCAGATCGCCAAGATAGACAGGCTGCCCCGTGGGTGAGACGTCGATCATCAGGTGACGGATCTCGTCCTCGCTTTGAAACAACCCTGCGGCGCGCAGCGGCACCTCGTCGGCAGGCGTCTTCAGCGCGCCCGCGGACTGCACGGTGTTGCGTCCTTGCAAGGCCTGAATCACGCGCACCGGCGACAACGCCTACTGAGAAACGCGCTCCATCGAACTGGTGATGCGGATCTCTTCCTTCTGCTCGCCAATGCGAGCCAGCTTGGCGACGGAGCGCGACGTGCGTAACTCGTCCTCCAGACGGCGCGCGTATTCCTTCAACTCCAGCGGCGTATGCGCACCACCGTGCAGCGCATAGAGCACCGCGACGGTATCGCCAAAGTCGTCCTTGACGGCCGGGCCTTGCACGCCGGACGGCAGATCGGTAAGTTTCAGCTCGATCATGGCGTGGCGCAGCTTGGACCAGAAAATATCGGTCTGCTTGATGTGATCCTCAAGCTGGACGTTCACGATACTGACGCCATTGCGGCTGGTGGACCATGTCTTGCCCTTACGCACCTCCTCGAAGCGGAACAGCCGCTCCTCGATTTTGCGCGTCACCTGGCTCTCCACCTGCTCGGCCGTGGCGCCCGGATAATAGGCCACCACAAGCCCCATGCGAATGGTGATTTTCGGATCCTCGCGGCGCGGCATGGTGGCCAACGACCAGAGGCCCGCGCCCACCACGGCGGCGGTGAGTAGCAACGTGACCTGCGGCGAGTTCAGCGACGCCTTGACCGGATTCACTGCTGCACCTCAACGCGCGCGCCTTCGCGCATCTTCTGCTGGCCACCGACCACCACGCTTTCGCCCACTTGCAGACCACGCGTGATCTCCACTTCATCGCCAACGCCACGGCCGATTTCGACACGGCGGCTGTAGACACGGCGCTTGCTGGCGGTGTAGACCCAGACGTTGGTAGCGCCCTGAGCATCGCGAACGACGGCCACTCCGGGCAAGGTCAGAACGTTCTCGCGCGACTCGCCTTCAATCTCCGCTTCGGCAATCATGCCGGCACGCAGTTCCAGCGACGGATTCGGCACCAGCAAGCGCACAGCAAAAGTGCGGGAAGCCGGCTCAGCCGCGTATCCAACCAGTTCCACGTGTCCGGTAAAGCTCCGTCCGCCGAGCGACGGAATCCAGATGCGCGCCGGGCGGCCGGACTTCACCTTGCCGATTTCGCTTTCCGGCACGCCCACACGCACACGCACCGGATTCAGCTTCATGACTGAGACCACCGGCATACCGGCCGCCACCATTTCGCCGGTGTCGGCCAAGCGGCGCGCAATGACTCCATCGATTGGCGCGCGCAGCTTCGTATCGGCCACTTTCTTCTCACTCAACCGGACGCCGGCGCTGGCTTGGCGGGCCTTGCCTTCGGCGGCGGCGACGTCTTCCTGGCGGGCGCCTTCACGCGCCTCGTCGAAGCGCTCGCGAGCTACCTTCCACTTGGCCTCGATCTTCTTGAAGTCGTTAGGCGCCAGGCTCTTCCGCTCAAAGAGGGTCTTCATGCGGCGGTATTCGTCGTCGGCCTGCTCCCAGGCCGCGCGGGCTTGCTCCAACTCCTGCTTGCGCGCCCCGGCATGGGCTTTGTCCGCCACGGCCTTAGCCGCGGCGGCTTCGCCCCGGCTGGCCTCGGCGCCGAACTGATAGTCGGCCGGATCGAGCTCCGCCAACACCTGCCCCAAGGCGACGCGTTGCCCCTCCTCGACCGCCATGTGGCGTACGCGGCCGGCCACCTGGAAGCCCACCTCGGACGATTCATAGGCCTCGACGGTTCCACCGACCCGGACCACCTCCGGACGCTCCACCTGCTTCACGGCGCGTACACGAACCGGTGTCGGCGCATCGTCGGCCATCGTGGCGGGCTTAGTACCGCACCCAGCCAGCAATACGCCTGTCAGGACCAGCATCCATCGTACGCGCTCCATCGAAACCTCCATGCACTCTATAGTGCGGACATCGATTCCGGACACCAACTTATATTTTAGTCACCGATCGGTGACATAGCAACTAGCGACGATATTCCGGCTGGACAGCCCACCTCCCCCATCATATAGTGGCCCGTGAAATCCGGACACATAATCTCGTATTCCAGTTCTTGCTTTCCTACCCGCTGTCCGTGTATTCTGAAGTCACCCTCCCCCCGAGTGGCGACCCGCTCTACCTCAGAGCCGGGCACGTCGAACCCATTGGCAATACGGCGAAAGGAAGACGCTTTTGCTTAAACTCAAACGCGTTGAAATCCAGGGCTTTAAGTCGTTCTGCGAGCGCACCGAGATGCGATTTTCGGGCCGGGGCATTGCGGCGATTGTGGGGCCGAACGGCTGTGGCAAGTCGAATCTGAGCGACGCCATCAGCTGGGTGCTGGGCGAGCAATCGGCCAAGAGCCTGCGCGGAGCGCGCATGGAAGACGTAATCTTTGCCGGCACGCGCGACCGCAAGCCATTGGGCATGGCCCAAGTGACCATGACGTTGGTAGACCCTCACGGCCGGACGCCGATTCCGGGCCAGCGGCCCAGCGCCGAAGCGCAGCCGCCGCAGACCGATGCGGCTCCGGCGGGCGGCTTTGCGCTGGAGGCCCCGGGCAAAGAGCAGGAGATCACCATCACGCGCCGGCTGTACCGTTCCGGCGACAGTGAGTACCTGATTAATGGCAGGCAGGCGCGGTTGCGCGACATCCAGGAATTGTTCATGGGGACGGGCCTGGGGCCAGAGTCGTACGCCATCATCGAGCAGGGTCGCATCGGGCAAATCCTGTCGTCGAAGCCGCTGGACCGCCGTCTGGTGATTGAGGAAGCCGCGGGCATTTCGAAGTTCCGCAACAAGCGGCGTCTGGCCGAAGCCAAGCTGGAGGGTGCGAAGCAGAATCTGACGCGCGTCTTCGACATCCTGGAAGAAGTATCGCGGCAGGTGAATTCACTCAAGCGCCAGGCCGGTAAGGCGCGCCGTTTTGAAGAGCTGAAGGGTGAGCTGGATACGCAGCTCCGCATCGCACTGGTGGGCCGCTACCGCCTGCTGGAGCAGGATGCGACACGCGTAGGAGCAGAGTTGGCCGAGGCTGCGCGCACGCACCAGGAACTGCGCACCGGCGTGGCCGAGCGCGAGCGCGCGCTGGCCACCTCGCGCGAAGCGTTCTACCAGTTGGAAGCGAATCTGACCGAAGCTCGCAAGCGTCTGGCTGAAGTGCGCGTGGAGGCCGAGCGGACGCGTGGCCAGATCGAGAGCCAGGCCCGTCAGGTGGGCTCCATTGAGCAGCGCCTGCAGCAGGGCGAGACGGAGACCGAGGAACTGGCCAAGCGCCTGGAATTGCTTGAGCAGGAACGCGCACATCTTTCCACGCAGCTAGAACAACTGGCTCAGCAGGCCGCCGAGGCGCGCGCCAATCTAGCAGCCAAGAGCGAAGAGCGCGATGTGGCGCAGAGCCAACTGCGGCAGCGCGAGCAGGCTCTGGACCAGGCCCGGCAGCACGTGGTGCGGCTGCTGGGCGAGGCCTCAACGCTGAAGAACCAGTTGGCGCAGATCGACTCCTTCCTGGCCGGCCTGGAGCGCGACACCAGCCGCGTGAGCAAGGACGAGCAGACGGCCACGGCCGACCTGGAGCGGCTGGAAACGGCGCGGGCGGGCTTTGCCGAGCAGTTGTCTAAACGCCAGGCGGAACTGGAATCGATCCAGGAACGCCGCCAAGCCGTGGACGAGGAGTTGCAGACGCACCGCGCCTCGGCGCAGGAGACGCGCCGGCAACTGGATGCGCTACGCATTGAGACGTCGCGGCTGCGCGCGCGGCGGGACTCGCTGGACGAGATCCTGTCGCATCGAGCCTATACGACCGAAGCCGTCAAGCGGCTGTTCACCGCCGTCGAGCGCGGACAGACCGAAGGATTCAAGCCGGCCGGCGTGCTGGCCGACTTCATTGAACTAACCGACCCACAGTTTGAAAAGGCGACGGAAGAATTCCTGCATGAGGAACTGGAGTACGTCGTCGTTAAGAGCTGGGACACGGCGCAGCGCGGCCTGGACGTGTTGCGCGCCGATCTGGACGGCCGCGCGACGTTCCTGGTTGAACCAAATCTACACGCCGATGGACTGACCATCGGCTCCTCCCCCGTGCATGAGCCGGCCATCGGTCCCGAGACCGGGATCGTTGGCCGGCTAAGCGATGGGATCCGCTTTTCAAACGGACTGACAAACGCTCCAGCGGCGCTGCTGCCGCGGCTGTCGCGGTGCTTTTTGGCCGACTCGCGCGAATCGGCGCAACGGCTTTCCACGGTCTACCCGGATCTATTCTTCCTGCTGGCGGACGGCGTCTGCTATCACGGCCATGCCGTTTCAGGCGGCAAGAAGACGGGCACCGGCCCGCTGGCGTTGAAGCGCGAGCTGCGCGAGATCAGTTCTCTGTTCGAAACGCGCCAGGCCGCGCTGACCGCCGCGCAGACCGCGCTCGAACAGCTTGAGGCCGACATACAGCGGCTGACCGAGAGCCAGGAACAGCTCCGCGCCGCCGAGCAGAGGCAGGAGAAGGAAACGCTGGTCCTCGACCAGGAGATGCGCAAGGTGGCCGAGGAGCTGCAACGCTCCCAGCAGCGGCTGTCGGTGGCGCGGCTGGAGCTGGAGCGGCTGTCGCGCGAGGCCGCGCGCAACCAGGAAGTGCGGCAGGCCAAGGCCGCCGCGGTGGAAGAGAAGGAACTGCAGCGCGCCGAAGTGGAGCAGGGGTTGGAACAGGACCGCTCCAGTCTGGAAGGGCTGAAAGCCTCCATCCAGGCGCTGGCCGAAGAACACTCGGTGCTACGCGTGGAAGTGGCCGGCGCCGAGGAACGGCGGCGTGGCGTCGAACAGGCCACACAGCGGCTGGAGAACCAGTTCCGCGAGGTGGCGCAGCGGCGCCAGAACCTGCTGGCCGAGATGGAACGGCTGGCCGTCTCGCGGAACCGCCTGCTCGAAAACAATCTGCAACTGGAAGAGCGCGGCGTCACGCTGACCGACGACCAGGCGCGGCTGGAACAAAGCGTCGCCACGCTGGCCGAAGAAGAGGCGGCGCAACGCGCCGCGTTGACTGAACACGAAGAATCGATCAAGGCGACGCGCGCGGCCGAGAACGAGGCGCAGGAACGCCGCGGCCAGATCGAACTGGAACTGGTGCGGCGGCAAAGCGAACTGCGCTTCCTGGACGAGACCTGCCGCAAGGACTTGTCTGTGCCCGTGGCGGAGCTATCCGCGGCGGCGACCGAGGCTCCTCCAGCCGATGAGATGACCGTGGCCGACGCCGAAGAGAAGGTGGCCGAGGTGCGGCACCGGATTGAGGCGCTGGGCCCAGTGAACCCGGAAGCGCTGGCCGAATTCCACGAGGCGCAGCAGCGCTACGACTTCCTGAACACGCAGCGCCAGGACCTGCTCGATTCGATCCGCGACACCGAGAAGGCGATCAACGAGATCGACACCGAGTCGCGCAAGCGCTTCAGCGAGGCCTTCGCGGCGATCAACGAAAACTTCAAGGAGATGTTCCGCTCACTGTTCGGAGGCGGCATTGGCGAGATGCGGCTTACGGGCGAAGGCACCGAGCTGGAACAGGGCATCGAAGTCGTCGCCTCGCCACCGGGCAAGCGTCTGCAAAACGTACTACTGCTGTCGGGCGGCGAGAAGGCGCTGACGGCCGTGGCGTTGCTGATGTCCATCTTCCAGTACCAGCCCAGCCCGTTCTGCGTGCTGGACGAGGTGGACGCGCCGCTAGACGAGGCCAACACCGGACGGCTGACCAACCTGATCCGAGACATGGGCACGCACACGCAATTCATCGTCATCACACACGCCAAAAGGACGATGGAGGCGGCCGAAATGCTCTACGGCGTCACCATGCAGGAGCAGGGTGTGTCGAA
>CAYZIX010000182.1:0-9498 GCA_964478395.1 uncultured Candidatus Solibacter sp.
ACCCCCTCGCGCCGCCAATTCGTTGGACTGGCTGCGGCTCCGCTGATTGTTCCGCGCCACGTGCTTGGCGGCACGGGAACGCCAGCGCCAAGCGATCAGATTCGCGTTGGCGTGATCGGCGTTGGCAACCGGTCGAACTTGCTGATCGACCAGATCCCCGCGCCGGGCCAGATTGTGGCGCTGGCCGATTGCGATTTGGCGCGTTGCGAAGCCGCCAATGCGAAGCGCAAGAAGTCGTGGGACGTGTATCAGGACTACCGGAAGCTGCTCGACCGCAAGGATATCGATGGTGTGATTGTCGGCACCACCGATCATGGCCGCGTACTGCCCTGCGTTTACGCGGCGATGGCGGGCAAGGATATTTACGCCGAGAAACCGCTGACGCTGTACATCGGCGAGGGGCGTGTACTGGTGAACGCGGTGCGAAAGTACAAGCGGATCTGCCAGGTGGGCACGCAGCAACGGTCGATGGAGATGGATCAGATTGCCTGCAAGCTGGTGCGCGACGGCGGCCTGGGCAAGCTGAAGGTGGTGCAGACGTATAACTATCCGTCGTCGAAACCTGCGCCGGATTTGCCGGTGGAGCCGATTCCGGAAAAGTTGAACTGGGACATGTGGCTGGGCCAGACGCCGAAGCGGGACTACGCCTGGAAACTACGGCGCGGCTGGATGTCCTGGAGTTGCTTCTCCGGCGGCGAACTGACCAACTGGGGCGCGCACGGGCTGGATATGCTGCAATGCGCGCTGGGCACGGATCTGACAGGGCCGGTGGAATTGTGGCCGATGCTTGAAGACGGGCCGCAGGGCGCGGTGGCGTTCCGCTATGCCAACGGCGTGGAAGTGCAGATGGTGTTGCCTGGACCGAACGACCTGATGGGCGGGGCGCGCTTCATCGGCGAGAAGGGCAAGATCGATATCTGGCGCAACAATTTCCAGATCGACGCGCCGGGCGTGACGCTGGACCTGCCGCCGGCCGAAGAGATCGAAAAGTGGCACGACAAACGTGCGTTATGGCAGGCGCAGTATCACATGGGTTATTGGCTGGAGGCGATGAAGACGCGCAAGAAGCCGAACGCCGATGTGGAGATCGGCCACCGCTCGGTGAGTGTCTCGCACCTGATCACCATCACGCGCCGGCTGAACCGCAAAGTGAAATGGGATCCGGCGAAGGAAACGTTCCCCGGTGACGCCGAGGCCAACGCGCTGGCGAATCTGCCACGGCGCGCCGGCTACGAACTGCCGAAGATCTAGCGCTTCCTGAAGCGTCGATATAACGAGAAGCCAATAGCAACCGGTATAGCTGTAGCGCAGAGCAAGGCTATACCGGTTTCGCGTGTCGGCTCGATGCCTAGCCTGTCGAGGATGATGATTGTGCCCAGCAGCACGAAAAAGAGCGCCGTGCCTGCTGCGATCAGCTTCACCCACTCTAAGAATGGACGCCGGTGCAGCCCGGCGCGCCCAGTCATTACCAGCAGGTAGTAGTCGCCGTCTTGAAGCATTCGGACGGCCGCTGCCCAGCGTTGCGCTTCGCGGTGCGTGGCTTGCCGGTAAGCCCTTTTGATGAGTTGTGCGATGCGGCGCTCAAATTCGACCTGGCTGCGTTCGTCGGTCCACGGATCGTCGACATCCGCCGTGTCTGGATCTGTGCTGGAAAAGCCAAGTGCGGCGCGTTCTTTATCCGTCAGCGAGCGTCCTTCACCGCTTGCGGCGGCCTCAATCTGAGTTATCAGATAACGCAGAGCCTGAGGTGCACTGGTGAATTCGGCCATTGAGTCATGATATTCAAGCCAGGGAGCCGCGTCACCAAGTATCCGGAGAAGGCTGCCCGTGCATATCGCATGGGCTTAGCGCGACAGTAGCCGCAGCAGCCGTTCGACGCGCGCTCCGAAGGGCGGATTCATCATGCCAAGGCCGTTGAAGCGCGCCTGCCGGAAGACGGGCTTCAGTTTGGAGAAGGTGAGGAAGCCCTCGTAGCCGTGATAGTGGCCCATGCCCGCCGGGCCAACGCCGCCGAACGGCAGCGCCTCCTGCGCGATGTGGAACAGCGTGTCGTTTACGGTGACTCCGCCGCTGACGGTGGTGTTCAGCACCTTCTCGATGCGCGCCTCGTCGCGGTCGAAGAGATAAAGCGCCAGTGGGCGGTCGCGCTGGACGACGTAATCGAGTGCGCCGTCAATATTTTGGTAAGGAACGATGGGGAGGATGGGGCCGAAGAGTTCCTCCCGCATCACACGCATCTTCGGCGCGCCATCGAGCACCGCCACGGGCGGGAAGAGGCGGCGCGCGGGGTCCGGCGGCGTCGCCGATAGCGGCGCCAGTTTCGCGCCTTGTGCTTCGGCCTCGGCCAGGAGGGCGGAGAGGCGTTCGAAGTGGCGGCTGTTGATGATGCTGGTGAAGTCGGGCGTGTGCGCCAGATCTGGGTAGGAGGCGCGGACGGCCGCGCGGCAGTGATCGATGAACTCCCGCTCGCAGCCCGCTGGCAGGAGAACGTAATCCGGAGCAATGCACGTCTGGCCGGCATTGACGCATTTGCCGAAGATGATGCGCTCGGCCGCGTGTTTCAACGGATAGCCCGGTGCAATAATCACGGGCGACTTGCCGCCCAACTCCAACGTGACCGGCGTCAGGTTTTCTGCTGCGGCGCGCATGACGTGGCGGCCCACGCCGGTGGAGCCGGTGAACAGCAGATGGTCGAAGGGCAGTTCCGTGAAGGCGCGCGCAACGGCTGCGTCACCTTCGACGATGGCCAGTTCGTCGGCGGCGAAATAGCGCGGCGCCAGCGTGGCGAACAGGTGTGAAGTAGCCGGGGCGTACTCGGAGAGCTTGACCATGGCGCGGTTGCCGGCCGCCAGCGCACCCGCCAGCGGACCGACGGTCAGATAGATGGGATAGTTCCAAGGCACGACAATGCCGATCACGCCCAGCGGCTGCGGGCGCACCTCGGCGCGCGCCGGTTGGAACGAGATGGAAACTGGGCGACGCTCGGGCTTCATCCAGGCTCTGACGTGGCGCCGCGCGTGGCGCAGCGCGCCAAGGGAGGGGAAGAGTTCCAGTAGTTCGGTTTCGTGGCGCGAACGGTGGCCGAAGTCGCCGTTGACGGCCTCAATGAACGCGGCCCGGTTATCAGTGAGCAGTTTCTCCAGCGCGCTCAAGCGGCGGATGCGCGTGGCGGCGTCAGCAACCGGGGCGCGGCGGCTAGCCTCACGGATCGACATAAATTGCGCCGAAAGGAGCGAATCGAGTGGTTCTGTCATCCTACAGGTGATGCCCCTTAACGAGCGTACCTTTAACCCAGCGTCGATTCAAAAGTTGGAGGACCCGCAGCGGCTGGTCTGGCTGCCGCCTGCCGTGGTGGTGGAAAAGCTGCAAGTGCGCGCCGGCATGACGATTGCCGACGTGGGCGCGGGCAGCGGTTACTTCAGCCTGCCGTTGGCGGCGGCGGGTGGCAGGGTGATGGCCGTCGACTTCCAGCCGGAGATGCTCGAATTCCTGCGAGCCAAGCTAACGGGCGCGGAGGCCATCGAAACGCGGCTGGGCGGCGCCGAGGCCACGACGCTGGACGCCGAAAGCTGCGACCTGGCGCTGCTGGCGAAGCTGTGGCATGAACTGGACGATTATGAAGCGGTGCTCGATGAGCAGCGCCGCATCCTGCGTTCTGGCGGACGAATCGCCATTCTCGATTGGCGTACGGACGTGTCGAGGCCGCCGGGGCCGCCGATTGAGCATCGTATCGACGCCGGCGAGGTGTGCGGGCAACTGGCGGCGAAGGGCTGGAGCGACATTCGCGTGGATCTGATTGGGCCCTACAGCTACCTGGTGACAGCCACGCGGCCGGCTTGAGCACTCACTTGTCCGGCACCGTGGCGATAGCCTCAACTTCAATCAGGTAGCCGGGCTGAAACAGCCCGGCTACGCCGACCAGCGAACTGGCGGGCGGCGCGGCCGTGTTGACGTAACGGGCGCGTACCTCGCGCATGGTGGCGAGCATCTCCGGGCGGTAGTCGCGAATGAAATAAGTGATTTTGACGACATGCTCGAACGACGTGCCGGCCGCTTTCAGCGCCAGCCGGAGATTTTCGAACACCTGCTCCGTCTGCGCCTTGAGGTCGCCCCTGCCAACCATTTGGCCCTGTGCGTTGTTGGCCACCTGGCCGGAGATGAAGGCGAGCTTGCCGGGCGAGGTAAGCACCACGTGCGTGTAGCCGGGCGCGGCGGCCAGACCCTCCGGCTTGAGAAATGTCTGCGCCGGAGCCAGCGCGAGCGTGAGCAGCAGCAACAGCGTGAGTCGCATGCATTCAGGCTATCCTGAAATTTCCATGAGCACCTGGCAACGCTATCAAGACTACCTTTGCGCGGTTCCTGAAATCGGATTGACGCTGGATGTCAGTCGTATGACGTTTACGGATGAGTGGCTGGCGTCGATGGAGCCGGCAATCCAGCGAGCCTACGCCGAAATGGATGCGCTGGAGGGCGGCGCCATTGCCAACCCCGACGAGAAGCGCATGGTGGGCCACTACTGGCTGCGCACTCCCGCGTTGGCGCCAAGCGTTGAACTGCGCGCGGAGATTGAAGCGACGCTCGCGCACATCAAGCAGTTTGCGGCGCGTGTCCATGCTGAAGGCGAGTTCACCGATGTGCTCTCCATCGGTATTGGCGGCTCCGCGTTGGGTCCGATGTTTGTCGCCGATGCGCTGGGCCATCCGGCTACGGACAAAATGCGTGTGTCGTTCCTCGAAAATACCGATCCGGACGGCATTGCGCGCGTACTGGCCGGGCTGGAAGGCCGGCTGGACAAGACGCTGGTGCTGGTGGTTTCGAAGTCCGGTGGTACGCCCGAAACGGCCAACGGGATGAAGCTGGCGCAGGCGGCCTATGCACGTGCCGGCGTGGACTTCGCGTCACGTGCGGTGGCAATCACTGGGAAGAATTCGAAGCTGGACAAAGTGGCCGCCGCGCAGGGATGGCTGGCTCGTTTTCCCATGTGGGATTGGGTGGGCGGGCGCACGTCCGAGCTTTCGGCAGTGGGTCTGCTGGCGGCGGCGCTACAGGGTTTCGATATCGACGCGCTACTGGCCGGCGCGGCGGCGTGTGACGTGCAGACACGCGCTAAAGCGACTCGTCAGAATCCGGCTGCGCTGCTGGCGCTGATGTGGCACCACGCCACGGGCGGCCGCGGCCGCAAGGACATGGTGGTGCTGCCGTACAAGGACCGCCTGCTGCTGCTCAGCCGCTACCTGCAGCAGTTGATTATGGAGAGCTTGGGCAAAGAGCTGGACCTCGACGGCCAGCGTGTGGAGCAGGGCATCGCGGTCTACGGCAACAAAGGCTCAACCGACCAGCATGCCTATGTGCAGCAGTTACGCGAGGGCGTTAACAACTTCTTCGTGACCTTCGTGCGTGTGCTCGAAGACGGTGGCGATCCGGCTGAAGTGGAGCCGGGCGTTCGCGCGGGCGACTACCTGCACGGATTCCTGCTGGGTACGCGTGAAGCGCTTAGCGGCAATGGGCGCGAATCGCTCACGCTGACGGTGCAGCGGGTGGACGCGCGCACGGTGGGCGTGCTGATTGCGCTGTTTGAGCGCGCAGTGGGCTTCTACGCGTCGCTGATTCACATCAACGCGTACCATCAGCCGGGCGTCGAGGCGGGTAAGCGCGCCGCGGCGAATGTGCTGGCGCTACAGACGAAGGTGCTGGCGGCGCTCGGTGCGGAAGCGAAGTCCGTCGAACAACTGGCGAAAGAAGCAGGAGCCGCGGACGCCGAGATCGTTCACCTGCTCTGTGAACACCTGGCGGCCAACGGCCGGGCACGGCGTGCCAGTTCAGGCTGGACGCGCTGAAGGCTCAGACCCCGGCAGAGGCGACACGAACAAACTCGTATCGCTCCAACGTAGCGGCCAGCGCCTGTTGTTCTGCGTCACGCCGGACAACTGTTCCCATGCAGCGCAGGCGAATCTCACCAGCCCGGCGGCCCGTTGGCAAACTGATCACATACTCAATTGGCTGGCCGATTTCGATCGGTTCAGCCGGGTCTGTGAACAAAACGCCAGCCGAGCTGACGTTGCGCGTCTCTCCAATGTGGGACAGGCGTCGCGAACCTGCCCGGACCAGTTCGACGGGTAACCGCAACTCGAATCGTCTTGACCTTCTTTGCTCAGCCACTGTACTTCCTATCTAAGTGGTTTTTCTGCGTCCGGTCAACACCGAATCCCTGTACTGGTAAGTGTTTTATCCTAGTACTCCCATGTCTATCCCGGGGGGAGGACGTGGCAGAGCATCAGTCTGGAGATTGTTTCAGCGGCAGGTTAGCGCGGCGCGCTCTTTCCGGACTGCGCCCAACTAATTGAACACTATGGAAAGTTGATGAGCATGCACCGGCAGGAGTGGGACGGATGCTGGCCCTTCGATTCGTCACTGGAGCCTTCTGGATCGTCCTGGCATGACGCAGCACTTTTTGCCGCTGGCCGGGCATAATTCAGGTCAGGACGTCTAGAACGAGAGTACGTCAACGGCTCCGCTTGGGAGCCTCGCGGGCGATGCCCCCCGCGAGCTGTTGCGGTGAACGGTTTTGGCGTTTTTCGCCTTCAACGAGATTCAGGCCATTCGGACGGGTTGCCGAGAAAGAGCCTGATTCGCGCCTGGATCTGATCCCGGATACGGCGGAAGGCCTCGTTGCGCTGGCCGTCCGGGCCCTGCACGGCAGCCGGGTCTTCGAACGGCCAGTGCATACGGATGGTTTTGACTGGAAAGACCGGGCACGATTCGCGGGCGTTGTCGCAGACCGTAATCACGCAGTCGAAATCCTGGCCGGCGAACTCATCGACCGATTTTGAGCGGTGACCGGAGATGTCTATGCCGATCTCGCGCATTACGGCGATGGCTTCCGGACGAACGGCGTCTGGCCGTGTGCCGGCGGAGAAGACTTCGAAGCGGTGGCCCGCTTCATGCCGTAGCAGACCTTCCGCCATCTGGCTTCTGGCCGAGTTGCCAGTGCAAAGCACGAGAATCTTCTGCTTGCTCACGGTTGATTCCCTCCGGCGGCTATGCAGTGGGCTTGCGGGCGCGGATGAAGCCGCTCATGAACTTGCCATCAATTTGCGGCGCGATGGCCTCGGCATCGAGACCCTGATCTTTGAGGAACGACAGCGCATCCTCGGCCCGGTATATGCGAGTCGGTTCAATGCCGATGTCCACAAAGCCGGCGGCAGCCAATTTAGCCTTGTACTCCTCCTCCTGAAGCGCGCCCGCCACGCAGCCGACCCAGAGAAGGATGCTTTTGCGGACCTCCGGCGGTACGTCGCCGCGCGTGACGACGTCCGAGACGGCGAAACGGCCGCCCGGCTTCAGCACGCGAAAGGCTTCACTCAGAACACGGTCCTTATTGCCGCTGAGGTTGATGACGCAGTTCGAGATAATAACGTCGACCGAATTGCCGGGCAGCGGGATGTCTTCGATTTCGCCCTTCAGAAACTCGACGTTTTCGGCGCCGGCCTTACGCTTGTTTTCGTTCGCTAGCGCGAGCATCTCGTCGGTCATATCCAGGCCATACGCCTTGCCCGAGGGGCCGACACGGCGGGCGGAGAGTAGAACGTCGATACCTCCCCCGGAGCCCAGATCGAGGACGGTTTCGCCAGGCCGCAGCTCAGCCAGGGCCGTCGGATTGCCACAGCCGAGCGAGGCGAGAACCGCCGTCTCTGGTAGCGCTCCGGTCTGGTCGACGTTGTAAATGTTGCTGGTAATCGGATCGGCGCAGTGCTGGTCTGCCGCAGTTGCGCCGCAGCAGCAACTGCCACCGCTGGTGACGCGGAGAGCGGCCTGGCCGTATTTTTCCTTGACGATTTCTTTGATATCAGCGCTCATGATGACTCCTGGTCTATTTGCAGAGTTGGATGATCTTGTCAGAGCGGACCGCCTTGGTCCGCGTGCAGCATTCGGAGAAGAGGAATGTCAGCAGGTCCTGAAGGCCATCGGTGTTCGCCGTGTAGCGAAGGAAAGTTCCTTCACGCTTGACGTTGATGACGCCCTCATTCTTCAACTTGTCGAGGTGGTGAGAGAGATTGGAGGCGGTAATGGCAAGCTCCTGCTGAATCTCTCCAGCGACCATGCCCGCCGGATGGGCCGCAAGAAGCAACTGCGTGATGCGAAGACGCGGTTCGGCGCCGATGGCGGCCAGCATGTCAGCAAAACGGGTAATCTGCTCCGGCGATGGCTTCTTCATGGTCATTCAATATTTCAACAATAATTGAAGTACAGCCTCCCGTCAAGGGGGCTGCTTTGTGGGGCGTAAATTCACGGTCTCCGGCGTACAATCGAGGTGGATCGTGTGGACCTGATGAGATCCGGGAGCGTTTCAAACGGAATTGCGCAACCGGCGCTGGGCCGCTTTTTGCGGGCCCCGGCCGGCACGCTCTGGCTCGGGTTTGCGGGGTTGCTGCTGTTGATGGGCGTGATGGCGGTCGATTCCATGCTTTCGGTGCGTGATGCCGAAGTCGCCAGCGCGGCGTTTCGTGCCGAGGCACGGTGGCGCGACGGATTGCTGGATCAGCTACGCACCGATATTTACCGGTCGTCCACAGTCATGCGGGACCATCTGCTGGAGATGGACGACGAACGGGCCGCCAGCCAGAAGGCGGAGATGCTGCATCTACGGGCGCGCATCAACGACACGCTGAGCGTTTACAGCCGTGAAATTCCGGCCAGCGAGGGCGGTGTGGTGCGCAAGTTGAGCGAACGTTTTCAGATCTACTGGCAGTCGATGGCGCCCGCCTTGAGCTGGGACGCGTCAACGCGGCGCACCGAAGGGGGCGCATTTCTGAAACGCGTGGTGATTCCGCTGCGCACCGAACTGGTTGAGCTGACGCGTGAAATCACAATCTTGAATGAGCGCAACCTGGATGCGGCCGATGCGCGCGTGGCCGGCGTGCAATCCCGTTTCCGCCTAAGGGTGGCTGTGATATCGGCCATTTCGTTGGTGCTTGGGCTGCTGCTGGGAGCGTTTACGGTGCGGAGAGTGCGGCACTTGGAAGAAGTGGCGAGGGCGCGCTTTTTGGATGTGGAGGATGCGCGCCGTGAACTACAGAAACTGTCGGCGCGGCTGGTGAACGCACAGGAGGAGGAGCGGCGCAGGCTGGCGCGGGAGCTGCACGACGAGGTTGGGCAGTCGATGTCGGCGGTGCTTGTGGAACTGGGCCGCGTGGAGACGGCGCAGGACAGCAGCGCGCGAGCCGAGCGGCTTACTTCGGCCCGGCACATGGCGGAAGAGAGCGTCGGCATGGTGCGCAACATGGCGCTGTTGCTGCGGCCTTCCATGTTGGACGACCTAGGCCTGGTGGCGGCGTTGAAATGGCAGGCGCGTGAAGTGATGCGGCGGCATGGCCTGAAGGTCAAGATGGTGACCGAGGATATCGACGAGAACCTGCCGGACTCACACCGTACGTGCGTCTATCGTGTTGTGCAGGAGGCGTTGAACAACTGTGCCCGGCACGCGCGGGCTAGCCAGGC
>CAYZIX010000183.1:0-9256 GCA_964478395.1 uncultured Candidatus Solibacter sp.
TGCCGATGTCGACCCGCACCGTCTGATGCGGCTCGTCAGCGAAACGCCGGGCGCGCAGTTCACCCCGGCAGGCATCCTGCGCCTACCCGTCCCATCGCTCAACGCGGCCGCGCTGCTCGATCATCTGCGCGCGCGGATCGTGGATCTGGCCACTACTTGATCAGTGGCTGGATGTGCGCCGGATTGGCGTCCACTCCGGCCGGCATTTTCAACCCCAATAACCGGCACAATAGCGCAAATACGTCGACATTATCCATTGTTGGAATCGATTTTCCGGCACGAAACACCGGCCCCACGCCAATCAACATCCCGCGCATCTCCAGATATTTCTGCGGGTCATAGCCGTGCATGCCCTTCAACGGCGGCACGGGCTTCGCCTCCGGGTCGCCCGGCGGCACGGCATACACAATCGACGGCGTTTTCGGCACAATCACCAGATCGCCCACGCGCAGGCTGTCGCGGTAGAACCAGTGCGCCGGTGTCTCGGCTTTGCGATAGACAGTCACTTCCGGCGCGTTCTTAATCAACTCCGCGCGCACGCGCTCCGGATCTTCGCAATAGAGCATCGTCGTCGGAGCCTCGTTCGCCGCGCGGCAGCCTCGCAGGTCGGCCTTGTTCGTCAGATCGATGACGCTCTGCACACCAATCTGGCCGTGGTCCGACAGCACCACAATGTTGATGTCATTGCGCACCGCGCGGGCCTTGGCCACCAACTCGCCCACCGTCTTGTCCACCTTGGCAATGGCCGCGCGCGTCTCCGGCGAATCCGGCCCAGTGGCGTGCCCGGCCGCGTCCACGTCGGAGAAGTAGACAATCACCAGGCCCGGCCGTTCTTGCTCCGGCATTTGCAGCCAGTCGATCACCTGTTTGACGCGCTCCTCGTGCGGCACGCGCCCGTCGTACCGCCGGAAATACGTGGGATTACGGCCTTGGATTACCGCATCGGTACCTGGCCAGAAGAACGTCGCCGACCGTATGCCCGCGTCCTGCGCCAGCAGCCAGATGGGCATTCCGCCATACCAGAAACCTTCGCGCGAATTCTTCGTGTAGTAGAACGACTTGCCCAACGCGCGGTCGTAAAACGACATGCTCACCAAACCGTGATGACCGGGATGCAGCCCCGTGGCCATCGCGTGGAAATTCGGGAATGTCGTCGACGGGAAACTCGGCGTCATCGCTTCCACTGACGCGCCTTCCTTCTTCAGCGCCAGGATAGCCTGCGCGTGGTCGCGCGCGGCGAAATCGTAACGGAATGCGTCGACAGCAATGACGAGCACGGGCGGCGCCGCCGAGGCGCTCATCGCAATCATTCCCAGAATCATGGTGCGCAGCATGTGCCTCCATTATCCTTCGTTTGCTACTTCTTCAGCACCGCGCACTCAGCCTTTACCTGGCCTGATGGCGCCGCCGCCTTCGCCTTCGCCCAGTACATCTGATCCGCGCAGTAGAGTGCGTGATCCATGCGTGAAGTTCGTTCGACGCCCGCCCGGTCGTCGTGCGCTTGCACGGCGTGGATCACCCCGGCGCTGTATCCAAGCTCAGCTAGCATCTTCGCGCCTTCAATCCCGTGCCGCGCCAGATTGTTCGCTGTCGCCGCTAGATCGATGTCGTGCAGCAACCCGGCCAGCGCCCACTCGTCCTTGTCATCCTCCGGACCCGTAGCCAACTCGCGCATCATCTGCTCCACTGCCAGCGAGTGCTTCAACTTGTCTTCCGGCTCCTTGGCCTGCACCGCCTCCAACGCCCGTGCGCGGACTGCCCCGGCATCGGTACCAGCCGGAAATTGCCTGAAATCGCGGCTAATTTGCTTCCCCCTGACCCGTGCATCGAAGAAGTCCATCATCGCCGTCCAATCCTCGTCCGTGAACGCGTGGCCGTGTTTCGCATAGTTCACGCCCAGCCCGTCCTTCACGCCGAACAAATCGTAGGCCGGCCGAGCCGCGCGCATCGACGCCCGCACCGCCTCAGGCAGTGAAATCGTGTCCGTCTCGCCTTCCAGCGCGATGAATGGCCTCGGCGCGGCCAGCGCTAAAAACCAGTGCGCATCGAACGGCAGCTTCTCGCGATGCCCCCAGAACTCGTGCAAATTTGGCGAGAACCAGTTCGGATACTTCTTCACCATGATGTCGAGCGTTTCGCTACGCCGCGCCCCGGCGAAACGGAACGCGCCCACGCCACCGCCGCCCGTCACCACCGGCGCGCCCATCAACCGGTCGTCGAACGCCGCCGCAATCATCGACGCTTTGCCATTGCGCGACGCGCCCGTGATGATCATCGTGCGCGCGTCAATCGCCGGATCTTTTTCAAGATAATCAGCCACCCTCGACGCGCCCCACGCCCAACCCGCCAGCACGCCCCAGTCGTAGCCCGGATACGCCGGGAAAAAGCGTGTCGTGCGAAACGCCCAACTGCCGTCCGCGTTACGCAACGTCGTATCCTCGGCGCAGTCGTTCGGATTGAAGACCACCAGCGCATAGCCGCGCCGGAAGACGTCGGCGCGCTGCCTAGCCATTGCCTCCGCCGTCGGCGGCGGCATGCCCGGCCGCATTGTCTCCGGAGTCGGGGCCGGGCCTACCATCAGCAGGACGTTCTCGCCTTTACCCTGGTTGGGCCCCTGTGGTAGACGCGGCAACGGCTCGGCGCCCGGTGGCGTTCCGCCCTGCAGAATAATTGCCGGAAATGGACCGCCTTTTACCGGCGTAAATATACCAATATTCAGCCTGAGCTTTCCCTGCGGTCCGAACGTCAGCTCCACTAGTCTGTACTTCACCGTGCCGTCGAGCAGCGTTTCGGCCCGCGCTTCGCGCCCCTTCACGTTGCCAGGCGCGGGCGGCATCTGCCCCACCGCGTAGTAGGCCAGCGTGCGCCGCATCTCTTCGCGCCGCCGTTGCCACTGCGCGCGCGTCTTCACGCGTGTCCCATCGTTCATCACCATCACCGGTGGCATCTCCGGCCGCACCGGCAGTTCGCGCACACTGGGCAGCGTACCCATCGGCGTTTGAATGCGCGGCACCGGAATCTCGCGCGGATCCGGCCCGTCTTGAATCATCAGCAGCGTCAGGCAAAGTCCAATCGCGGCATTCATGACCCCTTATGCTTATCACGATTGATACGATGTTGAACGAATGACACGCCGCGAGTTTCCATTTACCATGGCGGCCCTACTCCAGAAGCCCGTCCCCTCCATCCGCTCCGTTGAGGCGCTACCGGTGCGCTACGCTGTGAGCGGCTACTTCAAGTTCTTTACCAAGCCGGAACGCCCGGCCATCTTCGTCAAAATCACCTGCGAGGACGGCACCGTCGGCTGGGGCCAGAGCGTGCCCGCGCACACGTGGAGCTACGAGACGCTCGAATCCGCCACCACCACCATCCGCGCCTATCTCGCACCGGCGCTTATCGGTCACAACCCCACCGACTTCGCCGCGGCGCACAAGGCCATGAATAAGGCCATCGCGCCATCGTTCTCCACCGGCATGCCCATCGCCAAGGCCGGCATCGACCTCGCCTTGCACGACATCGCCGGCAAGCTGGCCGGAAAGAACGTCCGAGAGTTGTGGGGCCGCAAGGACCACGACCGCGTCACGCTCAGTTGGACCGTCAACGTCAAAACGGTGGACGAGGCCGAATCGATGGTGGCCGACGGCGCCAAGCGCGGCTATCACCATTTCAATCTGAAGGTCTCTCCAGATCCGCGCTTCGACGTCGAACTGGCGCGCCGCGTGCGCAAACTGGCGCCCAAATGCTTCCTGTGGGCCGATGCCAACGGCGGCTACGACCTGGACACCGCTCTCGCCGTCATCCCCAAGCTGGCCGACGCTGGCGTCAACGTGCTGGAACAGCCCTTGCCGCCCAACCGCCTGAGTGGACTGGCCGCCATCAAACGCCAAGGCGCGTTGCCCATCCTCTTTGATGAGGGCGTCGTCTCGCTGACCGACCTCGAAGAGTTCCACAAACTCGGCCTGCTGGATGGCGTGGCCATGAAGCCCGCGCGCACGGCCGGCCTTTACGAAGCGCGCCGCCAGGTGGAGTACCTCGAACAGAACAAGCTCATGTTCCTGGGTAGCGGACTCACCGATCCGGACGTCTCGCTGGCCGCGTCGCTCATCCTGTACGGCGCGTATGGGCTGAAGTACCCAGCCGCGCTGAACGGCCTGCAATATCTGGCCGGATCGTGGTTGAAGCAGCCATTCCAGTTGGAGGACGGCGCGTTGCGCGTACCCACCGGGCCGGGGCTGGGTGTGGAAGTGGATGAAGAGAAAGTGAGGCGCGATTCCCGTGATTAGCGCATTCCTGCTGCTGACCGTCTTTAGCTGGAAGGACCACGGCGATGGCCGCCTGGAGTTGCTCGAAAACGGCAAGACCGCGCTCGTCTACAACTACGGTCCGCAGCTCAAGGACGGTGTCCCCGAGGACCGCCGCCGCTGCTGCTACATCTATCCGGTGCTGACTCCGGCTGGCGTTTCGCCGCTGGACGACTTCCCCAAGGATCACTTCCACCATCGCGGCCTGTTCTGGGCCTGGCCCGTGGTGGAAACGCCCGATGCCAAGCTGGACGGCTGGATGATGCGCGGCTTGAACGACCGTTTCGAGAAGTTCCTCTCGCGCCGCGCCGAACAGTCGCGCGCCACGCTGGCCGTCGAAAACGGCTGGTACGCGGGCGACAAGAAGCTGGCGCGCGAGGTGGTACGCATCACCGTCCTGCCCGCGCCCGCCGGCCGGCGCACGCTGAACGTGGAGCTGACACTCGAAGCGTTAGGCCAGCCGCTCACGTTGCGCGGCTCACCCGACAAGGGCAAAAGCTACGGCGGCTTCAGCGCGCGCTTCGCTCCGCGCGAGCAGACCGTGCTGCGTTCGGCCGAAGGCCCGGTGGAGAACAACCAGGACCTGGTGCCACACGCCTGGGCCGAACTGGAGGCCCTCTATAACGGCAAGAAAGCCGCGCTGCGCATCACGCCCGACGAGGCGAATCCGGGCGCGCCCTACCAGTGGTGCCTGCGCAACTATGGCTTTGTTGGAGCCTCGGTGCCCGGCCGCACGGAGTCCGTCACCGGACTCACGTTGGAGCCCGGCAAGCCCATCACGCTGCGCTTCCGCGTAGACGTCAGCGACGTGCAGTAATCACCAGACGTGCGTCGCCACAACGCGCGGCGGCCCGGGCGTCTTGCCTAGCACCTCCACGCGGATCACAATCTGGAGGTTGCGTTGCTGCCAACCCGCGCCGAGCGTCGAAAGTACGCCATTCATCGCCGCCGGCGTGGTGACGAACTCGCCCGCCGCCTGCGTGCCGAAGTGCCCCAGCCCGGCGGCCACCATCAACGGCCGGCCGGTACGCGACTCGTAGAGCCGCGTGATGAGCGCATAGTCCGTCGCACGCGCAAACGTCCAGCGCCGGTCGGGCTGCGTGGTGTCGACAATCGAGTTGACGCCCGCCTGCTTGCGCAGGATGAAGCGCACATCCTGGTTCATCTCCATGGTCCAGTGGTTGGTGAACGCACCCACAAAGACCGCCGGCGAGTTGCGGATCTCGGCAAACGACGTATCGCTGCCCAGCCGGATCTGATACGGCTTCTTCTCCACGGCAAAGAACGCCGCCAGACGCGAGGCCGACATCAGATCGCCGACGCCCACGTAATCAATCGCATTGACGATGATGGCGGAGCGCTCGATGGTCTTCGTGTCCGACTCCAGCACCGATTGCGGCAACAGGAACACCGGCGGATGCGGCACGCAGATCAGCGCGTGGCCCTCACTTTCGAGGAATGGCCGCCAGAATTGCTGATAGGGCTCACTGGCCGGCTTGTAGCCGAATTGCCAGATCAACGCACCCGCCACCAGCGTTACAACCAAGCCCGCCGTCCAACCCAAGGCCTTATAACGGGTTCGTAACGGGGCGCGCCGTGGTGGCGCCGGCGCCGTAACCGCGCGAAATTCGGGCACATAGGCGCCGGCCGGCAGAACAATCTCAAAATCGGCGGCATGGCCCAGTTCCTGGTAAGCCTGACTGAGACGGCGCCGCACCTCATTGGCCTTGACGCGCACAATCGAATCGTCGCCGGTGTCGTAATCGGCCTTGCGCTGGAAAAGCTGAATGCCCAGCGTGCGCTCCTTGAGCGACTCGGCGTGCCCGCCCAGCGTCACCGTGACCACGTGGCGCAGAAAATCCGAGCAGCGGCGCGAACCGTGGAAGGCGGAGCTTTCAAGGACCCGTTCAAGTTCCCGTTCGACCTCTTGCTGCGCTGGTGCAGGCATCAGTGAACTACGTTAACAGCTTTTTTGAAACCGGTTCATCACCGCTAGGAACGTTTCTTTCATCGCGCAACGGCCGCATTGTCGAAAGCACGGAAGGAGACCTTCGAAATGGCTGACATTACTCGACGGGAAGCGCTAAAAACAGCTGGCGCGCTGACTGCGGCAACGGCCCTGGCGGGCTGTGGGAGCACGCGCGCGCAGGCCGGCCCCGAAGCCGACGCCGTGCGCTACGCCGTGATTGGCGCGGGCGACCGCGGCACATTCCTGCTGAAGCGTCTGGCCGGCGTCACGAATGGCCGCTGCGTGGCCGTGTGCGATATTTACGAGCCGAATTTGCGAAACGCGCTGCAATTCGCGCCGGCGGGCGTCAAACAATACCGCGACCATCGGGCCACGCTGGACGACAAAGAGATTGACGCGGTGATTATAGCGACGCCGCTCTACCGCCACTTTGAAGTGACGCGCGACGCGCTCCAGGCCGACAAACACGTCTTTTGCGAGAAGAGCCTCGTTTTCAAGCCCGAAGAAGTGCACGCGCTGCGCGCCCTGGCCGGCGCGCATCCGCGCCAGGTATTGCAAACCGGCCTGCAACGCCGCTACAGCCCGTTTTACGAAACCGCGCACCAGATGATTGAGAAAGGAATGCTGGGCGACGTGATGCACATCCGCGCGCAGTGGCACCGCAACGGCGCGGGCCGGCGGCCGGTGAAAGACCCGTCGCTGGAGCGGCGCATCAACTGGCGCCTTTACCGCGAATACTCGGCCGGACCGGCGGCGGAGTTGGCCTCGCACCAGATGGACGTGGCCGATTGGATGTTCGGCGCGACGCCGGAGTTTGTCACAGGCGTCGGCGGCATCGACTACTGGAAGGACGGCCGCGAGACCTACGACAACATCCACCTGATTTTCCGCTACCCGAAGGGGCAAAAGCTGGTCTACACGTCGATTTCCTACAACGGCCATTGCGACCTGCTCTACGGCCGGCGGCCGAACTTCGGCGAGGAGATTTGCGGTACCGCCGGTACGCTCCACATCACCATCGGCGATGCAGCCAATCCGGCCGTCGGGCCAACCATGGCCATGTGGTTCCGCGAGCCCGGCGCGCCCAAAGCCACCACCGCCAAGAAGGACGAAAACTGGGTGGCCGGCTCCACAGTTTCGACCGAGAAAATGACGTCGCAAGGCCTGCCGCTGCTGCTGCCGAAGGACGTGATCCAGAATGGCGACAGCTTCCTGACGCGCGAAATGAAGTACGCGCGGCAGTGGCTCTACAAGCACGACATCTCGATGCCGGAAGAGGAGCGCAACCCGGTGGACCTGTCGCTGGAGGACTTCTTCTGCTGCACACGCATTGGCGGACGGCCGAAAGCGGACGTCGAAGTGGGGCTGGCCGACTCGACCGGAGTCATCCTGGCCAACCTGGCAATGGACGAAGGGCGGCGGGTCTATTATCCGGAAATCGGGAAAATGGGCCAAAGCGTTGCCTGAGCGGTTGTTTTTGGGCAATCCTGGTGTAGCCTCTTTGAAGTGCGCTGCATCCATGAACATGGACCCACAATCTTCCCCACGGTCCGCAGGCATCTGATTGAGGCTTGTCACGGGGATTGCCCAAAGACATGAGATTCGCAACATTACTTCTTCTTTCCACACTTTGTTGGCCGATGTTGGCCGACCAGATCACGTTGAAGAACGGCGACCGGCTGACCGGCCGGATTATCAGCGCCGATGACAAGACCGTGATCTTGAAGACCGACTACGCCGGCGAGGTGAAGATTGACCGCAAGATGGTGGTTGAACTCACGGCGGACTCGCCGCTGAACGTCACGCTGAAAGACCAAGGCAAGGTGCTTGGCAAGGTCAGCACCAAGGAAGACGCGGTGGAAGTGACCACCGCCACGGGCGAAGTGTTGAAGCCCGCACCGGCTGCCGTGGAAGCGCTGCGCGACGACGCCACGCAAAGGGCCTGGGAGCGCTCCTATGAGCGCGCCCACCATCCGGGCCTGACCGACTTCTGGAGCGGCTTTGCCTCTCTGGGCCTGGCCAATTCGAGCGGCAACTCGAAGACCACCACGTTCAATACCACCGCCGCCGCCACACGCGCGGCCGGCAAGAACAAGCTCTCGCTGAACTTCAACCAGATCTACGCCACGCAGAGCACCACGCTGCCGTATGGCGCGACGGCCAACCGCGTCAGCGGCTCGGTCAACATCGACCGTGACGTCAGCCCGAAGCTCTTCGTCTACGGCGTCAACGCCTACGACTACGACAAGTTCCTCGACCTGGACTTGCGGCTGGTGGCCGGCGGCGGCTTCGGTTACCACGCCTGGAAGAACAAACGCGGCTTCCTCGATCTCAGTGGTGGCGGCAACTGGAACCGTGAGCAGTTCGGCGCAGCCAGTGGCAACCTGCTGCGGAACTCCGGCGAATTGGCGGTGAACCAGGACCTGGGTTATCAACTGCTCAGCCGCCTGAAACTGACCGAACACCTTGCCTTCTACCCGAACATGACGGAGACCGGTGAGTACCGCTTCAACTTCGACACGGCGGCCTCGATTCCGATCTACAAGTGGCTGGAGTGGAACCTCGGGTTCAACAACCGCTACCTGTCCAACCCGGTGGGCGGCAAAGTGAAGAACGACACGGTGCTGACCATGGGCGTCCGCGTGAGCTTCGACCAGACCAAGCGCTAGTCCAATCCGAGCCCGCGCCCCGGTGGCGCGGGCTCGGGACCCTCCCGGCGCAAAAATCGCACTTAAACCATTATTTTTCAAAGAATTGGCGCGATTTTCGGGTGCGTTGCAAATTACCCTCAACCCGAGACCGCCGCACACCGGTCCGCCGCCGGGTTTCTGCGAATAGGTATGAAGCGGCTCCATGCGAAGAAGCTTACGATGCTGGCAATAGCGAGAACCGGCGGATTCATCCCAAGCCATTCAGGGCGCTGGGAATAAAAAAGGGATGAATTGTGACACCGGAGGGAAAGGCGCGCCTACGCGCGGCTCGCCGG
>CAYZIX010000184.1:0-9223 GCA_964478395.1 uncultured Candidatus Solibacter sp.
CACGCCCCGGGCCGTTCGTTAATTGCGTTCTGATAGGCCAACCGGGCTTCGCCCGCAGCATTACGCGCCAGGGCGATGTCGCCGGCCACGACGCGCACTCGCGCCGCCAGCGCCGGAATGAAGCGGAAGGCGTGCTCCGGGTCCATCGGACGCGGAGAAATCTCGATGGTCAGAAAATGTCCCGATGCGAAGTAGCGGTCCACCGCCGCCTCAATTTGAGCCCGCGGAATGTCGTAGGAGTTGCGGAACGCCGCACCCATGTCGCCGCCGTTCGCCAAGTTGGAGAGGAAGACGCGTGTGCGCGACGCCGTCTCTTCGTGCGTCATCAGGTATTGCAGCAGCGCCCATTCACGCGTTCTCTCCGTCTGTGCGGGCGGCTCGCCCAGCACCAGTCGCGGTCCGCGCAGCTTCAGCGTGGAGTAGAGCGATGCGAACGTCTCTTCCAGGGTTCCCGGCATGCGGCCCGGCCAGTTGTCCTCTATGAGCAGCAGCGCCAGGCGTTTGAATAACGCCGGCGGCGGCGTAGAACCGGCCGGCCAGGTGATTATCCAGCCGTCGCGCGAAAAGCCCAACGTGTGCGCGCGCACCAGCGCGCCGGGCTTGGCCACAATCACCGTAATGGGCCACACCGTCTTTAGATCTGTGCGGCCCAGCGCCTCACCGAAGGTGAAGCGGAATTGCTCCAGTAGATAAAGCGCGGCGCGCGCATCCTTTTCGCTTGCGTCACTGACGACAACAAACGGGCCGGATTTTGTCTCCTGCCATGCCGCTCCCAGCGGCAGTGCAACCAGCAATAACAGTGGACTCAGTCGCATGGTGCGTTCAGGCCATCGGCCCGTCGCCGCGCGCGAGCGCCGCCAGGATCTCTTCGCGCCGCCGCTCGGCCGTAGATACGGCCGAATCGAGCGACACCCGGTAAGTCAACCCGGCCACCGCGAACGCTGTGGCCAGAACACCGTAAAAAGCCAGCTCTGAATCGAACGCGTAGCGTGCCAGATAGGCCAGCGCCACGGGAATTGCCAGCACTGGATAGACCAGCAGCAGCATCCCCTGCACCCGGCCCGAGCTCGACCGCCGCCACGATGCCGCCGGATCCACCGGCCGCGGATAATGTGTCGACGCCAGATTTCCGACCGCGAGCAGGAACACACACACCAGCAGCGTTACGGCGTAGGCTTCCGGGATCTTCGAGTGCGGGAACGGGATGCGCAGCGCCAGCACTACGGCCGTCACAATCGTGATCTCCGTCAGCAGGAAGAACACCGCCGCCACGTTCTTCGCCACCAGCACCGTCGAGAAGCGCACCGGCATGGCCCAGTAGGCCTGCGCGGCCGAGCGGTCGAAGCCGAAGATGTTCCAGAACAGCACTTCGCCCAGCAGCAACGCCGCGTACAGGCTGACCCACACCAGTATGTTCTCGCTGAATGCGCCGCCACGGTGCCGCCCCATGGCCAGCGGAATCCAGATGATCAATCCAAAGCTGAAGCCCATGAAGAACACCAGCCGGAAGCGTGGCGCGCGCGTCAGAAAGCGCAGTTCTTTTTCGATCAGCGCGGCCAGCGGGTCGGGGAAGAATCGCCCGGGCAGCGTGAAGAAGGCGTCTTTCCAGCTTGTCGTGCCACTGGCGGCCGCAACGGCCGTCTCTGTCTGCGCTTCGCTGGCGTCCCAGCGCAGCCCGCGCTGGAACTGGGACCAGCCAAACCACATGGCCAGCGCCGGCCACAGCAACAGTCCGGCCCACGCCATGGCGCTGTTCACGCCCGCCGCCAGGCTGGCCGCCGGCTGCCACGGTAACGGTAACTCCGGCAGACGCTTCAGGTACTTCAGGTAGGAGCTGTGCCATTGCTCCGGCGGGAACAGCATCACCAGCAGTTGCGGCAGCGCGCTGATCAGCACCAGCGCAAAGATGACGAGTTCGCGCACCCCGCGCCGCGCTAGCAGCCGCGTCAGCAGGTCCCGCACGCCGGCCGACAACGCCAGGTTGAAAACGATGAACGGGACCAGCAGCGCCGGCGCATAGGTAGGCGTCAGCGGGCTGCGCGCCAGACCGATGGCGATTCCCGCCAGCACAATCATCACTTCGATGCCCGTGGAGAAGCGCAGCACGGCCTCGATGGCGAACAGCCGCGCGGGCGCAATCGGGTACACCATCAGCCGGCGCAGATCCAGGCTCACGCCGGTGGAGGCCAGCATGACGGGAATCAACTGCCAGAACAGCGTCGCCAGAAACAGGACGCCGGTCAACGCCGTGGCCAGCGTTGCACGCTCGTTTAAAGCGGGTAGTGCGCTGGCGGCCACCCACGCTAGGAAGCTGAACGTGCCATACCAGATCAGGCCGGAAATCCAATAGGTGGCGCGCCCGCCGGCCGAGCCCCCGCCCGCAAAGCGGTTGTAGACCACCTTGGCCTGGGCCCAGCAAATCGCGCGCACCTGGTCGTTCAGCAGGGTCATGGCGTCACAGCCAGTCGAGCGTCTCGGCCGAGCGCGCCGGTCCGCCCACTACCCGAACAAAAAGGTCTTCCAGTGTTTCCGACCCGGAGCGCAGCTCTTCCTGGCTGCCCTCCGCCACCAGGCGGCCCTGGTGGATAATCGCCACGCGTTCGCACAGCCGCTCCACCACCTCCAGCACGTGCGATGTCAGAAAGATGGTGGCTCCGTGCGCCACCTGGTCCAGCAGGATGTCTTTCATCAGACGCGCGCCCACGGCGTCCACGCCTTCAAACGGCTCGTCCAGCAGGTAAAGATCGGGCCTGTGGATCAGCGCCGCCGCCATAGCCACGCGTTTCTTCATGCCCTTCGAATAATCGCCAATTGCCTTGCCCCGCGCGCTGTCCAGTTCGAACAGGGTCATCAGCTCCTGTGTCCGCTGCTTGGCCAGTGGGCGGCCCAGGCCGTACATCCGCCCGACAAATTCGACAAATTCCGGCCCCGTCAGTTGATCGAAAAGCAGTGTATCGTCCGGAACCAGGCCGATACGGTTTTTGATGGCCAATTGGTCCTCGGGCATTCGCCCGCCAAGGATTTCAATGGAGCCGGATGTGGGCTGCGCCAGCCCCATCAACATACGGATTGTGGTGGTTTTGCCTGCCCCGTTTGGGCCCAGAAAGCCGAAGAAGCAACCGCGCTCGACACGCAAGGTGAGCCCGTCGACGGCCGCCGTCGAGCCATAAACTTTACGAAGTTCCCGGACTTCCAGGGCCGCTGAAGTTAATGAATTCACTTGCCTATCCATGGTACAAGGCCGCCGCGCCGCGTGACAGGGGCACGAGAAAATTACCGCTCCGTCTCAACTTTCTCTGGAGTCCGGCCGATGGATACGTTGTGAGTCCAACTGCTCTACACCGGGTGTTGTACCGCGACCAGGCCTTGAAGATCCTGGATCAGCTGCCGCCGTTTTCGCCGGTGCTGAATCATCTTATGGCCAGTTTGGCCGACGATGATGTCTCTTTTGCGCACCTGGCCACTGTCATTGAGCGCGACACTGTGTTGAGCGGCAACGTTTTGCGGCTGGTCAACTCGGCGTTGTACGGCCGCCGTGGCACGGTCAGCAGTGTGCGCGCGGCTGTTTCCATTCTCGGTTTAAATAAGCTGCGCAATTTTCTGCTTGGGCTGTCGGTGTCCAAGCTTTGGGCGCGCGTTAAGACGCCGCCGTCGTGGTCGATGTCGCGTTTTAACGATCACGCCGTCGCCGTCGCCGTGCTGTCGGATCTGCTGGTGCAGCGCGCCACGGCCGACTATGCCGAGGGTGCTTTCGTCGCCGGCCTGTTGCACGATCTGGGCCGGCTGATGATTGCCGTTGCGTTGCCTGAAGAGTATGAACGCATCCGCCGGCTCGGCGTCGAGACCGGCCGCGACATTGAAAGTTGTGAGCAGGAAGTGATCGATGTCACTCACTCCGCACTGTCGTTGGCCGCGCTAATGCGCTGGAACTTGCCCGTGCCCATCCAGAAGGCGGTGCTCTATCACCACCATCCGGCGCTGGACCCGTTACGCAACAGCACCACTGCCCTGCCGCTGAGCCGTGTGCTGGCCGTGGCCAATGTCGTCGCCAACGGCGAAGGCCAATCCATCGGCCTGGATGAAATTGCGCCTCCCCAAATGGTGGAGCAGAGTCTGGCGGAACTGGGCTTGTCGGATCACGCCCAGCGCATCATGGAATCGTTCCGCAATGAGTTGCAGATGATCCGCGCTAGCCTTTGAGCGGTGCGTCCACGTAACCGCGTGGCAGCAGCAACCGCAGACGCCGGGGCGCTATCGAGATCTTTGCCGGCGCATCGCCGGCCAGTTCCCCGTCCACCTGCACGTCCACGCGTTGGCCCGCACATGGCGTCACTTCGAGTTCCGTAGCGCGCCCGACGGTTATCCCCTTCATGTTCTCCAACCTGTTCAGCAGCACCCCGCTGAAATACTTCAGGTAGCGCACCGAGCTGCGCCCTTCGAACAGCACCACGGCGAAATCATCGGTGCGCAGGTCGGCGTGACGCGCAATGGCCAGGTCGCCACCGTAGTTGGCCACGCGCGCAATCAGCGCGAAGCTGGCCCGCACCACGCGTCCATTGAAAGAGATGTCAAACTCCTCCAGCGGCTTGCCGAGCTGCGCAAACCCGCCCTGCCAGTAACTCAACTTGCCCAGACGCCGCTTCACCTCAGGGCTCACCAGCCGCACAATGCGTGCGTCCAGGCCCACTCCCGCCATTAATAGAAACGGGCGCGCCGCCTGGCCCGCCAGCTCCAGTTGGCCCAGCGCCACGTCGCGCGGCACCAGTTCGTTGATCCGCTGGGCTACCCGCAGCGCATTTGAGCCGAGCCCCGTTTCCATGCAGAACACGTTGGCTGTGCCTAGCGGCAGCACCGCCATCGGCGTTGTCGAGCCCGCCATGCCGGCCACTGCTTCATTAATCGTGCCGTCGCCGCCGGCTACATACACGCGGCTTGCGCCGCGCTCCACAGCTTGCCGGGCCAGTTCACCGGCCGTGCGTGGTCCGGGCGTTGGCAGCGGCTCCACTGCGCCGGCCTGCGCCGTCAAAATGGCGGTCAGGCGCTCAATCACGTGCGGGCGCTTGCGCAACCTGCCGGCTACCGGGTTATATATGAGAACGGCTGCGCTTGGATCGGACACGTAGTTACCATTGTAAGAGTGAACGCGCACGAAGAGATGGAGCGTTTGCGCGCCGCGCTACGGCGCCACGAACGTCTTTACTACGTTCTGGACGCGCCCGAGATCTCCGACGCCGAGTACGACGCCCTGATGCGCCGTCTCCAGGAGCTTGAGGCCGCGCACCCGGAGTTCCCGGTTCCGTCAGATTCGCCCACCCTCCGTGTCGGCGGCGCTGTGCGTGAGGGCTTCGTCAAGGTCACTCATTCCACGCCCTTGATGAGCCTCGACAACGCGCTCAATGAAGGCGAGTTGGCTGAGTTCGATCACCGTGTGCGCGACGGCCTTGCCGGCGAACCCATCTCGTACATCGCTGAGCTAAAGCTCGACGGCCTCTCCATGGCCGTGCGGTATGAAAACGGCCTCCTCCAGCAGGCGGTCACGCGTGGCGATGGGACGGTTGGTGAGGACGTCACTGAAAACGCGCGCACCATCCGTTCGCTGCCTTTGCGTGTGGAGCCGCGCTGGACGCATTTCGAAGTGCGCGGCGAGGTGATCATGCCGCGCGCCGCGTTTGAACGGCTCAACAGTGAGCGGCAGGCTGCCGGCCTGGCTCTCTATGCCAATCCGCGCAACTCCGCCGCCGGTTCCTTGCGCATGTTGGACGCCTCCATCACCGCTTCGCGCCAGCTCGACTACTACGCTTATGCGTTGCTGGCCGGCGGCCGCCCGGCCATGCCCACGCAGCACGAAACGCTTGCCGAACTGGAGCGCCTCGGTTTCAAGGTGAACCCTAACCGCAAGCTCTGTGCTGGGCTCGACGAACTGCTCGCATTCTGCCGGAGCTGCGGCGAGTTGCGCGACTCATTGCCTTACGAAATCGATGGCGTCGTGGCGAAGCTCGATTCGATGGAGCTACAGCAGCGTCTGGGTTCCACGTCCAAGGCCCCGCGTTGGGCCATCGCCTTCAAGTTCAGTGCGCGTCAGGCCGAAACGGTGTTGGAAGCTATCGACGTGCAGGTGGGACGCACCGGCGTGCTGACGCCCGTGGCGCGCCTGCGGCCGGTGGTGGTGGGCGGCGTCACCGTTTCCAGCGCCACGCTGCACAACGAGGATTTCATTCGCGAACTGGGCCTCAAAATCAACGATCGTGTGGTTATCGAGCGCTCCGGCGACGTTATCCCGCGCATTGTGCGCGTTGCGGCCGCTGGCGATCCGCGCGTCGAATTCCATATGCCGGATTCGTGCCCGGTGTGCCTGGCGCCCGTGCTGCGCGCTGAAGGCGAAGTGGCCGCGCGCTGCCTGAACACGAATTGCCCGGCCCGTTTAAAGGAGAGCCTGCTGCACTACGCCTCGCGCGCCGTGATGGATATTGACGGCCTCGGTGAGGCGCTGGTGGAGCAACTTGTCGATCAAGGCCGCGTGCGTAACGTGGCCGATCTGTATTCGCTCACAGCCGGTCAGCTTGTCGGCTTGGAGCGCATGGGTGAAAAGAGTGCGGCGCGCATCATTGCAGGCATCAATGCGACACGCCAGCGCGGGTTGGACCGCGTTATCGCCGGGCTCGGCATCGCCTTCGTGGGCGAACGCACGGCGCGTCTGCTGGCCGAGGCGCTTGGCTCGCTGGACCTGCTGATGGAGGCTGACGAAGCGCGGCTCCAAGTGATCGAAGAAGTTGGGCCGAAAGTGGCGGACTCCATCCGGCGCTTCTTTGCCGAGCCGCATAATCGTGAGCTGGTGGAGCGTCTTCGCGCGCAGGGCCTGCAATTCACGTGTGCCGTGCGCACCGGCCGGGCCACCGGGCCGCTGGCGGGCCGCACCTTTGTGCTCACTGGCGCGCTGCCCACCTTGACGCGCGAGCAGGCCAAAGAGAAGATTGAATCCGCGGGCGGAAAGGTGGCCGGGTCGGTTAGCAAAAAAACTTCGGTCGTGGTGGCGGGCGCCGATGCCGGCTCAAAGCTTGAAAAAGCGCGCGAACTGAACATTGAGGTGTGGGACGAAGCCCGGTTGCTAGATACAATCGGAAGTCCGGCGGTGGAATGAGCTCTTTTCTTGAATTGCTGAAAGCGTGGGGCCCGTTGGGCGCGCTGCTCGTCTCGTTTATCGACGGCGTCGGACTGCCCAACCCCGGTGGGCCAGATTATCTCGTGCTATTTCTGGCCTGGAAGCAGCCCCAAACGGCTATGCTGAGCGGCGCACTGGCCGTGGTGGGCGCGCTGGCCGGGTCCATGATTCTCTATTCCATTGCGCGGCGTGGCGGGCAGCGTTACTTGGACCGTAAGGCCAGCGGGCCGCGCGCCATGCAGTTCCGCGCCTGGTTTCAGCACTATGGCTTGGTCACGGTCTTTATCCCGGCGCTGCTCCCTGTCATCCCGCTGCCTATGAAAGTCTTTGTGCTGTGTGCTGGCGCCTTTGCCGTGCATCCGCTGGCGTTTTTCACGGTCATGGCGCTGGGCAAGACGGGCCGCTACATGGGCCTCGCCTGGCTGGGCCAGCAGTTGGGCGAGCAGCACGCCAAACAGTGGTTGATGGATCATCGTTGGCATTTCATTCTGGGCGCCGCCGGGCTCACTGCCGCACTGTTCCTGTTGGTGAAGATGGTTGATTGGGTGCGCGCGAAGCCCAAGACGATGGCTGCGGGAGGGTAAGTTCCATGTTGAGCCGCCGGACGTTCCTGGCGTCGCTGCTGGTCAGTCCAAATGCACGCGACATGCGCGTGGAAGAGGTCACCACCAGCGAGGAGAACTTCAAATACCGCGTGCCGCTCAAGTTCGGCGGCCGGCTGATGGACGACGTCACGCTGCTCAACGTCAAGGTTCGCGTGCGCGACCGTGCCGGTCACACCGCCGAAGGCTTCGGCTCCATGCCGCTGGGCAACATCTGGAGTTTCCCATCCAAGAAGCTCAGCACGGACCAGACCTTTGCCGCCATGCAGGCGTTGGCCGCGCGCATCCGCGCCATCACGGCCGGCTGCCAGGATTACGGGCACCCGGTTGAGCTCGGCACCCGGTTGGAGCCCGCCTGGCTAAAGGCCGCCGCCGCTATCCCGCTGGCTGAGCCTATTCCAAAACTCGCCGTTCTCGTCACCGCCAGCCCCTTCGATGCCGCGCTGCACGATGCCTACGGCAAGCTCCACGGCCGCAGTGTGTATGAGTGTTATGGGCGCGAGTTTCTGGCTGACGATCTGGGCCGCTACCTTGGCGGCGAGTTCCGTGGCCTTTATCTCGATCAATTCGTCTCGTCCAAGCCGAAGCCGCGCATGCCGCTCTATCACCTGGTGGGCGCGCTCGATCCCATCACGCGTGCTGATGTCGCCAAGCCCGTCGGCGACGGCCTGCCGGAAACGCTGCCTGAATGGATCGCCTACAACGGTCTCACGCACCTCAAAATCAAGCTCAACGGCGATAACAAGGACTGGGATCGCGACCGCATTCTGGCTGTCGATCGCGTGGCCGCGAATGCCGTGGCCTATTCGCTGGACTTCAATGAGAAGTGCCCGAATGTCGACTACCTCTTGAGCGTGCTGCGTGAGACGCGCTCGCGCTCGGCGCGGGCCTTCGATCGTATTCAGTACGTTGAGCAGCCCACCTCGCGCGATCTCGCCGGTCACCGCGCGAACGTCATGCACGAAGCGGCGAAGTTGCGCCCGGTGGTGATCGACGAATCTCTCACTGATCTTGAGAACCTCCGCCTGGCGCGTGAAATGGGCTACACCGGCGCAGCCTTGAAGGCCTGTAAGGGCCAGTCGCAGGCGCTGCTGATGGCCGCCGCCGCCCAGCGTTGGAAGATGTTTCTCTGTGTGCAGGATCTAACCTGCCCCGGTGCGTCGCTCATCCATTCCGCTGGCCTGGCCGCGCACGTGCCTACCGTGGCTGCCATTGAAGCCAACGGCCGCCAGTATTGCCCCGTCGCCAACAAGCCTTGGGAGAAGCGTTTCCCCGGCCTCTTCATCGTCAAGGACGGCTACCTCCGCACCGGCGAAATCACCGGCCGCGGTCTCGGCGCCGTGTAGAGCTCTTATTCAGAGCCGCGAACGTCAGTGAGCGGTGGTCTGCCAGTTCGCCTGTCCTGTCCTTTCGCCGCGCCACACCAATTTCAGTCACCTCTTATTGCACTAGTCGAATCAAC
>CAYZIX010000185.1:0-9146 GCA_964478395.1 uncultured Candidatus Solibacter sp.
CACTTGGATGCGTCCTCGCCGGCTGTGGCCTTGGCCGCGGCGCGTGCAATCCAGGCGGCGGGGCGGATGGATGACGCCATCTTCGCTGCGACGGAAATGCAGGCGGCGCAGTTGCGCGCGGAGTATCCTTCAGTACGCATCTGCAACATGTCGCGCCAGGATGGCGACGTGGCGAAATACGTTGAGTCGACCATCGCGATGAAGGCGCAGTTCATCCAGATCCGCGACGTGGATGGAAAAATCCCTGTAAATCTCGCGGAAATCGTGCGGAAATTACACGCAAATGGTGTGAACGTGAACTATTTCGGTGCGAGCGATGAAGCCAAGATCCGCGCGCTGGCGGCGGCGGGCGTCGACTACATTCTTACCGATAAGCTGGAGCTGGCCCAGCAGGTACTTCAATCGAGATAGACGCGCGCCACGCGGTTGCCCAGTCCGCACAATACGCTGTAGCTGATAACGCCCGCTTCGCGCGCCATGTCTTCAGCATCGTAGCCGGGGCCAATGAGCGTGGCTGTGCCGCCGCATTGCGCTTGCGGCACGCTGGTGAGATCCAGCGTGATGAGATCCATGCTGACCGCGCCAACGAAAGGCACCAACTGGCCGGCGACCACAGCGTGGCCCTTGCACGAAAGCTGGTGCGGAATGCCATCGGCATAGCCGCAGGCGATGACGCCGATGCGTGAGGCGCACGGAGCGTGCCAGCGGGCGTTATAGCCGACGGCGGCGCCGGCGGGCATGTCACGAATTTCGAGAATGCGTGCGTTCCACGTGAGCGCGGGCTTGACGGTGGCCTGTGCGGCGGGCGCTGAGGGCGAACCGTGCAGTCCGTAACCGTAGAGCGAAATGCCGGGCCGCACCATGGTGCCGAAAGCCTGCTTCAGGCCGAAGACCACGGGAGCGCTGCTGGACATGTGCACCATGGCGGGAGTCAGGCCAGCCACCTGAAGGGCGGTGAGGCCGTGCTCGAAACGCGCAATCTGGTTGGGCGTCTGGGGTGAGTCGAAATCGGAGGCTGCGGCAAAGTGCGTGGTGAGGCCCTCGAAACGGAGCGGGGCGCAATCGCGCAGTGCGTCAATCACCTGCTGAATGGCGGCGCGCACGCCCAGGCGTCCCATGCCAGTGTCGAGCTTTACGTGCACGGGCCAATCGCCGCTGGGCTGCTGTGCGGCAAAACGCTGATAGTCGCGCAGGCGGCTGAGCGAGTGAATGACCGGCGTCAGGCTGTAGTCGCGCAACGCCTCCTGCTCAAACGGCAGAAAATCGCCCATCACGATGATGCGGCCGTTGATGCCGGCCTGGCGCAGCTTGACGCCTTCCTCGGTGTTGCTGACGGCGAACCAGCGCGCACCGTGCGCCTCTAGCTCCGAGGCCACGCGCTCGGCGCCGTGGCGGTAGGCGTCGGCCTTCACCACCGCGCAGATCTCAACACCTGCCGCGCGCTTCAATTCATCGTAGTTGGCGCGGACCTGCGCCAAAGAAATTTCAACCCAATTGCGGTACATCATTTTCCGAGCATCCGGGCGAACAGCCGTTCATAGGCCGTCGTCACGGCATCCCAACTATAGTGTTTCACGACGCGCGCGGCGGCGGCGCGCCGGTAGTGCTCACGTTCGCCGTCGCTCATGTCCAGAACTTGTTGGATGCGCGCGGCCAGTTCCTCTTCGTTGTGGAACGGCAGTGCGGTGCCACCGGTGACCTCGTCGTTCTCCGGCGTACTGAGGTAGATCACCAGCGCGCCGCGTCCCATGGCTTCAATCAACGCCGGGTGCGTGCCGCCGACTTCGGTTGCGTGGATGTAGGCGAAGCTGTGCGCTTGCAACTCGTGATAGCCATCGCCATAAATGGCGCCAGGCAGCACGACGCGCACGTCACGCGTGTCGCGGATCTGGCGGATGTAATCAGCTGCGTAAGGGGCATCGCCAACCAGCGCGAGCTTGTAATCGGTTTGAACACGCTCAAAGGAGCGGCGCACCATCAGCGGGTTGTTCTCCGGCTCAAAGCGTGTGACGTAGAGAAAGTAGCGGCGGGTTTGAAGGCCCAGTTCATCGAGCACGGCTTGTGTGGCGACTGGGCCGGTGGGTGCGCCGTATGGGATGAACGTGGAGGCCGCGCCGTAGCGCGCCCGGTAGTAACGTTCAATTTGCGCCGCGTCGGTGACAATTTCGTTGGGGCAGAACGTGGATAAGATTTCGGAGACGAGATACCAGGCGCGAGCCAGCGCGTTCCATTTCTTGCGGAGCCGCTCCAGGCCATCGACGTTTAGCGCGACAGGAATTCCGGAGCCACGCGCCAGTACGGTGAAGATGGCATTGGCGCCGTTGCAGTAGAGTGCAACGTCGGTGGGATGACGCATCAGGTCGAGCGTCGACAGGAAGGTATGTGCCAGCGTCTCGGCGTACTTATGCCGGATGGGGGGCAGATAGCGCAGGCGCACGCCACGATAGAAGGGATCGGGATAGGGCTCGCGGCAATAGACAGTGACGTCGTGACCGCGCGCGGCCAGCCGCGTTGAAAGCTCCTCGGCGAATGTTTCAAAGCCACCGTAGCGGGCCGGGATGCCACGTGTGCCGGCAATTGCGATGCGCACTAGCTTTCAGCGGTCTGGGCGTTGGAACGCGACGGGCTGAGCGCGGTGCTGGCTTTCTTCGGCGCCGGCCGGCTGACCGGCTCATAGTGGAACCAGCCGGCCATATATTCGTCCGTCACCCGTTTACGCGCCATGATCTGGGTGCGCTTGGCCGCCACGCGCCTCCAACTCTTGAGGACGCGCCAGAAGGCGCGTAGGGAATAATGCTCGTACAACACGCAACAGGCCACTACCACGACGTCGCGCGCCAGGATGGGCAGCCAGTAACGGCGGTAGAGGTCCCCGGTCATATTTTTGATCCGCATCAGGAAGCGGTTCTTGACCGAGTGCATGTTGATCTCTCTAGGCAGAGCTCGGCGGTTGCCCGGCAAGACGGCGCGCACATGATAGCCGCGGGCGTAAGGCGTATAGAGACAACGCCAGCCCAACAGTTGGGCGCGCCAGGCGAGATCGGCGTCCTCGCGGTAGACAAAAAAGTCCGTATCGAAAAATTCGTTATCGATCGAAATGTCATCGATCATTGTGCGGCGGTAGAGTGCCGCAGCGGCCGTGGCGCCAAAAACATATTCGCGCTTTAGGTAGTGGCCGTTGTCGATCTCGCGGCTGCCACGATCCAGGTGGCGAAGATTTGGAGTGAAATAAATGCCGGTGGAATCGACGCGCGGTTTGGCGTCAATATCAAAATCCGGACTCATCACCAGCAACTTACCGCAGACAGTGCCGATGCGATTGTCCAGGCGGCCCGCCTCCAAAAGCGCCTGAATAAAATAGGGCATCAACAGCACGTCGGGATTGAGCGTCAGAATCCAATTGCCGCGCGCCAGCGCAATAGCCTGATTCTGGGCCGCAGCGAAACCCGCGTTCCGCGCATTCAGCACAATGTGACACCGCTCTTCGTAGTGCTCGAGAATGTCACGCGTGCCATCGGTCGAGTTATTGTCGACGACGAGGATTTCTACCTGCGGACCCTTCTGGGCGAGCACCGATTCGAGGCAGCGCCTGATGTAGCGGCCGCTGTTGTAGGTCACTATCGTGACCGATACCAAGTCGCTAGATGCCATGTAGCAAAGCCAATCTATAATTCGGCCCCCGTTACGTGACCGATTGTTTCGCACTCCTCCGGTGCGGCTTGACTCGCCAACTCCGTCCAGGCAGCCATGTGGCCGCCTTTCCAAAGATAGGTTAATGCAAGCCCAATTACCTTAGCACAAAAGTGAATCGGTTGAGTCGACCGCTCGTGGAACATCCCCGTTACCATGCGCGGCAACACCCCCACGCAAACAGCACTACACACCAAGGCCCGGCTGGGCATCGGGTAGTGAAGATCTGCATATCGTAGCAAACTACTATACCAATATAGCTGGCGGCGGGCCCACCGTAGGCTGGCTATCGAATGGGCCCCGGCGTGCTGAGCTCGAAACCGGGGCAGGTAGCGTGTCTGCCAGCCAGCGAGGTTCAGGCGCTGAAAGAAGTCCACGTCCTCGAACCAGATAGGGTGGAAGCGTTCGTCGAAGCCGCCAACCTCCAGCCAGGCGCGGCGCCGGACGAGAACACAGGCCCCGGCGGGTTGGAGGCCGCTGGCCTCACACGTGGGGTCGAGGTCGAGCGCCCGGTAGTGGCGGTTGACGGGATTCGACTTCCAGAGGCGGTTCAAGCCGAGTGTTTCACAGGCGAGCGCGGCGGCGGTGGGATAACGGCGCACGGCAAAGCCATGTTGCGGCTGGCCGTTGCCATCCACCAGCAGGCCTGAGGTGGCGCCCAGGCGCCAGTCCGAGCGAAGCTCCTCAGCCAGCAGCGCGGGCGACGACAGCAGGACCGTGTCAGGATTCATGAGCAACACGGCTTCGGCATGGTTCAGTAGGGTGAACGCCTGATTGGCGGCGGCGGCAAAGCCGAGGTTTTGGGTATTGGCGATGCACTGAACGCCCGGAAAGGCGCGCGCCACTTCAAGCGTATGATCTGCGCTGGCGTTGTCCACAACAACGATGCCGGCGGTGAGCTCTGCGCTGTAGCGCAGGCAGGCCTCCAGACAGCCGCCCAGGTGGCGGGCTGAGTTGTGCGCGACGATGGCGGCGGCGACTCTCATGGTGTCAGCCTGAAATACGCCCGCCAGTACGGGCTTGCCGGCGTAGCCAGGCGGATTTCGTGCTCGCAGGCGATCAGGATCGGATCCAGCTCGGAGCGGTGGGCCGGGGTTGAGGTGGTGCGCATGCGGTGGGCCATGCGGAGGCCGGCCAGCTTGCCGCGCAGCCAGGCGCAAAATCTTCGGCGGCGTACGGCCATGAGGCCCCACAGCGTTTGTCCCACCAGAACGTGCCACCAATAGGCCCGTGGGAAATGCTTGGCGGCTAAAAGTGCCTGGTTACGGGCAAGCAGTTCGACCATGCGCGGGCTCCAGGCGCCGAGCGTTGAACTGCCGGCGTGATAAGCCACGGCCTGCGGCACATACACGCCGCCCAGGCCAGCGCGGAAACAGCGCAGCCCGAGTTCGACATCTTCGAGATACGATTCGAAGCGCTCATCCAACCCGCCTAGCCGCTCAAATAGGTCACGGCGCACCAGGGCGCAGGTGAGTGGGGCAAAAGAGATGGCGCGGGGCTCCAGATACGGCTCGCCGTCCGGAGCATCGTGCCCTGCCCGCCAGGCGCAGCCGGAACGGGCCAACAAATCGTAGCTGCCGTCCAGGCGTGAAGGTTGGCGCAACTGGCGCAGGCGCGGCACGGCGAACCAGGCGGCGGTGCGATCACATTCCTCTACCAGGGCTGGCAGGCAGCCCGGATCCAGCTCAACGTCGTTATTGACCAACGCCACCCAGCGCGTGGTGACCAGGCGCAGGCCGGCATTGACGGCCGAGGCGAAGCCGCGATTGGCGCCAAGCGGGATGAACTCAACGCCGGCGCGAGCAGCGACTTCGGCGCTTGAGTCAGTTGACCCGCCATCCATCACCAGCACCCGTGCAACAGCCGTGTCCTGCCGGTTCAGACTGGCCAGCAGGCGTTCGAGCAATTCGGCGCGGTTGAAGTGGGCAACAATGACTGTGACGTCAGATGGCATTCGGGCTCTGGATACAGCGGCACCGGCAGCTCAAAAGGGGAGAGAAAGGAAAGGCGGGAACAATTCGAATATATCATCAGTGCGGCCTGGGCGCCAGCCGCTTCTTGAGCAGGAATGCGAGGTTCTGGAAACCATCGCGCCACGGGTTCAGCTTGATCTCGCCCAGCCGTGATGTGTAAAGTATGGAGATTTCTTCGAAGCGCGCGGTGGGGTGAAGCAGGGCTTCGATCTTAATCTCTTCGCTGAAGGCCATGCCGTCGCTCTCCAGGTTCATGCGGTCCAGGATGGAACGGCGGAACACCCACATGCCGCTCTGCGAGTCGCGGATCCAACGGAAGAACAGCAACGACATCACGGTTGAAAGCACCAGGTTGCCGAACTTGTGCTTGAAGCTCATGGCGTGGCGGTCGCGCACCGGGAAACGCGAGGCGTTCAGGAAGTCGGCTCCCAGGTGGAGGAAGGCTTCGAGCAAATAGCTGATGGCGTCGGGTGGGTAGCTGTGGTCGCCGTCCAACGTTACGATCACGTCGCCGGTGGCCATGCTGAACCCCTTCTTGTAGCTGCGGCCGTAACCGCGGACGTCCTCGCGAATCACCTTGGCGCCGAGCGCGAGCGCGACGTCGGCGGTGCGATCGGTGGAGGCGTTGTCGACGACAATCACCTCATCCACAAACTCGGGCATGCGCGTGAGCACTTGCTCGATGCCCTGCTCTTCATTGAGGCAGGGGATGACAACCGTGATGCGCAGACTCTTATACACTCGCCTGTTTCGACTTTCCGGAGACCTAAAACGTCTATTCTAAGGCTGGCAGCGAATTGTGAGGTGTTGATGATGCTGAGTGTCGCTCTGTTTCTGATCCTGCAGCAGGCTCCTACGCCTACTCCGGCCCCGGCTCCGGTGACGGAGCAGGCCCCGGCTGTGGCTCCGGCGAAGAAGGCCGCCACGCCGGAGGTCAAGCCGGCGCCGGCCGCGGCGGATACAAAACCGGTGGCGGATACGAAGCCGGCAACAGAGGTGAAACCGTTTGCGCAGGAGGCCGCGCCAGCGGCCGCGGAGGCCAAAGCAGCTCCTGCTCCGGAAGCCGCGCCCGCGCCTGCCAAGCCCGCAAGCGCCGCTGTGGCGCCGGTTGGAGAGCAGTTGCGCACCGTGCGGCGGGTTTACGTCATGCCGATGGGCACGTCGTTCGACCAGTATGTGGCCAACCGTCTGGCGCGGCGCGGAGTGGTTCAGGTGGTGACGGATCCCTTCGAGGCGGATGCCGTTGTGACGGACATGTTGGGAAAGAGTTTTGAGACGGCGTTTGAAAAACTGTTCACCGTGCCTGAAACGCCCGAGGAGAAGCAAGCGCGCGAGGAGCGGGAAAAGAAGGACAAGGAAGACGACTCCGGCCACGGCGGGATGGGCAACTTGACGAACGTCATCGTTCCGGAGCGGGGCTCGTCGTTTGGCCGTGGCAAGGGGAATGTCTACCTGGTGCACCGCGCCAACAAGACCGTGATCTGGTCTGCCTATCTGCGGCCGAAGACGTCGCGGCCGGACGATTTGGACCGCACGGCGCAGCGGGTGGCGGATGAATTGTCCGCAGTGGTGAGCCACCAGCGCAAGCTGGAGGCTAAGGGCAAGTAGCGGATTTCCGTTCAAGCGTGCGGCGGTAAACCGCTTCCAGGCGCCTCGTCATTTGAGCGATGTCGTGGTGCTGTTCGACATAGATACGTGCGCGGGAGGCCATGGCAGCAGCCTCGTCTGGTTGGCGGAGGAGATCGACAATCCGTCGGGCAAAGCCCTCCGGATCATCAGCGAGGGCGCAGAGTTCGCCATCGACAGTCCCCAGGCCCTCGGCGCCAACGCGTGTCGACACCACCGGCATTCCTGAAGCAAACGCCTCCAGCAGCTTCACGCGTACGCCGGAGCCGCTTTGAATGGGGCAAATGAACACGGCGCATTCGCGCAGGTAGGGGCGCACCTCTTCAGCAAAGCCCACTAGATCCACGGCGCCGCCGCACTCGGGGAGCGTGTGGCGCGGCGGCGGATCGGCCCCTACCACCTTGAGCCGCGCGTCGGGCTCGGCCTCCAGTACGCGTGGCATCACCCAATTCAGGAACCAGCGCAAGGCGGTGACGTTGGGCGCGTGGCGGAAGCCCCCCAGGAACAACAGCGTCTTTGGCTGGCGCCCATCCGTGACGAAGTCGTAGGAATGAACGTCGATGCCGGCGCGGAGGTCGTGGTCCAGCTTGCCGTTGAGTTGTGGCAGGAACGACAGAAGGTGGCGTGAATTCTCCGGTGTGCAGGTTTGGATCTCGTCGAGTTGCGGCAGCAGATGCAACTCATAGCGCAGTGCGCGGAGGTACTCAATGGCGGCCTTGAGTCGGTCGATGAGCGGCAGACTGTGCAGCAGGCGGCGCACCGATTGGAAGTAAATGTCGTGCTCGAACAGCGCCCAGGCCATGCGGTTGTATGGGCCGGCGTATTGGCCGAGCTGGGTGTATTCAAGTTGCACGATGTCGGCGCGCTTGAGATAGGCCTGACGGTGGATCAGCCACTCCGTGGGACGCTCCCAAAACTCGCGAATAGCGTACGGATCGAGTGACGCCGTGCCTTTCGGCCGGCCGTCATAACGCACGTGAAACTCCATCGACTGTGCGCAGGCGGCCAGCGCCTGATGCGGCGCCTGTTGATCGGCGCTGTCGAGCAGAACCAGCAGGTGGAGGTCGACCAACTTCCCCAATTGCTGCACGGTTTCGCTCATGAAGACGCCGCCGCCGTGAATCGGCGGCCAGATGGCGTAAGGCGAAACGAAGAGTACGGAAAGACGGCGGTTTTCCGGGTTGACGGGCAGGAAGCGGTCGCGGAAGTAGGCGCCCATCGGGCGGCGGAAGGCTTCGTGATCGTCGACGCGTGCCAGGCGGCGGGCGGTCCAACGCGCGGCCACGGCGCGGGGCAGGCGGAGCGTGGCGCGAACGATCGCGGCGAAGGTGGGGCGTTCCGGAGAGGGGCCAGCCAGCATGGAAACCAGTGCCCCGGCCAGCGCATGGACAAAGTGTCCGGCCAGCATGCGCGGCGCGTGAATGTTCTTCCAGGCAAACAGCAGGAAATTGCGCGCGACGGTGCGGTCGATGTAGTCGCGCGAGAATTTCTTGCCGATGGTGCCGCGGTGCTCGTGCCAAACGTGGCTGTGCGGTTGATAGAGGACTTTCCAACCGCGCTTCCAGGCCATGTAGCCGAGGTCGGTGTCTTCAAGATAAAAGGGCGCGTAGAGCGGATCGAAGCAGCCAAGCTGGAGCACCTTACGGCGGTCGAATGCGCAGGAGCCCCCGCCGCCATAAAAGCATGGAAAGGGCTGGTCGATCAGCGGGTCGTCGTTGTGACGGACGCGCAGCCCGCCGTGGCCCCACCAGGCTTGCGTAAGGCCGGTTTCTTCACGTTTGCGCGAGGGATCGGAAAAGAAAATCTGGCAGGAGACCGCGAAGACGAGTTCGTCGGTGAAGCCGTCCAGCAGTGGTT
>CAYZIX010000186.1:0-9085 GCA_964478395.1 uncultured Candidatus Solibacter sp.
GATCTCTACTACCGCCTCCAGGTATTCCCGCTGCGCGTGCCGCCGCTGCGCGAGCGCAAATCCGACATCCCTCTGCTGGTGCGCTACTTCACGCAGAAATTCGCGCAGCGCATGAACCGTAAAATCGATTCAATCCCCTCCGCTGTACTGGAGGCGCTCACGCGCTACTCCTGGCCGGGCAACATTCGCGAGTTACAGAACCTGATTGAACGCTCCGTGATTCTGACACAGGGGCCGGTGCTGCGTGTGATTCTGCCTGAAGCCGAGCCCGCTGCCACCGCTCCGGCAAACAAGCCGGAGCGCGAGGCGATACTGACCGCACTGGCCGCCGCGCATGGCCGTGTGGGCGGCCACGACGGCGCCGCGGCGCGGCTCGGCCTCAAACGCACCACGCTGCAATCGCGCATGTTGAAACTCGGCATCGAGCGCAGGTACGAGTAGGCGCTTAGGCTTCGGCCGGCTCGTCAAACGTGTCACCCTCACCCGGCGCAAGAAACAGGTTGCGCTCCAGACCGTGCTGGCGCGTGTAGAGGTCATAGTAACGCCCGCGGGCGGCAAATAGCTCAGCGTGCGAGCCCTGCTCGACAATCAGCCCATCTTCCATCACCAGAATGCGATCCGCGCGCCGGATGGTGGACAGACGGTGCGCAATCACAAACGTTGTGCGCCCTTCCATCAGGTGTTCAAGTCCGGCCTGGATGAGCGATTCCGTTTCGCTGTCCAGGCTCGACGTGGCTTCGTCCAGGATCAGGATGCGCGGATCGGCCAGAATGGCGCGCGCGATGGAGACGCGCTGCTTCTGCCCGCCGCTCAGCTTTACGCCGCGTTCGCCCACCATGGTTTCGTAGCCGTCCGGAAAGCGTTCGGCAAATTCGTCGACGCGCGCCAGACGGCAGGCGGCGAGGATCTCCTCTTCGCTCGCGTCCGGCCGCGCAAAGGCGACGTTTTCGCGGATAGTCCCGTCGAACAGGAACGTCTCCTGCAGCACCACGCCAAGCTGTGTGCGGTAGCTCCCCAGTTTCACCTCCGACAGGTCCACGCCATCCACCAGTACACGGCCGGATGAAGGCGTGTAGAAGGCGGCAATCAGACCAATAGTGGTGCTCTTGCCGGAGCCGGATGAGCCCACCAGCGCCGTCACTGTGCCGGGCATCGAATGGAAGCTGATGCCGCGCAGCACTTCCTTACCGGCCTCATAGGAGAAGCAGACGTCATCAAATTGCACGTCGCCCTGTAGCGGGCCAATCGAGAGCGTGCGTGATGGCTCAGCGTCTTCGGCGCGCTCGCTCAGCACCTCGCGCGTGCGCTCCAGCCCGGCGATGGCCTCGGTGAGCTGGGTTCCGATGCCCACCACTTGAAAGACCGGAGCGACAAGGAAGGCGAGGAATGCCGTGAAGGTGACGAATCCGCCCAGGCTCAGCGTGCCCGCCAGAATCTGGCGGCCGCCGACGAACATCACCAGCGCGCCGACAATGCCCAGCAACAGCGTGGCCGAAAGGCTGAGCAGCGAAACGCCGGTCAGCGATTTCAGAACGTTGTCGAGAATCCGCTTCACACCCGCCTGGAAGACGCGCTCTTCGCGCTCTTCCGCGTGATACCCCTTGATGACGCGCACGCCACCCAGCGACTCGGTCAGCCGGCCTGTCACCTCCGCCGTTATCTTCGAACGCTCGCGGAAAATTGGGCGCAGCGTCTTGAAGGCCTTGCTCAGCACGAACGAAAAAGCCAGCACCACGGCCAGAGCCAACCCGGTGAGTAGCGGGCTGATGCGGATCAGAATAAAGAAAGAAAAGATGGCCGTCAGCACGCCGCCGACGAACTCCACCAGGCCGGTGCCAACTAGATTGCGTACGCCCTCGACGTCGTTCATGATGCGCGAAACCAGTTGGCCGCTCTTGTTGGCGTCGAAATAGGCCACGTTCAGGCGCCCAATGTGAGCCTGCACCTTGGCGCGGAGTTCGGCTATCAGCTTTTGGGCCGATTTCGAAAGCAGTTGCGTCAACCAGAAACTGGTGGCGGCCTGCACGGCTGTAGCCGCAACAACGGCGAGTATGAGCGGAGTCAGCAGTTCCGCGCGGTGATGCGCCAGAACGTCGTCTACCAGGTATTTGGTGGACGCGGGCAACACCAACCCGGCCAACCGGCTGACGACAATCAGAACCAGGCCAAACAGCAACTGGTTGCGTCGTGGCCGGATCAACTCCCGTATGTCGGGCCAGACGACCTTCCAGTCCGCAACGTGGAGCGCCGGCTGCTTGGCGCGGCCCGGCGTGCGTTCGGCGTGACCAACTCCGCGGGGTAACATAAAGAAATGAGGATTCTCCTATTGTCGATGCTTGGCGGTGCGTTGTGGGCTCAAGCTCCCGCAAGTCCGGCCAAACCGCCCAGACCCGCCGCCGCTCAGCCGGGGCAGCCCGCCGCGGCTCAGCCGGCCACACCGGCCGCGCCGGCCGCACCGGTGATCCCCGACAACAAGGTGGTTCTCACGTTAGGCGCGCATCATTTCACGAAAGCCCAGTTCGACCTGTTGATGAACAACATGTCGGCTGAGGCGCGTGGCCGCCTGGGTGGCAACACGCCGGAAGTGCGGCGCAAACTGGCTGAGCAGATGGCCGAGATCATCACCTACGCCGATCAGGCCCGAAAGCTGGCATTGCAGGACAAGCCCTCAAACCAAATGGTGCTGATGTTGCAGCAGGAGCAGGCCATGGCGTCGCTGCTCTATCAGCATATTCAGGAGACATCCAAGCCGGGCGCGGCCGAAGCGGCAGCCTATTATGAGCAGCATAAGGACGATTATCTGGCCGTGAAGGCCCGTCACATCCTGGTGCGTTTCAAGGGCTCGCGTGTGCCGCTAAAGCCCGGTCAGGCCGAATTGAGCGACGCCGAAGCGCTGGCCAAGGCGCAGCAGTTGCACGACCGCATCGTCAAGGGTGAAGACTTCGCCACCGTGGCCAAAGCCGAAAGCGACGACACGACGTCCGGCGCCGAGGGCGGCGACCTGGGCCAGTTCGGCCGCGGTCAGATGGTGCAGGTCTTCGAGCAGGCAGCCTTTTCGCAGAAGGTAGGCGAGGTGAGCCAGCCCGTTAAGTCGCCGTTTGGCTATCACCTTATCCTCGTGCAGGAGCGCAGCCCCAAGCCATTGGCGGAAGTCGAGGCCGACGTGATGCGCAAGCTGACCTCGGAGGCCACACAGAAGGCAATGGAAGCCGTCCGCCAGGCCTCCAAGCCGGAGTTGGATAGCGCTTATTTCGGAGCCCCCGCCCCGGCCGCACCGCCTGCCGCGGTTGCGCCGGCCGCCAAGGCGCCGGTGCAGAAGTAACAGCCAAAGCCCACGGAGACAGGCATCGGGCGAGCTACAATAGGACTTTGTCCTGAAGGATTTATCGCGTCTTGATCAATCGTCTTGTCTTCGAAAATCTGAAGCATCGAAAGCTGCGCACGACGCTGAGCGCGCTTTCGATCGGCTTCCAGGTCACCATGCTGCTGGCCGTCACAGGCATGAGCCGCGGGATGCTGGAGGATTCGGCAAATCGCGCCAAGGGCGTCGGCGCCGACATCTGGATTAAGCCTCCCACCGCCTCGGCCATCTCGTTGAGCAACGCGTCGATGCCGGAGAAGGTGCTCGACTATTTCCGCCACGTCAAGCACGTCGCTCAAGCCACCGGCACGACGCTACAGATGATCGGTGGCATCAGCACGGCGGCCGGCATCGAGTACGACGAATTCGTCCGCATCAGCGGTGGCTTCAAGTTCATCACCGGCGGGCCGTTTCGTACGCCCGACGACGTAATCATCGACCAGTGGTACGCCGAGCAACAAAAAAAGAAGGTGGGCGACAGCCTGCGCGTGTTGAACCACGACTGGCGCGTTTGCGGCGTTGTCGAACCGGGCAAGCTGTCGCGTGTCTTCCTGCCCATCCACCGGCTGCAGGAACTGACTAACTCAGACGGCAAACTGAGCCAGGTTTACCTGAAACTGGACGACCCCAAGCGCACTCCCGAAGTGATCGCCAGTTTGAAAGCTGAGCCGGCGCTGGAAGGCTACTCGATTTATTCGATTGAGGAGTTTGTCAGCCTGTTTTCAGTGCAGAACGTTCCAGGGCTACAGATGTTCATCTACGTGCTGATCGGCCTGTCGGTTGTGATCGGCTTCCTGGTGGTTGGGCTGACGATGTATACAACCGTGCTGGAGCGGACGCGCGAGATCGGAATCCTCAAAGCGCTGGGCGCCTCGCCAATCGATATCCTGCGCATCCTGATGCGCGAGACGCTTCTGCTGGCCATCGCTGGGTGGGTGGCGGGCGTGCTTCTGTCGTTCGTCGCCAACTGGGCCATCAATCACTTCGTCCGTGGCTACATGCAATCGCTGGTTACACCGGACTGGTGGCCGTGGGCGTTGCTGATTTCAGCCACTGGCGGAGTATTGGGCGCGCTCTATCCGGGCCTGCGCGCGGCCAAGCAGGACGCCATTGAGGCGCTCAACTACGAGTAGGACACGCGCATGGCAGACCCCATCATCGTTATCCGGGATCTGAAAAAGATCTACCACGTCGGCGATGTCGACGTTCCCGCGCTGCGCGGCGTCTCGCTCGATGTCGGCCGCGGCGAATTCGTCAGCGTTGTCGGCCCGTCTGGCTCTGGCAAGAGCACGCTGTTCCACATCCTTGGCGGGCTGGCCTCGCCGACCTCGGGCCAGGTGGTGGTTGACGGTGAGGACTTAAGCTCCATCACCGACAGCGACCGCACGCGCCTGCGCCGCCGCAAGGTGGGATTCGTCTTCCAACGCTATAACCTGCTGCCGACGCTCTCGGCGCTGGGCAACATCGAAATGGCGCGCTATTTCAGTGAGCAGCGCGGTCCGCTGGACGCCAGCTTCATGGAACTGCTCAAGCTGTTGGGCATCCAGCACCGCATGAATCACAAGCCGCGCGCGTTGTCGGGCGGTGAGCAGCAACGCGTGGCCATCGCCCGCGCTCTGGTGAACCGGCCCGCCATCCTGCTGGCCGACGAGCCCACCGGTAATCTCGACACCGAAAACTCCGAGCGCGTGCTGGGCGTCCTGAAGGATTTGAACGAGCGCCTCGGCCAGACCATTCTCATGATCACGCACAATCCCGAAGCCGCCGCCTACGCGCATCGCACCGTGCACATGCGCGACGGTCGCGTGGTTAAGGAGACGTAGGCGCGCCGAAAAGGCGGTCGAAATATTCACGCGTGCGTTCGCGGATCTGCTCCAACTCCACCGGCAACGGCTGATCGCACAGGTGTGGCTCCACCCACCGGGATACCACGCTGGTCAACAGCCGCAGTTGCCAGTCCGACGTGGGCAGGCTGCCTTCGGTGTGGCCGGAAATCAACCGTAGTCCGTGGTCCACGGCGCGATAGAACGTCGCCGCGTCCAGCAGGAAGCGCGCATCGCTAGCGTCCAGGTGGCCCATCTGCTCCACCACATTGATGCGCGCCGGCGTATTCAGCACCTTGTAGAACAGCCCCGCGCCGCGCAGACGCAGATACATCAGTGCAAAGTCGATGTCGTAATACCCACCCGCGCCGCTCTTGAGCGGATTGGCCGCCGCCAGCTCTTTTTCGATCCGGGCCCGCATGTGCCGCAGTTGCGCGCGCGAACGCCCGCTCTGGCCGTAGCGCCGCCAGTCAATCTTCTGCAGCTCGGCCAGCAACTCCGTGGCGCACTCCAGGTCGCCCGCAATGGCGCGCGACTTCATGTAGGACAACCCCTCCCAGGCCTCAGCCGTGCGTGCAAAGTAGTCCTTATAGGCGCCTTCGCTCTGCACCAGCGCGCCGCCCTTGCCATTCGGGCAAAGGCGCGTATCCACCGTGAACATCACACCGTCGCCGGTATAGGAGCCGAGAATCGACACCAACCGTTCGGCGACGCGCGTCCAGAAGTGCAGTTCGCCCAGATCCGCGTCGGGAATAATGAAAACGAGATCGGCGTCCGAGCCGAGATCGAACTCCTGTAACCCGAGCCGCCCCAGCGCAATCACCATCATCTGCTGGCGCGGCTCATAGCCGGGTGTGGAGAACGAATGGGTTTGCGCTGTCTGCTCGACGGCCAGCCGGTAGCAGGCCGCAATCGCCGCGTCGGCCAGTTCCGAAACCCGCTCCAGCGTCGTGAACACTGGCCGCTGCAGGCAAAGGCTCTCGGCTTGTAGGCGGAACATCTGGCGCAGGAAGTAGCGCCGGATCTCGACAACGTCGTCGAGCAGCGGCATGACGTCGCCGAACACCGTCGTCGAAATGCCGCGTGTGCGCAACGTGCGGATCTCTTCAAAGAAATCCGGCTGGCGCATCAGTTGCTCGGCAAAATACGGGCTGTGCGCAAAGATGTCCAGCAAGTGCGCACTGAGCGCCGCGTCGCCGTCCAACGCGTCCAGCCAATCGTCGCGCCGCACCACGTTTTCCAGAAAATGTTCGAACGCGTTCTGCGAGCGCCCCAACCGCGCCCGCCCGACAGCCGCCACAAGATTCGGCGCACGTTGCGCCAGCGACCGCATCAGATTGCTGGAGCGCGGCCGCACAGGCGCTTCCGGCCGCGGCCCGGCCGCGCGTTCTGCCGTTGTGGCCGGCGCCGCCGGCGTGGGCTGATGGGCGTAGATCAAACGCTCGTAAATCTCGCGCACCCGCTCGAAATGCTCTTCCAGCGCCCGCATTAGCGCTTCTGGCGCCGGCTGCTCTTCATCCAGTAATCCGGCCGGCATGCGGCGCGCCACCAACGCCAGCTCATCCGTTTTTTCCGGGAGCGTGTGCGTCTGCCGGTCCTCGTCGAACTGCAAGCGGTGCTCCAGGTGCCTCAGAAACTGGTACGCCGAGGCCAGCCGCGAATACTCTGTGTCGGACAACAGATCCTTGTCCCGCAGCCGCAACAGCGCCATCAGTGTCGATGAGTTGCGCACCCACGCCTCGCGCCCGCCGTGTAGCCGTTGCAGGCATTGCGCCAGAAACTCGATGTCGCGGATGCCGCCGCGGCTCAGCTTGACGTCGACGCCGGCGCTCGCGCGCCGCGCGCCCAGTTTCTCGTTCAGCCGCTCGCGCGTCTCGCTCATCCGCTCGATGGCCGAGAAATCCAGCGACGTGGCGTAGATGCGCGGCTCAACGGCCTCCAACAGCGCACGGCCCGGGCCTTCGTCGCCGGCCGAGACACGCGCCTTGATCAGCATCTGCAATTCCCAGTCGCGCGCCCTCGTTTCGTAATAGCGGCGCGCGCCGTCCAGCGAGATGGCGGCCTCCCCCAGACGGCCATCCGGGCGCAGCCGCAGATCCACGCGATACGTGATGCCCTCCGCCGTATAGGCGCCCAACAAATGCGTCAGCTCGGTGGCCAGCTTACGGTGGAATTCGGCGTTGGCCAGCGGCTCGGCGCCATCGGTCTCGCCCGCTCCGCCATAAACAAACATCAGGTCGATGTCGGAGCTGTAGTTCAACTCGCAACCGCCCAGTTTGCCCAGCGCCAGCACGGAAAAGCCGCACTCGCCGCCGTCCTTCAACCGCGGCGTGCCGTATCGCCGGCACAGCCCGGCGCGCACCCGCCGGCAGGCGCCGTCCAGCAGCGCGTCGGCCAGCGTCGAAAGTTCTTCGGTGATCTCCGGCAGCGCGCCAAAGCCCAGCACGTCCCGCAACAGAATGCGCAGTATTTGTTTGCGCCGGAATTCGGCCAGCCGTAGCGGCTCGGGGGCTGTGCCTGCATCGCCCAGCCATTCGTCCAGGCTGGCGCGCACCTCCTCGGCGCTGCGCTGCCGGTGCAGCGGCCCACAGCCGAGCGCGTCAATCAGCCAGTCCGGACGGTCAATCACATCGGACGAGAGAAACGCGCTCGCCGAAAAGACGGCAATCAACGCCTGCAAGCCGAACTGCGTGTATGCGATCCGCTGAAATTCAGCCGGATGACGCGTGCAGAACGTCTCCAGCCGGCCCAGCGCCGCCAGCGGATCGGCCGACTGGCTCAATAGAATAGTCAGCCCCTGCCGCAGCTCCGGCGGAATGTGTGGTTCGACGGCTAGAAAAGCGTTTCGCACTCAGACGGCTGTGTCAGCCAACTGGATTATATCGCCCGCGCGCACCCACCCCGGCGACACCACTCGCGCGTAGTAGCCGCCGCGGGCGCGCACCTCGTCTATCGCCCGTTGAATGGCCCCGGCGCGGCCAGCATTAAAGACCTCAAGCTGATAGCAGGGCTTGCGGATCTTGGTTAGTTCCAGCACCGCGCCGCCCACGTGAAAACGCATGCCGTCGCGTAGTTCGCGGTAGTCGATGCCCCGCGTCGTTATGTTTTCTCCCAACGTGCCGGGCGAGATGTCGAATCCCGCCCGGCGCAATTCTTCCAGGTCTTCAGCCGAACCGAGCAACACGGCCTTGACGGGCCCGCCGTGATGCTTCAGATTGCGATGCGCGTCGCCAACCAGCCCTCCGGCGTCGATCCACGCCTCTGCCACGGCCAGCTTCGGCATGCCGCCCTTCGAGATGCTGAGTTGCTCAATCCGGCCCGTCATCATGCCTTTTGCGCGCGGCTCCAGGCGCGGATCTCGGCAATCTCGGCCGGCGGAATGTGCAGGAATTCGAGGAACTCCTGGTGTTCAGCCGGCGCCTGGCGTTCAAACTCACAGTGCCAGCGCTGCATCTCTTCTTCCGTGAATCCAGCGCCCTTCAAAACGGAAACAAACTTCTCTTTGCTCAACACGGTGTCTCTCCCTATGGCTTGAATTTGGAGCAGCCTGAGGATGTTGCGCTGATGCTCGCGCAAGCGCTCGACTTCGCCGTCAATCTCCACCAGACGGCGCTTCAGCACCGCCGACGCTTCCCCGCCTCGCCGGTTCACGATGGCCCCGATGTCGGCCAGCTTCAAACCCGCGTTGCGGTAAACGCAGATCCGCTCCAGCCGTTCGGCGTCCGCCTCACCATAACGCCGGTAGTTGGCCGGCGTACGGTGCGGCTTGGCCAGCAGCCCCAGCCGCTCATAGTAGAGCACCGCCGAGCGGCTCAAGCCGCAGCGGCGCGCGAGTTCGGTAACGGTCCACATCGCTCCTGATTCCAGCCTCAACCCTGAAGTTCTAGACAGGTCAAGCAAA
>CAYZIX010000187.1:0-9032 GCA_964478395.1 uncultured Candidatus Solibacter sp.
CTGGATAGCCGCCCGGGACGTATCACGTACGTTCCCCAGCACAGTAGCAGTGTCAAACTGCGCCCTCACACCGGCCATGGCAACCAGCGCCATTAGCGCCAGTCGCATTAGATCGTGAAGACATTTACGGTTCTTGTTCATGTTCTGAAGCACCTTCACACTTGAATCTCTCAATCGCGCGATAATACGAAGCGACAGTTGGATGAAGACCGCATGACAAGGCCGAAGCTTCAAAACGACTTTGATGCGTTAAAAAATAGTTTTGCACACGTGTGCAAAACATCTTTGTAATTCTATTCCTCTCTCCTGTTTCTGTCAACGCCCATCGCTTTTCTCCCTCTCACGAAGGCATACACATCCAAAGATACCTTGCAGTGTACTAGTTATCTAGTACACTGATGTTATAGATGAATGCATCTGACAGCCAGATGACCCGGGCCTTCCAGTTCCACCTGAATCTCGCCAGTGGCGTTCCGGTCTACCGGCAACTGATCGATCAGGTGTTGCTGTCTGTGGCGTCGGGAGCGCTGGCGCCGGGCGTCCAGCTACCCACTGTGCGGCAGGTGGCCGTAGATCTGGCCATCAATCCGAACACCGTGTTGCGCGCATACCGGGAGTTGGAAATACGCGGCGTGCTGAACACCCAGCAGGGGTTGGGCACATTTGTCGCGCCGGAGGCGGTTAAGGAAGACGAGGCGCTTCGCCAGCAGCGTCTCAGCCAGTTGGCGGCGGATTGCGCCGCGCGCGCCGGCGCAGATGGATTTTCTCTGGCGGAGTTGATTGCGCGCCTGCAGGAGATGGCCGGATGAACTGGCGCTCCATTGTTGTGTTGACCGCGTGGCTGGCAGTGGCATCTGGCGTCGCGGAATTGGTCGACCAACGCAATGTACTTGTGGAGATGGGCGTTGAGGCCCGAAGGAGTGTTGAAACCGTATGTTTCCTAAATCCAGTGCTCCGCTAACTTTCAAGGCCGCACAAGCGCGGCCGGTGAGCCCCATCGGATTCGCGGTTTTTCTCATCTCACTATTGCTTGGCGCCACCGGAATGGCGCTGGCCGACAAACCGTGGCCACTCATCGCGGCCCTGCCAGTGGGTATCTATTTCTTGTTCGCCATCAAGGTGGCGCAGCAGTGGGAGAAGGTGGCCGTGCTACGGCTGGGACGCTACCGCGGGCTGAAGGGTCCAGGCATCTTCCTAATTGTCCCGATCATCGACGCGCTGAGCGATTACGTCGACCAGCGAATCCGCGTCACCGAGGTAAAGGCCGAGTCGACGCTGACGCGCGACGCGGTGCCGGTCTTTGTCGACGCCATTGTCTTCTGGGTGACGTGGAATGCCGAGAAGTGCATCCTCGAGGTCCAGAAGTTCGATGACGCCATCACGATGAGCGCGCAAACCGCCTTGCGGGAAACCATCGGCCGCCACCTGCTGACCGAGATGCTGACCGACCGCGAGTCGCTTGGCCATGAATTGCAGAAGATCCTCGACCAGAAGACGAACCCATGGGGCGTTACGGTGCAAAGCGTCGAGATCCGCGATGTGCAGATTCCGCAGGGTCTGGAGGATGCGATGAGCCGCGAGGCCCAGGCGCAGCGCGAACGCCACGCACGCATCATTCTCGGCACGGCCGAAACCGAGATCAGCGAGAAGTTTGCCGAAGCGTCCAAGATGTACAAGGACAATCCAATTGCCCTGCACCTGCGCGCGATGAACATGCTCTATGAGGCGATCAAAGAAAAGGGCGCGATGGTGATAGTCCCCAGTTCGGCGGTGGAGACGATGGGGTTGGGAGGGATGGTCGGCACGACGGCGCTTTCGAAGCTCATGGGCGAACAGCCGGAGAGTGGAAAATAGAAGTCGTTTTCGTTGCCTCAGACACTCCCCGTGGGGGATATTGGTAGTGCAAGCCTGGAGGCGACGATGACGGATGGCGGAAAACCTGCTCTACCTCACCGAGTTGCTCGGGCTGAAGGTCTATGATCTGCAGCGCCGACTGCTCGGACGCATCAGGGACGCCGTACTCGTTCCGGTGGCCCACCCGGTTCGCGTCGATCAGTATCTGATCGGCGGCAGTTCGTATGCCTGGATGTCCATCCGGCACGACCAGATCGAAACCATCTCCCTGGATGGCATCTTCCTCAGGGACGAGCAGCTAGCACCATTCCACGGCGAAGACACGATGCTTCGCCTGGTGCGCGATCTCCTGGACCAGCAGATTATCGATGCGCGCGGCCGCAAAGTGGTGCGCGTCACAGATATCACCTTCGAAATCCATGCCCGCCACGGCCGTGACACGCTGGAGGTGCGGGAGGTGGATGTCGGAGTGCGCAGTGTGCTTCGCCGCCTGCTGCAGGGCGTGCTGCCGCCGCGCTGGATACGCCGCCTGCAACGGCATATCCCGCCGAATTCAATTCGCTGGGAATTGTGCAACATCCTGGAGCCGGATCCGCAGCGCCGCCTGCACCTGAACATCTCCATGGCCGCGCTGGAGCGCATGCACCCGGCCGACCTGGCGGACATTGTCGAGGAACTCAGCCCCGAGGATCGCGAGGCGATCTTCGCCGCCATCGATACCGAAACCGCAGCCGACGCTCTGTCCGAGATGGAGCCTGACATGCAGGCCCAGATCATCGAGAGCCTGGAGACTGAAAAGGCCGCCGACATTCTGGAAGAAATGGCGCCAGACGAGGCCGCTGACGTGCTGGGCGGCCTGGAAGACGAGACATCGGAAGAGATTCTGGACGAGATGGAAGGCGAGCCGAAGGCGGACGTCGCTGAACTGCTCGAATACGATGAAGACACCGCCGGCGGAATGATGAACACCGAGTTTGTCTCCGTGCACGCCGACGCCACCGTGGCCGAAGCGCTAGACTCACTGCGCCAGCATCCAGACCTAGTTGACACGATCACGACACTGTTTGTGACGGACCTGGACGACCGCCTGCAGGCGTCGTTGCCTGTGGCGCGGATCTTTCTGGCCAAACCAGCCGTAAAGATCGGCCAACTGGTGACCGAGGACGATCAAGTCATCTCGGTTGCGGCCGATGAACGCGCCAAACGCGTCAGCGAACTGTTTGACAAGTACAACCTGATGACGCTGCCCGTGGTGGATGAAGAGCGGCGGCTGGCCGGCGTGGTGACGGCCGACGATATTATTTCCGTTTTGAGGCAGCGTTGATGCTGAGACGTCTCAAGTATCACCTGCTGATCTTCCTCTCCGTTATCGGGCCGGGCTTCATCACGGCCATGGTGGACAACGACGCCGGCGGCATCTTTACTTATTCGCAGGCCGGCGCGCGCTATGGCTATCTGCCGCTGTGGACACTGGCGCCCATCACCGTGCTGCTGATTGTGACGCAGGAGATGTGCTCGCGCATGGGGGCGGTCACCGGCAAGGGGCTTTCCGACCTCATCCGCGAGGAGTTTGGCCTGCGCACCACGTTCATCATGATGGCTGTACTGGTAGCGGCCAATCTGACGAACGTGATGGCCAACTTCGCCGGTGTAGCCAGCTCACTGGAACTGTTCCACATCAGCCGCTACATTAGCGTGCCGCTGGCCGCGGCGGGCGTCTGGCTGCTGGTGGTGAAAGGCAGCTATGAACGCACGGAAAAGGTTTTTCTGATCGCCACCGTGCTTTACGTTTGCTACATCGTCAGCGGAGTACTGGTGAAGCCGGATTGGAAAGAGGCAGCCTTTTCGAGCGTCAAGCCGGTGTTGATGCTCGACCCAGGCTACATCACCATGCTGATCGGCATGGTGGGCACCAGTGTGGCGCCGTGGATGCAATTCTACCTGCAGGCAGCAGTGGTGGAAAAAGGCATCACGGTCAAGGAATACGCTGAAAGCCGGGTGGAGGTGGTGGTGGGCTGCATCGCCATGTCGGTGATCGCCTTCTTCATCATCGTGGCTTGCGCCGGAGCGATTCACTCCGTGCAACCGCGCGACATCCACGACGCTACCGACGCCGCGCTCGGCTTGAAACCCTTCGGACAATACGCCTTCCTGCTGTTCTGCGCCGGGCTGTTCAATGCCAGCCTGTTCGCCGCCTGCATCCAGCCGCTGTCCACGTCCTACACCGTGTGCGAGGGGCTGGGCTTCGAGTCGGGCCTCAACCATAGCTTCCGCGAAGCACCGATCTTCTATTGGCTGTTCACGCTGCTGGTGGTAGTTGGCGCAGGCGTGGTGCTCATTCCCAGCTTCCCGCTGGTGAAGATGATCCTGTGGAGCCAGGTGATTAACGGCGCGCTGCTGCCGTTTGTGCTGATCTTCATGATCCGCCTGGTGAACAAGGAACGGCTGATGAAGAAGTGGCGTAATTCGAGAGCCTACAACGCCGTCGGCTGGCTGAGCGTCGTGCTGATGGTGGGCCTGACGGTGGCGCTAGTAGTGATGTCGATCCGCGACATCGTTTCCGGCTAAGCGGCTGCCAGGGTGCGGCGCGTGCTCAGGTGGGTATCCAACAGCCACCGCAATTGCATGGGCTCAAACGGCGCAGTGCAGTAGTCGGCGGCGCCAAGCTCCAGCGAATCCAGCCACCCACCCACCTCAGGCAGGCGGCTAACCACGATCACCGGCTTGCCCCGGAATGCCTTCAAAGCCTTGCGCACCAGCGCCGGCACAGCCGGGCAAAAGATGACATCGGCACGCGCCAGTTCGCTCGCCGTGCCGGCGTCCAACGTATTGCAGCCACAGCTTGCCAGACCGCTTTGTAGTGTGGCGGCCAGCGTTCTGTCCAACCGGAAAAGTACTGCTGTATAAACTGAACTGGCTAGTTCCATACGGACCCTCCGAAGTAGAGTTGGCCCTTTCGCGAGGAAGGAATAGCTGACGTGGCGGGGAGAAACGGGCCTAGGCGCTGCAACCGCGCTCCGTTTCAATCCCAGCTTATCTCTTCGACCGAAAACGGTCTAATCGTTTCTTTTTATGGCCCGGATCGCAGCTCAAGGGTCCTCTGCCGCCCCCTGCTAAAATGGAGGTTCCGGAGGAAATGTGGCTGAGATCAAGCGCCGAAACGCTGTTGTAGTGGACGTAGCAGGAGTGAAAGTGGGTACGCCGTACCCGGTTGTCGTCCAGTCGATGACGAACACCGACACCTCTGATGTCACGTCAACGGCGGAACAAATTGCGGCGCTCGCGCGCGCCGGCTCCGAACTGGTCCGCGTGACAGTGAACACTGAAGCCGCCGCCGCGGCAGTACCGAAGATTGCCGACACGCTCGATCTGCTCGGGGTCCATGTCCCGATCATTGGGGACTTCCACTACAACGGGCACCTGCTGCTAAAGAAGTACCCGGCGTGCGCCAAAGCTCTCGCCAAATATCGGATCAATCCAGGCAACGTCGACATCGGCCGCAAGGGTGACGACAACTTCCGGACGATGATCGAATGCGCGTTGGAATACGGCAAGCCGGTGCGCATTGGCGTGAACTGGGGTTCACTGGACGCCAACCTGCAGCGCCGCATGATGGACGAAAATGCCAAGCTGGCTGTGCCGGAAAGCGCCGCCATGGTGACCAAGCGGGCGTTGGTGGAAAGCGCCATCAGTTCAGCCCGGCTGGCCGAAAGCTACGGCCTCGGCCGTAACCGCATCATTCTCAGCGCCAAGGTCTCGAACGTCCAGGATCTGATTGAGGTCTATCAGATGATGGCTGCACAGTGCGACTACGCGCTGCACCTCGGCCTCACCGAAGCCGGTCTCGGTGCGAAGGGCATTGTCGCCAGCACCGCCGCACTGGCCGTATTGTTGCAGCGGGGTATCGGCGACACCATCCGCGTCTCACTGACACCCATGCCCGGCGGCGACCGCGCTGAAGAGGTTTATGTCTCGCAGCAGATTTTGCAATCGATGGGCCTGCGCAACTTCGCACCGCAGGTGACTTCGTGCCCAGGCTGCGGGCGTACCACCAGCACGTTCTTCCAGCAGATGGCCGATGAAATCCAGACCTACCTGCGTGACCAGATGCCCCAGTGGCGCACACGCCATGCTGGCGTCGAACAACTGCATGTGGCCGTGTGCCCCAGTGGCGCACACGCCATGCTGGCGTCGAACAACTGCATGTGGCCGTGTGGCGCGACAAGTACCCCGGCGTCGAAGAGATGCATGTGGCCGTGATGGGCTGCATCGTGAATGGCCCCGGTGAATCGAAGCACGCCAACATCGGCATTTCGCTGCCGGGCACGGCCGAGGACCCGAAGGCGCCTGTCTTTGTCGACGGCCAACTCGTCACCACACTCAAGGGTGAACACATCGTTGCCGACTTCATCGCCATGCTGAATGCCTACGTGGAGCGCCGCTACTCCACGCCGGCCGGACAGGCCGGCCCGCGATAGGCGCAGCGCCGGCAGGCCTCGCCCGGCTGCGGCGGGAAGTCGCCGGCCACCTCAGCTTCGCGCCAGGCGTGCAGCAGCGCGCGCGCCTCTTCTGTTTGAATTTCGATCTGCTCGGCGCGGACATCGCGCAACGCAAACAGCCAGGCCTCGACCGGCAGGCGTCCGTTCATCCGCTCCCACGCCAACGCGTAGAGCTGCATCTGCAAGGCGTAGGCGCGGCGGCGCGGCTCGTCCATTGAACGGTCCGTCTTGTAATCCACCAGCACCGTGCCCGACGGCTCATTCCAGTGCAGATCGATTTGCCCGCGCACCAGCGTGCCGTCAAGCTCCACCAGGAAATCTTCTTCGTGGCTGACACGCGCTCCACTGTGCGCACGCCGCCCAAGCTCACTTTCTTCAAAGACGCGCGCCAGCTCACGCGCCTCGCTGGACGCCTCCGTACGCCGGCCCGCCAGCAGTTCGTGCGTCTCAATACCGAGCTCAATCGCGCCCGTGCCACCTTCGCCCGGCTCCACCGGCCAAGCCGCCGAATGGCGCAGATAGTATTGCCGTGGGCAGACCGCGAACGTTGCCAGAGCCGTCACCGCAACCGACGCCGCTGCTTGGCCCGCTTCGACAACCGGCGTGAGTACCGGCAGCTCCACGGTAGCGGCCACGTCCTCGCGTGGCAACGGCTCCGGCAGGCCCACGCGGTGCTCCGCCGCAACACCAAGTCCGCGTTCAACCATGTCCGGCCACGGCGAGCCGTTGCGCTTCCGCGCAGTCCAGGACAGAATCAGGCGCTGCTCTGCGCGCGTCATCGCGACGTAAAGCAGACGGTCTGTCTCCTCCGCTTCGCGCACCTCACGCTCACTCTGAATCGCCGCATAGACGCCGTCGGACTCGGTTGAGCCGTCCGGCAGACGCCAGCGCATACCTAGCCCCAGCCGTGGCGACCACGCGATGGGCGCTTCCCGGCCGCCCGCGCCGCGCTGCATGTAGGCCAGCACAACCACAGGGAACTCCAGTCCCTTGGCCGAGTGGACGGACATCAGCTGTACGGCGTCGGTGGCTTCCACCAGCGGCGCGTTCGGCTCGTCGCCGGCGGCGCGGAAGGTATCGATCTGTTCGATATGCCCGGCCAGGTTGCCCGGCGCGGCCGTGTCCAGCTCACGCAGGATGCGGAGGAACTTTTCCGTGTTCGCGGTGTGCGCCACACCGCACTCATCCATCAGCCGAGCCAGAATGCGGTCCGCCGGCGTCTCTTCACGCAGCGCGCGGGCGCGCTCAATCCGGTCCCGCACCGCTGGCGGCGCCATCTGGCCCGCCCATTTGCCGCGCAGCAGTTCTTCGTCCGGGACGCGGAAGAATGGCGAGCGCAACACGCCCAGCAGCGCGATTTCGTTGCTGGGGTTATCGAGCACGCGCAGCCAGTTGATCAGGTCAACAATCTCCGGCTCGGCGAAGAAGTTGCGGCCGCGCTGCACCACCGATGGCACGCCTTCAGCCGAAAGCGCGGCCTCCAGCTCATCGAACATCGTGTTTGTGCGCGCCAGCACAGCCATTTCGGCGTAGCTCGCCACCCCTTCGTCGTGCAACTCGCGCAACCGGCGCGCAATCCAGGCCGACTCTTCCCCGCCCTCCTCGCCCGGCTCAACAAATTGCACTTCGACCACCGGCCCTGGTGCCTCAGTAAACTCACGCCCGGCGAACAGGCGATGCTCTGTCACCCCGGCGCAGGGCTGCGACACAGTGATGGCTGTAACAGCCGCGAGAATCTCCGGACGGCTACGGTAGTTGGCCTCCAGGCGGTCGATCGCGCCACCCTCGCCCGCCACCCGGCGCTGATATTCAAGGAACTGCTCCGGCGCTGCATCGCGGAAGCCGTAGATCGACTGATTGATGTCGCCAACTGCGAAAAACCGCCCAGGCCGCCGGACTTGGTCCAGGATCTTCCATTGAATCGGATTCGTATCCTGCAATTCGTCCATCAAAATGGCGTCATAACGTTCAGCCGTGGCGCGCCGGATGGGCTCGTTGCTTTCGAGCAACGCCAACGCGAACTCCTCAAGATCGGCAAAATCGAGCACGGCGCGCAGCCGTTTCCGGCGCGCATATTCGTCTTCGAATTGCCGCAGCGCCTCCACGGCGAAGTCACGTTGCGGCTCGTACAAAGCCCCAGCCAGTTCGCGCCGGGCCTGACGCGCCAGTTCCTTCACACGCTCCAGACCATCGTAGAAGGGGTGGCCCGCCTTTAGCCCACGCTTATCGAACTTCCCGGCCGCGGCCAGCCACGCAAACGGTTCGGCGCTGGATCTCCCCGCAAGCCATGCGAGAGCGTTATCCAGCCGGCGGCGCTGCGCTTCCGTGGCACCGGCCGGCGAGGCTTCAACCATCTCCCGCACACTGCGTTCCAGTTCATTCAACGCGCCGTCCGGCTCAAAATGGCGGAGCTCCGTTAGCGTCCCACTCACCCCACCGCCCATGCGCAAGCGTTCGTGCACGCCGAGTAGTTCGCGCGAATGGTCCTGCGCCGGCCAAGCCACAGCCCAGGCTTCGAATTCGCTAGTGCGCTCAATGGCCAGACGGTCGAGCACGGCATCCATCGCCGCGCCACGCTCGGCGGCGGCTTCATGCGCATCGAGAATATCGAAGTTTGGATCAAGTCCCGCCGCCAGCGCGTGCTCACGCAACAGCCCCATGCAGAAGCTGTGCAAGGTG
>CAYZIX010000188.1:0-9014 GCA_964478395.1 uncultured Candidatus Solibacter sp.
ATTATTTCGATCCGGCGCACGCCACCATCGAAGGCGGCCTGTTCAACTGGCGCGTCTCGCTCGACACCGTCCTGCCGCGCATGAAGATGTCAGCGATCAAGGATTTCTACTGGGAAAAGCAGAACGGGAAATGGCGCGTGCGCTGGTGCCCGCTCGGCGAAGGCATGGTGCCGTGGAAGGATGTGTTCGCGGCCTACGCGAAGGCCGGATTCACCGGACCGCTATCTCTGCACTCAGAGTATCCGGGCGGCGAGGACGAGCCCGCCATGCGCAAAGACTTTCAATTTCTGCACGACGCCGTCGCGGCGGCTTATTAGCGGTTCGGCCGGGACGTCATCAGTTCTTCGATGTTGACGAGTTCAGTCGGGTAGCGGCCCGTGTAGCAGGCGTAGCAGAAGCGCTCGTCGGTGTCACCGACGGCCTCGTGCAGGTGCTCCATCGAGAGGTAGGCCAGCGTGTCGCAACCGATGAACTCGCGGATCTCCTCGATGCTCTGATTGGCCGCGATCAACTCGCGTTTGGTAGGCGTGTCGACGCCATAAAAGCACGGCGACATGGTGGGCGGGCACGAAATGCGCAGGTGCACCTCGCGCGCACCGGCGTTGCGCACCATGCGCACAATCTTCTGCGACGTGGTGCCGCGCACCAGCGAATCGTCGACAAGTACGACACTCTTATCACGCAGCAACTCGCGCACCGGGTTCAGCTTCAAGCGGACGCCGAAGTCGCGGATGGCCTGCGAAGGCTCGATGAACGTGCGCCCCACATAGTGGTTGCGGATCAGGCCGTGGCGGAACGGGATTTTCGATTCGTGTGCATAGCCAAGCGCGGCGGCCACGCCAGAGTCTGGGATAGGCACCACCACATCGGCAGCGACCGGCTTTTCCGTGGCCAGCAGACGGCCCATCTTTTCACGCGACTGCTGCACGGACTTACCGAAAACGATGGAGTCCGGCCGCGAGAAATAGACGTGCTCAAAGACACACTGCGCGCGGTTCAGCGGCGGCGTGTAGAACTCGCGCAGCAGCCCGTCCGGTCCGGCGATCACCATCTCGCCCGGCTCGACATCGCCCACATAGTGCGCGTCGATCAGATCAAACGCGCAGGTCTCCGACGCAAACACATAGGCCGGCCCGGTGCGCAGATTCATGCGGCCGATGGCCAGCGGGCGGAAACCGTGCGGGTCGCGCGCCACAATCACGCGATCACGCGCCAGAAACACCAGCGAGAAGGCGCCATCAATCATCAGCAGCGCCTCGCGCAGCGCCGCCGACATGGTTTTCTGATCCGAGCGCGCCACCAGGTGCAGAATCACCTCGGTGTCCGACGTCGCCTGGAATATCGAGCCTTCCTGTTCAAGCTGCGAGCGCAGTTCGGGCGCATTCGTCAGATTGCCGTTGTGCGCCACCGCGATGCGGCCCTTTGAGCAGGTGACCGCGAACGGCTGCGCGTTCAAAATGGCCGTATCGCCGGCCGTTGAGTAACGCGTGTGGCCAATGGCCATATGGCCCGGCAGCCCGTTCAGCACGCTGGCCGTGAAGATGTCGGCGACGTGGCCCATCGCCTTGTGGCAGTAGATTTCCTTACCGTCGCAGGAGGCCAGACCGGCGCTCTCCTGGCCGCGATGCTGCAGCGCGTGCAGGCCCAGATGCACCAGATTGGCCGCTTCCGGATGGCCGTACACCGCGAAGATGCCGCATTCCTCGTGCAGCTTGTCGAACGGTACTTCCCACGCCTCTTCAGGCATGGAGCATCTCCTCCAGAGCGTTGGCCCAACGGTCTTTCAACTCGCTGACCTGCGCTTCCACCAGCTTCACGCCGCCATTCGAAATGCTTAACGCCGCGCCGCCGGTCTTGCCGATCTTCACCACGGGCACGTTGTGTGCCTTGGCGATCCGTTCAATCTCCGCGCCCTTCTCCGTGGAAACAATCACACGCGAAGGACCCTCATGATAGAGCAACAGCTCCGGCCGCAGATCGCTATTCAGTTCAATTGCCGCACCCACGCCATGCTTGAAGGTGCTTTCAGCCAACGCCACGGCCAAACCGCCGCCGCTGATGTCGTGCACTGACTCAGCCACGCCGCTCGCGACAATTTCACGCGTGGCCGTCTGCACGTTCTTTTCGAACTGCATGTCGAGAGCCGGCGGCAGGCCCCACAGGCTCTTCACCACATACTTGGCGTACTCGGTGCCGCCCATACGGGTCTCATCGGCCGCGCCCACGCCACCAATCAGATAAACGTCGCGGTCAGCCGCGCGGAACGCAATGCCCACCGGCGCCTCGGTCTTCATCACGCCGACAATGCCAAGCACCGGCGACGGGAAGACCGGGTCGCCCAGCGTCTCGTTATAAAGACTCACGTTACCGCCCGTAATAGGCGTTCCGAACACGTTGCACGCCTCGGCGAGTCCTTCAACGGATTCCACCAACTGCGCCATGATCTCGGGCCGCTCCGGGTTGCCGAAATTCAGGTTGTTCGTCGCGGCAATCGGCTCGGCGCCGGCGCAGGACAGGTTGCGGCAGCATTCGGCCACCATCAACTGCGTGCCCAGCCGCGGATCGAGCACCGTGAAGCGCCCGTTGCCGTCCAACGCCATGGCGATAGATTCGCCGGTTTCCTTCACACGCACGATGGCCGCGTCGCCGCCCGGGCCTTCCACGGTGTTGGTGCGCACCATGTAGTCGTACTGCTCCCAGATCCAGCGCTTATCGCACAGGTCCTGTGAACCGAGCAGCGTAAACAGATCGGCCGTCAAATCCTTCGACACGAACTTGGGCGCATCCAGCGGCGCAATGCGCAGCGGAGTGGTATGTGGCCGGTCGTACAGCGGAGCCTCGTCGGCCAGTTGCGCGGCCGGAATTTCGGCCTCCACCTTGCCGCCGTTCAGCACCCGCATCATGCCGTCGTCCTTGACGACGCCAATGATGCGCGCGTCCAGGCCCCACTTCTTGAACACCGCCAGCACTTCATTCTCGCGGCCCTTGTAAGCCACCAGCAGCATGCGCTCCTGGCTCTCGCTGAGCATGATCTCGTACGGCGTCATGTCCGTTTCGCGCTGCGGCACCTGCGCCAGATCGATCTCGATGCCCGTGCCGGCGCGGCTGCCCATCTCGCACGTCGAGCAGGTCAGCCCGGCGGCGCCCATGTCCTGGATGCCGGCAATCGCCCCGGTCTGCATCGCTTCCAGGCACGCTTCCAGCAGCAGCTTCTCCATGAACGGATCGCCCACCTGGACGTTGGGCCGTTTCTGCATGGAGTCCTCGGTGAACTCGCCCGAGGCCATGGTCGCGCCGTGAATACCGTCGCGGCCCGTCTTGGCGCCGACGTAAATCACCGGGTTGCCGACGCCCGCCGCTTTGCCATAGAAGATCTGGTCCTTGCGGAAGACGCCCAGGGCGAAGACGTTGATCAGCGGATTGCCCGCGTAGCTGGGCTCGAAATAAGTCTCCCCGCCCACCGTCGGCACGCCGAAGCAGTTGCCGTAGTGTGCGATGCCATGCACCACGCCGTCGACAATGGAGCGGTTGCGCGCGCCCGTCTCCGGGTCGTCCAGCGTGCCGAAACGCAGTCCGTCCATCACGGCGATGGGACGAGCGCCCATGGTAAAGATGTCGCGCAGAATGCCGCCCACGCCCGTAGCCGCACCCTGGAAGGGTTCAATGAAGCTGGGGTGGTTGTGCGACTCAATCTTGAAGGCGATGCACCACGGATGGCCTTCTGCGTCCTTACCGATCTCGATGATGCCCGCGTTTTCGCCGGGCCCGCAGACCACTCGCTCCGAGCGTGTGGGCAACTTCTTCAAGTGCAGGCGCGAGCTCTTATAAGAACAGTGCTCGCTCCACATCACGCTGAAGATGCCCAGCTCGGTGTAATTCGGCGCGCGGCCGAGAATGGAGACAATTCGCTCGTATTCGTCCGGCGTGATGGAGTGCGCCGCGACGACTTCCGGTGTGACCTGGCTCATGGCTTATTTCTTGACGGCGGAACAGGCGTTCAGCAGGGACTTAAAAACACCGAGCCCATCGGACGAACCCATCAGCGGCTCGGCGGCGCGCTCCGGATGGGGCATCATGCCCAACACGTTGCGCCCCGGGTTTAGCACGCCCGCGATGTCGCGGAGCGAGCCGTTCGGATTGTCCACATAGCGGAAAGCCACACGGTCTTCCGCCTCAAGCTCGTCCAGCGTGGCCTCATCGGCGGTGTAGCAACCTTCGCCGTGGGCGATGGGGATGGTTAGCTCGGCGCCGCGGGACAATGTGTTGGTAAACGGCGAGTTAGCCGTCTCCACACGCAGCCCCACGGGCTTACAAATGAATTTCAGGCCGCGGTTGCGCACCAGTGCGCCGGGCAGCAGCCCGCATTCAGTCAGAATCTGGAACCCGTTGCAGATGCCTAGGACCAGACCGCCAGCGGCGGCATGCTCCTTGACAGCCTGCATGATGGGAGAGAATTTCGCAATCGCGCCGCAACGCAGGTAATCGCCGTAGCTGAATCCACCAGGCAGAATGACGCAGTCCGCGCCATTCAGATTCTTATCACTGTGCCAAAGGAATTCAGCTTGCTGGCCGAGGACACGGCCCGTCGCATACCACGCGTCGTGATCGCAATTGCTACCGGGAAAGACAACAACACCGAAGCGCATCGGAGGGAAGTTCCAGTCTAACAGACTTGCAGCCCGGATGAGCCGGCAAATGTTGAGCCTGAGCTGTTATTGAGCCGCTACCGCAACCGGAGCCGCGGCGGCCTTCTTTTTGCTGGCGCGTTTCTTCTCGGCGGGCGGCTGGCGGTCAATCTTACGGATCGACGGCAAGGCGATTTCGAGCACGAATTTGCGCTCACCGGATTCGTCGAACTTGATCACGATGTGCTGATCCGTGCACGACATCACGCTACCGGGACCGAATCTCTGGTGCTCAACCTGAGCGCCGGACGCAAAGGCGGGTTTGCTAGCCATTTTGGGAAAGGGAAAACCTTACTACAACAGTCTAGCAAATCCACATGCAGATTGTCGAATTGGCAAACAGCCCCTTTATAATCAACGATATCACGCCTTCCTGCCCCGCTCTGATGCCCCATCAGCGCCCGTCGTAGTGGTGAGGCTCTTTGTTTTCTTCGACCCCCGGAGAATCATATCCTTTCGAGGCTGGAGCCTCAAAAATGGAACCGGTGGCGGCGGAAAGCCCATGCGTGAAACCGTACTCTGGATGTATTCTCGGAAAAACGGCCAGGAGTTGAATACTGCATTGGCCTTCCGGAAGGCATTCAGCTCGTCCATCGTCGGCTGATAATTTTCCGCAACTCGGTAGTGCGCCTCAAACGCGCAGTAGATCTTCACAAAGTCCTTTGGATCTTCTTCGTCACTGACGATCTTGAATTCAAACCCAGTTCGAACCCTGAACTTCGGACCATCCAATTTGTGGGTCAGTGCCTTGAAACGTAGCGTAACGGAAAGCTTGCTCTTCAATGCACCGTCCACCGAGTTCAGGCACTTGGCGCGAGATTCAGTCAGGCAAATGTGATCCATCTCCGTTTGGTTCACCAAGCGAAGACAGGCCTTCGCCTCATCAACGGATTGCTCAATTAAGATTGACATCAGGCCACCTGCGGATAGTCGAGCGATTTTTCGGCATGGTGCCGTGGCTCAGCATCCCGTACAACATACATGCCAGACCGCTTACACCCGGCGTTCCACTTCAAACTCTGCCATTCTCCCGACTCCGAAGAACTGTCAGACTCAGCCCATTCAGTCGCGGGCTCCAATTGGAAAGTGGCCCGATGCTTCATCACGCAAGCCACATCTGCCAAGGTCCGCAGGGTCATATTCCTGGAGCCGTCCAGCAACTGGCTGATGTTCGCTTTCGAAGTGCCCAGCTTTTGAGCGAGGTCAGCGCGCTTGAGCCCACGCGCTTCCATCAGGCGGCAAATCGCTTCGGTCACTTCCAGCACCAGAGACTCCTGCTCAAACAGACGCGCCCGCTCAGGGTCAGACACAAACTGCTTATAGATGCTCTTCATGATCCTCCAGCTCCCTTCCTCCACTCTTTTGAATGAGGATCGCGCTCGTGCGCTAACTCGTCTTCTTTGCGGATCCGCTGCGCACGCTCTAGTTGAGGTTTGGGAATTCTATCTTGTTGTTTTCTAAAGCCGTGAGAAATAATAACGAGCCGCCCCGGAGTGAACCAGCAAGGCATTCGCACTTGGTGGCTTTTAAACTCAAAAAAATCTGTGCCTTCAATCTGTTTGAACTTCTTGCGATTCGTGCAGACTCCTTGTTCAGCAAGGTACGTAAAGATCGTCAGTATCTTCGCCTGCTCACCAACCGAAAGCGCGTTCCAGAACTCGAGCCCAGGAGATGTGCCATCCAGACAGACGGCGAACACCACAGAAAACTTCGATCCCGAATGTGCGACGGGGCGCTCCATTCACAATTCACAATTAACACACAAGTTAACCGCTGGCAAGCTCTTTCTTGAAAGCTTGCCGCATCGCCGATTCAGCGCTCACTGAGCCCAATTTATAGCGGCGAGTCTTCGCCAAATACAGCCAGTAGTAGCCTGCTGGCAATGTCACTTTTCAATCAGGAAATTACCCACCACCAGCGCATCAATGCCCGACGAGTAGAAACTGCGCACGGCATCGCGCGGCGAGCACACCAGCGGGTCGCCGAACAGGTTGAACGACGTGTTGTAGAGCACCGGCAGCCCGGTCCGCTTGCCCCAGGCGAGCAACAACTTATGGAACAACGGGTTCTCGTCAGCGTCCACCGTATGCACCCGCACCAGGTCCTCGCCCAGGATGGCGCTCTGGAACGTTTTCCGGTGCGCGGGCCGCACGCGGCCCACCGTCGCCAGGAAGCGGGCGTTATCGCCCACCTCGAAGTACTCGCCCGCCAGCTCCGCCGGCACCGACGCGGCAAACTTGCGGAACTTCTCCCGCCGCTTGATGTAAACGTTCAGGTTTTCAGTCGAATACGCGTTCAGCGGAGAAGCCAGGATCGAGCGGTTGCCCAGCGCGCGCGGCCCGAACTCCATGCGGCCCTGCATCCAGGCGACAATCTTGTCCAGCGCCAGTTGCTCAATCGCCGCGCTCATCAGCTCGTCGGTGGTCAGCAGGTAATGGAACCGCAGCTTGCAGTTCTCAATCACCTGCTTGATCTGCTCCGATGTGTAGCTCGGCCCCAGCGCCAGCGTCTCCAGCGGCGCGTGCTCACGGCCGTGATCCACGGCGTGCCAGGCGTGATAGGCCGCACCAATAGCCGTACCGGCATTGCCCGCCGCAGGCTGCACGTAGACGCGCTTCCATTTCGGCGACCGCTCCAGCGCGGCCACCAGCAGCACGTTCAACCCCAAGCCGCCGGCCAGGCACAGATTTTCGCCTTCACCGGCCATTTCGACAACCAGCGCCTCGACCGCAGCCTGCAAGCTGGCGGCCAGCCGCGCCTTCATCGGCTCCGGAACCGGGGCGCCGTCTTCCAGCCCAATGGCCTCATAGAAACGCGCGCTGAAGCCGCCCTGACCCGCGCGGTCCAGGTCGAACCAGCTCTGCTCCACCCGCAGCCCGACGCCGGGCTGAATCAGAATCTGCTCAAAGAGCCGCTGGAATTCCGGCTTGGCCGACGTCGACAGCCATTGCACCTTGTGTTCGTCGGCGCGCGGCGCAAAGCCGAGCAGTTCGGTCACACGGCTATAGAGATCGCCCAGCGAATCCGGGTAGCTGATCTCCTTTTCGAGCTCCATCGCGGCGCCCTTCGCGCTCCAGCGTGAGCCGCAGCGGAAGTCGCCGGAATTATCCAGCGCCAGCACCGTGGCTTCTTCGAAGCCGGACGCGTAGTAGGCCGACGCGGCGTGCGCGCGGTGGTGGTCCACCGATACGATCCGCGACGCCGGGAACAACTTACGCAGCGCCACATGCAGATGCCGCCGCGCCGCACCGTCTTCGAAGGGACGCGCCAAGGCAACGGTCTGCACCTGTTCCGGCTTCAGCCCGGCCAGTTCCAGCACGACCGCCACAGCCTGTTCCGGCAGCGTGCCGGCCGGCTGGCGCGGGGCCACCTTCTTTTGCTCGACGGCCGCCACAATGCGCCCGTCGACAAGCACTGCCGCGGCCGCGTCGTCGCGCAGCCCGCCGATTCCCAGAACATTCATCGTTACTTCTGTCCCTTTTGCGCCTTTTCGATCTTCGCCCACGTATCGCGCAGCCCGATGGTGCGGTTGAACACCAGCGCACCCGGCGTGCTGTCCTTGTCCACGCAGAAGTAGCCCAGACGCTCAAACTGGAAGCGGTCACCCGCCTTGGCCGTGGCCAGGCTGGCCTCCAATTTGCAACCGGTGAGCGTCTCCAGCGACTTCGGATTGAGATTCGCCGTCCAGTCCTTGCCTTCCGGCGCGTCGTTCGGATCAGGATTCGAGAACAGATTGTCGTAGAGCCGCGCCTCGCCGTCGATGGCGTGCGCCGCGCTCACCCAGTGGATGGTGGACTTCACCTTGCGGCCGTCCGGAGCGTTGCCGCCGCGGGTAGCCGGGTCGTAAGTGCAATGCACCTCCACCACCTCGCCCGCCTCGTTCTTCACGACGCTCTGGCAGGTGATCAGGTAGCCATAGCGCAGCCGCACTTCCTTGCCCGGCGACAGGCGGTAGTAGCCCTTCGGCGGCACCTCGCGGAAGTCGTCCTGCTCAATCCACAGCTCGCGGGAGAACTCCACTTCGCGCGTGCCCATCGACGCGTCCTCGGGATTGTTCACCGCTTCCAGCTTCTCAACCTGCCCTTCGGGGTAGTTGTCGACAATCACTTTCAACGGCTTGAGCACAGCCATCACACGCTGCACGCGCTTGTTCAGGTCCTCGCGCACGGCGTGCTCCAGCAGGCTCAGTTCGATGACGCCCTGCGTCTTCGATACGCCGATGCGCGAGCAGAACGTGCGCAGCGCCTCCGGCGTGTAGCCGCGCCGCCGTATGCCGCTCAGCGTGGGCATGCGCGGATCGTCCCAGCCGCTCACCGCGCCGGTCTGCAC
>CAYZIX010000189.1:0-8812 GCA_964478395.1 uncultured Candidatus Solibacter sp.
CCGGGGGCGTCCATGGCGGAGCCAACGAGGGTGGCGGCGTTGGTCTGGCCGAAAGCGGCGGCGGTGATGACGGCCCCGATGAAGATAGATAGAGCGTGAAAGCGAGTCTGCATGGGTGAAGGGTATGAGCCTTCACCCGATGAACCAAGCGACAAAGCACGCCCGGCGTGTTTTTGGCAAAGAGTGGCGGAAAATGACGCTGAATGGCGGCATTGCCCCGCTGCAACTTTTCAGAAGCGAGCCGTGAGAGCCAGCCGGAAGGCGCGTGGCGAGCCGGGAGAAATATTGTTATTGCCGTTGGCGTTGTCGTAATAGCGTCGGTCGAAGAGGTTTTCGACATTGGCTTGCAGACGCAACGACTCCGTCAGCGAGAGGAAGACGGCCATGTCGACGCGCGCGTAACCAGGCAGCACTACAGTGTTGTCGATGGCGGTGAACATGGACGAGCGGTTGGTGAGCCCCAGGCCCAGTCCGGCGCGGCGCAACGCCTGGTAGTTGTTCCAGAACGAGAAGGTGTGATGCGGAACTTGCGCAACCCGCGCCCCGGCGGCGGCCGAAGTGGTGGCGGCCGAGATGAAGGCGTCCTGCCAGGCGTAGCCGCCGGAGACGGTCCAGCGCCGCGTGAGCGTGCCGGTGGAGCCGAGTTCGAAACCGTTGGTGCGCTGGCTGCCGGTTTGGATGATGCGCGTAGGGTCGTTGGGATCTGTGGAGCGTGTATTGGTGCGGTCCAGACGATAGACGGCGGCCGTGGCGCTCAAACCACGCCGCAGTTCCCACTTGGCGCCGAATTCGTAGTTGGAGAACTTCTCCGGCTTCACCTGCTGTGTGACGGTGGTGAGCGACGAGAACTGGTCGCCGGAGCTGGGCAGGTAAGAGACGCCGTAGCTGGCGTACAGCGACAGCGGGTCGGCGGCACGGAATACCAGCCCGGCGCGCGGCGACGCCATGTTGTCGATGCGGCGCAGTTCTTCCGCCGTGCGATTGTTCCGGTAGCGCAGGTCGAAATGATCGAACCGCACACCAGCCACGGCCTGCAGGCGCCCGGTGAGCTGGATTTGGTCCTGCACGTAAGTGGCGGCGACATTCGTGGTGATGTGGTTGTCGGCGTCGGTGGCGGATTGGCGGAACGCGGCGGGCGTCGAAATGACAGTCTGGCTTAGCCGAATGGTGATGGAGGTGGACGTCGAGTTGAAGTAGCCCGTGTTGCGGAAGTTGTCAGTGAGTTGGCGGCCCAGTTCCGCGCCGGCCAGCAGCATGTGCCGGATGCGGCCGGTGTGGAGCGTGCGCGTAACATCGGTCTGATCGAAAATGTTCAGACGCGCGGTGGCATTGTCATAGGCCGAAAGCGAGACAGTGGATCCATCGGCGCTGACCGCCCCAGGAACGTAGTTGTGATAAGCGCGGTCGTAGCCGGCAAACTGCGCCCGGTTGCGGATGTTCCAAATACCGGCCTGGTGCTCGACGGAGGCCGAGCCCAGATGCACGTGGGCAAAGGCGCGGCTGTCGTTCGGATCGCCAAAGTAGGTGGAGACGGGCACGGCAAGCGGGCGGAGCTGATAAGAGGGGACGCCCCGGTCGGCGACGCGGTTGTCGCGGAAATGCTCGTAGCTGGCGGTGGCGCGCGTGTTGGGGCCCAGTGAGATGGTAATGGCGGGTGCGATGCCGAAGCGCTCCAGATTGACGTAGTCGCGGAAGCTGCCGGAGTTTTCGTAGACGCTGTTCAGACGCAGGGCAACGCGGGAGTTCAGCGGCTGCGCGAGGTCGATCGTGGCGCGCTTGTTGCCATATGAGCCGCCCTGGAGCGTGACCTCGCGGAAGGCCGCCGAACCGGCCTCCTTGGTCACGCGATTGATGACACCGCCGCCACCGCCACGTCCGAAGGCCATCGCATTCGGGCCCTTCAGCGCCTCGACACGCTCCAGATTGTAGAGGTCGCGATAGTACTGAACGTCGTCGCGCATGCCGTTGACAAAGAAATCGGCCGACGAACTGTTGCCGCGGATGATCACCTGGTCGCGGTTGTTCTCGCCCTGGTGGGCCGTAATACCGGGCACGTAACGGACGACGTCGGCGATGCTCATCATCAACTGGTCGCGCATCTGTTCGCGCGCCACCACGGAGATGGCCTGCGGGACGTCGCGTAGTGGTGTCAACGTTCTGGTGCTGGACGAAACGGCGGGGACCGTGTAACCGGCGGATTCATTGATGGTCAGCGCTTGATGCACCGCGGCGATTTCGAGCGTGAACTCGCGCACCAAGCCAGCGGACGGTATCGTCAATGCCTGCTCAGCCGGGCGGAAGCCTTCAGCGGACAGGTTGAGCGTGTACTCGCCGGGCAGCAGGCTCAACGCGAATTCGCCTTCGGCGTTGGTGACAGATGATTGAGACGGAGATGCGGAGATGCGCGCGCCGGCAATGGGGGCGCGGGTGGGGTCGAGCACCCGGCCAGAAAGTTGCACGGTCGATGGTTGCGCAGCGGCGGGAATCGCCAGAAGCAAGGACAAGAAGAGCAAATGACTTGCGGACATGTTGGTACGGCTCCTTGATTGATCCGGCCGGCGCGCCTGAATACAGACACGGCCGCCAGCACGTCGAGTTGGTAATCCACAGACCTTCGCAGTGCCATAAAAGAAGACTATGCGAGGGCTGGACACACCTCTCGCCCGGCGCCAAGGGCGGGCGGAAAGAGCCTGCTACGGAAGAATCTGTATCAGCGCGTGCAGGTGTCTGTCATTGCACCATAGATGCAACTGAGTGTCAACTGGAAAGTGCTAAGCCTGGGCGATGGCGGACTCGGCGGTGGTAATATCCACCAGCCCGCGGCAACCGTAAAGCGCGGGCAGAACAACTGGCGCGGCATAACGGCGGCGGAGGCTGGCAACCTTCTCCGTGCCGGCCCGGTAGGCTGGCAAATACATCCGGCCCAGCAGTGGATGGCGGCCCCATGCGCCGGAGAGTTTGGAGGCCCGTTCTTCAGAAACAAGGAAATCCCGGCGCAACACGGCGGCGACTTCCGGCTGCGGCATGAGCTCGCCCCAGGTGAGGTAGGACGACTGGTTCTTGGCGTCGTCCTGAAGCAGCGCCAGAAGTACACCGATTTGCAAATCCTCGTCGGGCAACTGGTCGACTTCAGTGACGCCGTAGGCCATCAGGATGGCGTTGTTCGCAATACCTTCAAACAGCGTCGCAGCGCGTGTGTTCAAGGTGAGCACGCTCGCTTCAAAGCCGGCGAGACCCCGGAAATAGAGGTTTTGCAGGTAGGCGAATGTAGTCACATGGCCGGGCACCACTTCGTGGCTTACCAGTTGCATGAACTCCGGGAAGGAGATGCGCAGCTTGGCATTGATCTCGTAGGCGGCCTCGTATTCGGGCGAGCCGTCGGCGCGGCGCGCGCGTCCCAGATAGTTCATCGAGCCTGAAAACCAGGCATCCGGGATCGGCAGGAAGTTGATATTGGCGCGGGGCACAGCGGCAAATTCGGCCGGTAGGTGCGGTACAACGTGCATGGCGCTGAGCGCGTCGAAGCGAGCGATGACGGCGTCGCCGAGAGCGCGCACCGAGGCCATGGGAATCATACGCGCGGTGCGCCATTCATCGACAGCGTCCAACAAAGAAGCTGACTTGTAACCCGCGCGAGCCAGCAGTTCAGCAACGCGCTCGCGTTTGGCCTGGGGTCGTGAAGGCTCCGGCGCTTGGCCGGTGGAAGCTTCAACACAACGCGTGTAGGAAACGGGCTCGCCCTGGCCTATCATTTCCATGGCCAAGTCCCACATGATCTGAAAGCAAAGCGCCAGGCCGCGCAAGTACTCGCCGCGTAGGCCGGGCGTGGCGGCAGCCTCGGCGGCAAGGCCATGAATGGCGCCGGCGACGTCGACATCGGCGAGGTAGGTTTTCAACGCGGCTCGGTCCAGACCCGTGTCCCCCACGCCGCCGCTCTTGCGAATGGCGGCGGCGGAAGCATGCGTGTAGGCCAGCGGTAGCGGTTCGTCGGAGAACCAGGAATCGGCGATGAAGCGGCCCGTGCCGGACGGGCACATCACATCGCCTCCCCACAACGTATCGATCCCGAGAATGGCTGTGGCGGCAAGATCGTTGAATTGCGGGCTCATTTAGGCTGCTCCTTCTTGATGGAACTGAACCAGACGTACAGACAGAGCGCGGTAAACAGCGCCGCCGAGACGATCTGAGAGATGGTGTTGTTGCCGTAGAAAGGTGTGCGGACCCAATCTTCGGTAAAGCCCGGCGCCAGGCGCAACGCCGCGCCCAGCACACCGCCCAGCGCGCCGCCCGCCATCAGGCCGGAGGCGATGATGACGCCACGCTCGCGGATGCGCGCGCCGGCCTCGCCGCCCGTGCGTTCGGAGCGCCGGGTGAGGAAGTGCGAAAGGAACCCACCCACCAGCGCCGGAGTGTTCAGCTCCAGCGGCAAATACATGCCCAGTGCGAAAATCAGCGCCGGCACGCCAAGCATCTCCATGATCAGCGCAATAACGCCGCCCGCTGCGAATAGGACGTAGGCCACCGGTTGATGGCTCATGAAGCCTTCGACCAGGGCTTTCATGATGGAAGCCTGGGGCGATGGCAATACCACGCGCGGGTCGCCTGGAATGGCTTCACCGAACTGGAACGTTTTGGCGAGCATGACGATGGTGAGCCCGGCGGCGGTGGCGGCGGCGATGACGCCGAGAATCTTCACACGCTGCTGTGCGGCGGGCGTCGAACCAAGCCAGTAGCCTGTTTTCAAATCCGTGATGAACTGGCCCGACACCGAAAGCGCCGTGCACACCATGCCCGCAATGGCCATGACAAAGAACATGCCCGATGCACCCGACAGGCCGAACTTCAACAGCACGATGGAGGAGACGATGATGGTCAACATCGTCATACCGGAGACCGGATTGCGTGCCGTGGTGGCGATGGCGTTGGCCGCGACGGAGGTGAAGAAAAACGAGAAGACCAGCGTCATCACAAGGCCGGCGGCGATAATGGCGGGTGCGCTGGAGAGATTGGCGAAGAAGATGGCCGTGGTGATGGCGCAGACCACTACACCGACGAGGATGGTGGTGACGGGCACGTCGCGATCGGTTCGCCGTGCGGCGGCGTTTTCTCCGCTGCGAAAGGCGCGTAGCGCGATGCCGAACGATCCGGCGACAATACGCAGCGACTTGATGATGCCAAAGATACCCGCCGTCGCAATGGCGCCCACGCCGATGAAGCGCACATAGGCGCGGAAGATTTCGTTGGCCGTCATCTGCGGGATGGGCGTGGTGGCCGGATAGACCGATGTGCCGCTGAGCGAACTGCCGATCATCCAGATGAGCGGCACCAGCACAAGGTTCGACAGAAAGCCCCCGGCGCAGAGGATCAATGAACTGCGCAGGCCCATCACATAGCCCAGGCCGAGGATGAAGCCGATGGCGTCGAAGCTGAGCGCGACGCGGGCGCGCGTGGCCAGATCGCGCACGGGCGAGAGGAACTGAAAGTTCAGATACTCCTGCCAGACGTGGAAAGTGGTGACGAGGAAGTCGTAGACGCCGCCGATGGCGGTGGCCGCCAACAGGAGCCGCGCTTGCGAGCCGCCCTTTTCGCCGGTAACCAGCACTTCCGTGATGGCCGTGGCTTCCGGATACGGGAGCTTGCCGTGCATCTCGCGCACGAAGTAGCCGCGCAGCGGAATCAGAAACAGCACGCCCAGAGCACCGCCGGCAATGCCGATGAAGACGGTCTGCACCGGATGCGGGTTCAGATTCAGGATGTAGAGCGCCGGCAGCGTGAAAATCGCGCCCGCCGCCACCGCCCCGGCCGAGCCGCCCAGGCCCGAAATGATGACGTTTTCGAGCACCGTGCTGCGGCGGCGATAAACGCGCGCCAGCCCGATGGCGAGAATCGAAACCGGAATGGCCGCCTCCATCACTTGGCCCACTTTCAAGCCTGAATAGGCCGAGGCAATGCTGAAAATGATGCAGAAGAGGAGGCCCCAGAGCACCGAACGCCAGGTCAGCTCTGGCGGATGGGTCGTGGGTGGGACCAGGGGCTGGTAGACGGCTCCGGGCGGAAGCTCAGTGTAAGCGTCGGCGGGGAGGGAGGGTTTCTCGGAGGGCTGGGGCATATGCGGTAGGCGCCTCGCGGATTATATCGAAGCGTGACGGAAAGGTCAGCGATCTTTCAGCAGCGGCAGGACGCGGTCGAGCGGCAGGGCTTCGACGCGGTGGCCGTTCGACTCCGTGGTTTCGGCCTTGAAGAGAGAGTTGATCACGGCCTCTTCGGTCGTCTCAATCACGGCGTCGAACAGCGGGCTCATCGCGTCGTTCGCTATTAGCGTGGCGGGCGCGCGATGGGTGGAAAAGGCGATGACGTAGTCGCCGGAGCCATTAGAGCCGGCGGTGCCGGTGCGCCCCAGGCCGAGCATGGCGCGGGCGGCGAGGCGGCGGAGGTTGCGCGCATCAATGGGAGCATCGGTGGCGATGACGACGATGACGCTGCCGTCTTTCGAATCCTTTAACGAAGAGCCGACGTCGACGCCAGCAACCGTGAGTTGCCCGCCGTAGTTGGTCTGCACCAGCACGCCGATGGTGTGTCCCGCCACCAGGCGCGAACTCGTGCCGATGCCGCCCTTCCAGCCGAAAGCCACCGTGCCCGTGCCCGCGCCGACGGCGCCCTCCTCTACCGGGCCGGAGTGAGCTCCTTCGATGGCCGCGAACACCTCGGAGCGGCCGACGTGGCGGCCCCGAATATCGTTCAAATACCCATCGTTGGTTTCGGCCACCAACGGGTTGATGCTGCGCATATTTTCGTTGCCGGGCAAGGCCAGCATGTAGTCGAGCAGGGCGTCTGCAACCCGCGGGACGTTGAGGGTAGAAGTGAGCAGGATGGGCGTTTCGATCTCACCCAGCTCATCCACCTGAGTGGAGCCCATCAGCTTGCCAAAGCCATTGCCAACAAAGACCGCGCCGGCAACCTTCTGTTGAAAGAGATTGCCGGCGTGGGGCAAAACAGCAGTGACGCCTGTGCAGACGGAAGAGCCGCGCCGAAGCGTCGAATGGCCGACCCGGACGCCTGAAACGTCGGTGATGGCGTTCAGCGGTCCGGGCGGAAAGTGGCCAAAGGTGATACCGGCCTGGCGGGCACGAGGACGCGGAGCCTGGGCAGCCAGCGACAGGCAGAACAGAAACGTTGCGGCGCGGCGCATGATGCTCTCACGATAGCGCCACCGCGGCGCGCGGCGATGAGCTAGGGCAGGGTGACGTTTTCAGCCTGCAGGCCTTTGGGGCCGGTCTTGAGCTCAAACTCAACCTCGGTGCCCTCGTCCAGCGTGCGGTAGCCCGTCATCTGGATGGCACTGAAATGGACAAAGACGTCTTCCCCCGTATGCCGCTGAATAAAGCCGTAGCCCTTGGCGGCATTGAACCACTTAACGACACCTTTTTCCCTCACTGTCGACATCTCCTAAACAACGACTGTCGTCGCCCGCCGACACCGGCTCCGCAGGCAGTTACTGTAGCCAAACAAGCTCGAAGATCCAGATAAGGCGGGCGGCTCTCCCGGATTGCCGGGACGCCTCAAGTATCGCAGAATACAGGGCTAACTTCAATTGCTAAAATAGTCAAGATTCGCCGGAGTGGCGGGTGTGCTATGCTCGCCGTGCACCCCCTGGAGGTTCGCTGACGATGAGCAGTCTGATGATCACGCGCGAAGGGCGCGTGTTGCGGCTGACCCTGAACAGTCCGGAAAAGCATAATGCGCTGAATGAGGGACTGTGCCGCGAGTTGGTGGAGGCGCTGCGCGACGCAGGCAAGGACCGCGGCGTGGGCGCGGTGCTGGTTGATGCGGTGGGGCCGGTGTTCTGCGGCGGCGAGGCGGTGGACGAGTTGCTGCTGCCGGACGCGCTGGAGATCACCGAGGATCACGAGCGGCTTTTTACGTTCGGCGTGCACTACCACAAGCCGATTGTGGCGGCGGTGAACGGCCCGGCCTACGGCTCCGGGCTGGGCTTGCTGGCGAACTGCCACGTTGTGCTGGCGGCGCAGGGCGTGACGTTCGGGCTGACCGAGATTCGGATGGGACATTGGCCGTTTGTGACGCATCGCGCGCTGGCGCTGGCCATCGGTGAGCGGCGTACGGTGGAGCTGTCGCTGACCGGGCGAATCTTCTCGACTGCGGACGCGTTGCAATATGGGCTGATCCACGAGGTAACGAAGCCGTTTGAGCTGGACGAGCGCGCCACAGCGACCGCGAACATGCTGGCCCATGCCAGCCAGGAGACGCTGCGGCGGGGGTTGGACTTTGTCCAGAAGAGCCGCGAAATGAGCTGGGAGACGGCGGGCCGCCTGGCCGCGGAATACAGTGAACGCACGTTCCGGTCGGCCGATTTCGTCGAGGGCGTGCACGCGCTCAGAGACCGGCGCAAACCGGATTGGCCGTCGCTGAAATAGGCCGTTTACCTGGCGGGTCCGACGGTCATGATGATGCCCTTGATGGCCGGTTCCAGTACTTCGAACTAAATGATACTGCGGCGTTGCGGCGGCAAAAGCTGACTTGTTTCGCATTGGAATCCTCCAAAATCATTGGGATTGTCTGCCTTTCAGTACTCGGCAGACGTGTCCGTCTATGGTTGCGTCCTCTTTCGCATTGCTCCGCCTGATATAGCCATATCGCCTAGGTGTTTGAGGCCCTGAGGGGCGAGTCACAAGGCGCGGGCGGCGGTGCGCGAGGGCGTAGAGGCGGCGGGCTATGCAAGAACATGGCAGTTTGGGCGCCGGGTTCTCGGGTTCGAATTTTACCGGCTCTGGTGCTGTATCTGATTGATCCGCTG
>CAYZIX010000190.1:0-8785 GCA_964478395.1 uncultured Candidatus Solibacter sp.
GCCAGCCCCCGCCGCGCGCCGGCCGTGCCAGATGAGCTCACCGCGTCCGTGCTGAAGTCCGGCGGTTTTCACGGCTGGCGCCAGCCGGAGTGCGAACTGGCGTCGATTGAGCCGGGCGTTCGCTTCGGCCGCAACGTGACCGGCGACCTCTACCTCCCCGCCGACATCGAGCCCTCCACGCGCCTGCCCGTCGCCATCTGGCTGCATGCCTACGGCTCTGCCAATGGTTACTGGTGGCCCTATCGCGGCGGGCTGCATCCGATCCTCGCGCTGGTGCAGGCCGGCTATGCCGTGTTTGCCTTCGACCAAACCGGCTTTGGCCGTCGCATTCAGGAAGCGCAACACTTCTCCGAACGCTATTCGGCGTGGTCCGCGATGGGCCGCATGGTGGACGACACGCGCGCGGCCGTCGAGTGGCTGGCCACGCACCCGCGCGTCGACACCAAGCGCACCTACCTGTTCGGCTACTCGTTGGGCGGCACGCTGGCGCTTTACACGGCGGCGTTGGAGCCTCGTGTGGCTGGCGTCATTTCCATCTGCGGCTTCACGCCGATGCGCGCGCCGGGCGGCCTGGCGCCGTGGGCCATAGAACGCGGTCTGCTGCCGCGGCTTGGCCTTTTTGCGGGCAAGGAAGCGGAGCTTCCCTACGACTTCAAGGACCTGCTGACAATGATTTCGCCGCGTCCGGCGCTGATCGTTCAACCGCAACTGGACCGCGACGCCGACACCGCCGCCGTACGCGCCGCCGTACAGGGCGTGCCCGGCGTGTCATTGCACGAACCCTGGGATTACAACCGTCTGCCCGATAAGTTGCAGAACTGGATCATCAACAGATGGATGGTTGAGCACCTGCGTTGATATGAACACGCGCGCACTCACTCGCAACGACCTGGCCGACCTGCAGACGCTGGTCGCATCGGCCAATTGGAATCAGTTGGACGGCGACTGGCTGCGGCTGCTCCAGCTTGCGCCCACGACATGTTTGGGCATTGAGCAGGATGGCCACATCGTGGCGTCGGCTACAGCCATCAGCTATGGCCGTGATTTGGCATGGATCGGCATGGTGTTGACCCTGCCGGAATGGCGCGGGCGCGGATTTGCCTCGACGTTGCTACGCGCTTTATTCGACAGGCTCGACGTCGCCTGCATCAAGCTGGACGCCACCGACGCCGGCCGGCCCGTTTACGAGAAATTCGGCTTCATCGAGGAATACGCCGTGGAACGCTGGGTAGGCACGCTAGCAGCCGCACCTGCGCGCCAACATCCAGTCGATTACGACCTGGACCGCGCGGCCTTTGGCGCGGACCGGCGCTCGCTGCTTGAAACGCTGGGCAGCGGGCGCGTGGGGCGCGTGGCCAACTACGCCGGCCCGATTGTGGCGCGTACGGCCGATGAGGCGCGCGAACGCGTGCTGGGCTGTGGCGTTGCGGGGCGCGTGTTCTGGGATATGCCCGCGATCAATCTGCAAGCCGCGAGCCTGGCGCGCGAGTTGGGATTTGAGCCGGCGCGGCGGCTGTGGCGTATGAGAAAGGGCGCTCCGCTGCCGGAGCGCCCCGAATTGGTCTACGCCCTTGCGGGCTTTGAATTAGGTTGAGGACCAACAAACTAGTGAATCAATCATACTCTCCCAGCCTCGGCCCCGGTAAGCGCCACTATACAATAGGCATGTGATTCGGGTGCTTGTTCTTGGAGCGTTGATCGGCGCCGCCGCAATGCCCCAGGAGCATACTCTCACGCTGGTGGACCGCGTCGCCGCCGGCCATCGCTTTCTGGCGGGCCCGGCCTGGCCGCGCGATGGCGCAATCGTGGTCAACGACGTTGTTGAGCAGCGCACCTACCGTTTTTCTCCGGCGAAGGGGCTGGAACTGTGGCGTGAAGATAATGGCGGCGCGGCGGGCAGCGCCTTCGACGCGCAGGGCCGCCTGATTGTCTGCGAGAGCCGCGCCCGGCGCGTGGTCCACATCAACCAACGCGGGCAGGCCGAGGTGCTGGCCGAGCGGTTCGAAGGCCACCGGCTGAACTCGCCAAGCGACGTCGCCGTGCGCCACGATGGCCACATCTATTTCACAGATCCGGCCTTTGGCGCAGCCGATGATGTGCGCGAGTTAAGCTTCTACGGCGTCTTTCACCTGACGCCCAAAGGCGCCCTCAGCGCCGTAGCCCGCTGGCCCAAGCGGCCGAACGGCATCGCTCTGTCGCCCGATGGCAAACTGCTCTACGTCGCTGCCGCCGACGAGCGGTTGGTGCGCGTCTACACGCTGGATCGGGCCGGCAACGCCAGCGATGAACGTACGTTCGCCAGCGGACTGGACGGCCCGCCCGCCGGCGTCCGCACCGACGGGCGAGGCAACGTCTATGTGGCCTGCGCCCGTCTTCGCGTCTTTACGCCTGAGGGCCGTGCGCTGCAGGCCATCGAGATTCCCGAAACGCCCTCCAACCTCGCCATCGGCGAAGGTGGGCAAACCCTGTACGTGACGGCGCGCACCTCGCTGTACCGCGTGCGGCTGAACGTGAAAGGATCCGACGAGAATTAGCCATGACCGACTCGACTGATAACCGGCGTTATCCGGCGCGCCCGTTGCTGGGTGTTGGCGCCGTAGTGTTGAAGGACGGACACGTCCTGCTGATTGAGCGTGGGCAGGAGCCGCTGAAAGGCTGGTGGACTCTGCCCGGCGGGCTTGTCGAGGTGGGTGAGCGCCTGGAATGCGCCATCCGCCGCGAAGTGCTCGAAGAGACCGGCCTGGAAGTGCGGCCGCTTGACACCGCCGCCATCTTCGAACGCATTATGCCGGACGTTGAAGGCAACACCGAATACCACTACGTGATTGTCGATTACCTTTGCGAACTCGCCGGCGGCACGCTGCAACCGGCCAGCGACGTCTCCGATGCGCAGTGGGTGCCGCTGGATCATCTGGAGCACGTACACATGGCCCCCGGCACACCGCCGGTGATTGAACGCGCTGTTCGCATGATGCATGGAGCCACGGCTTGAACCAGACGAGTCTTGAACTGCTAGAGTATGCGCGCTTGCGCGCCTTGGTTGCCGGCTACCTGGGCAGCGACGCGGGCCGCCGCCTGCTGGAGCGCCTGGCGCCAACGGCCCAGCGCGCGTGGCTCGAAGAGAGCCTGGCCGAAACAGCCGAGGCTATCGAGTATCTGAAGGATGCCGCGGAGCCCCGCACACGCGGCGGGCAACCCTCCGTCCGGCTGCGCTTCGATGGGCTGCCGGACGTTGCGCAAGCCACGGCCAAGCTACGCGTTGAAGGCACAGTGCTGGATGGGCTCGAAATCAGCGCCATTGCGCAGGTACTCGACCGGGCCACGGAAACCCGCCAGGCACTGGCGCCGCAGTCGCGCACATTTCCGCTGCTGTCGCGGCGCGCCTCCGCCATCGGCGACTTCCGCGACGCTCTGCGCGGCATTGCCGGCAAGATTCTGCCCGACGGCTCACTGGCCGACGACGCCAGCGTCGCTTTGCGCCGCGTCCGCGCCGATATTTCGCGCCAGCGTCAGGACATCCAGGATTCGCTTGAACGCTTCCTGAAAGCACACCGCGAAGACGGCATGTTGCAGGAAGAGTTCGTCACCGTACGGAACGACCGTTTCGTGGTGCCTGTCGTCTCCGGCGCGCAGCGCCGCCTGCCCGGCGTTGTGCACGGTGCTTCAGGCAGTGGCCACACGCTGTTTCTCGAGCCGATGGAGACCATCGATCTGAACAATGATCTGGTGCGTCTGGCCGAGGATGAGTTGCGTGAAGTTCATCGCATTCTGCGCGAAATGACAGATCATCTGCGCTCGAATGCCGAAGAGGTGCGCGACGCGGCCAACATTCTGGCCGCGTTGGACGTCATCTTCGCCAAGGCCCATTTCGCGCTCGATTTCGATTGCACGGTGCCCAAGTTTTCTTCCGACGAAGAGCCGCGCCTGGAACTGCGCAACGCCCGTCATCCGTTGCTGGAAGCCGTGTTGCGGCGGCAGCGCAAGCGCGTGGTGCCCGTCTCACTCAAGCTGGATGGCGAGCGCCGCACACTGCTGATCAGCGGCCCGAACACCGGCGGAAAGACAGTGGCAATGAAGACCGTCGGTCTGCTGGCGTTGATGGCGCAGAGCGCGTTGCCCGTGCCCGCCGAAGAGGCCATGTTCCCACTGTTCGACGACGTGCTGGCCGACATCGGCGACAACCAGAGCATCGAGCAAAGCCTCTCCAGCTTTGGCGCGCACATCGCGCGCGTCAAGGAGATGATTGAACAGGCCACATCCGGCGCACTGGTGTTGCTGGATGAACTAGGCCGCGCGACCGACCCCGAGGAAGGAGGCGCCTTGGGCGTGGCCGTTCTCGACGAGTTCCGCCAGCACGGCGCATTCACGCTGGCGTCGACGCACCTGCTGGCGTTGAAGGTGTATGGCTCGACGACAGCCGGCGTCGAAAACGCATCCATGGGCTTCAACGAAGAGACGCTTGAGCCGACCTTCCAACTACGGCTGGGCGTGCCTGGCAAGAGCGCCGGCCTCGACATAGCCCGCCGTCTGGCAGTGCCGGCGCGCATCATCGAACGCGCGCGCGCCGCAATGAGTTCTACTGAACGCGACATCGCCCATTTTCTGAATCAACTCGAACAGCGCCTGGGTGAGGTTTCGTCCGAACGCGATGAGTTGCGCCGCCGCGCCGACGAGTTGGACGCGCGCGAACGCGAATTGACCGACAAGATGGAGAAACGCGCCCGCGCCCGAATTCACGAAATTGAGCGTCAGGCCGACGAGGCGCGCAAGCGCTTCGAGCAGGAATCCCGCGCCGTGATCGAACAGGTGCTGGCCGCGCCGGAGCAGCGCAAGCAGGCCGAAAAAGCGTTGCGCCAGGTGGCGCGCACACGGCGTGAATTCGAAGAATCCGTCAGCGCGCTGGCCGATAAGCCCAAGCCCGTGGTTAAGCCTGCCGAGGGCGCCCTACAAGTGGGTTCGCGCGTGCGGCTGCGCGATGTCAGCGGTCCGGCGCGCGTACTGCGCGTGCTGGACGGTGGCCAACTGGAAGTGGAAGTCGGCTTCCTGAAAATGCACGTGGCAATGAGCGAAGTGCTCGAAGTGCTGCCGCCGGCGCAAAAGACTTCGGCGCTGCCGGCCGGCGTCACGCTCTCCACCGGCCCACGCTGGGACACGCTGTCGCGCGAAATCAACGTCATCGGCAAGACCGGCGAAGAGGCGCGTGACGATGTCGAACGCTTCCTGGACTCGGCCATGCTGGCCGGCGTCACACGCGTGCGGGTGGTGCACGGCCATGGCATGGGCGTGTTGCGCAAAATGGTGCAACAGCTCTGCAAGGAGCATCCGAGCGTCGAGAAGTTCTACCCCGGATCACCCTCGGAGGGCGGCACCGGCGCGACGATTGTCGAGTTGAAAGAGCTATAGCGCCGCTATTCCAGCGCCGCGAGAATCGCCTCACTGATCGCTGCCAAGCCAATGCCGTAATGGTCGTACAGCTCCTCGCGCGTGCCGGATTGGCCGAATTCGTCGACGCCCAGCGAGATGCTGCGCGCGCCGAAGACGCTGCCCAGGAACGAGAGCGCATGCGGGTGCGCGTCCTGCAACGTGACCATCGGGCAATGCCGCTCGGCCACCGGCACCAGGCGCTCCAGCGTGTGCGGCACGCGGCGGCCGCGCAGCCGTTCGCGGTTGGAGCGCAGCCAGCCGCGATACAGCAGATCCGGGCTGGTAACGTTGATCACGTTGACGCACAAATCCTCGTCCGCCAACTGCCGCGCCGCCTCCACCGCCAGTGGCGCCAGCGCACCGCAGGCAAACAGGTTGACCACGTTTTCTCCAGGCCGGTAATTCGGTCGCGCCGCGCAATCCACTAGACGGTATCCACCGTCGAGCACCTGCTGGCGCAACGAGGCGTATGCGGGGAAGAGCGCCTGCGAATGGGCGACGGTGGACAGGCGCAGATAGACGCTTTCGGCCGCCGGCTCATTGAGCATGCGCCGCACGGCGTCCAGCAGAATCCATTCGGTTTCGCGCGCGAAGCAGGGCTCGTAATAGGTGATGCGCGGGCTTTCAATGCCGAACGACGGCGGCATGATGGACTGGTGCAGCGCGCCCTCAGGACTCAAGCTGATGCCCGACGGCGTGCCGGCCAGAATGAAGCGCGCACCGTTGTAGAGCGCGAAGTGCAGCGCGTCCAGGCCGCGCGAAATGAACGTGTCGTAAAGCGTGCCCACGGGCACCAGTGGCTCGTCCAGAAGGTCGCCAGACAGGCCTAGCGCGCCGAGCATCAGAAACAGATTGTTCTCCGAGATGCCCAGTTCCAGGTGCTGACCCGCAGGGCTCTGCTTCCAGCGCACCAGCACCGGAATGTGCCCGGTCTCAAAGAAATCGCAGCGCTCTTCAGGGCAGTAGACGCCCACCTTCTGAATCCAGTTACCGAGGTTGGTGGACACCGCCACATCCGGACTTGCCGTGACAATGCGTCGGCGGATATCGGCATGACGCGCCAGTTCACCCAGCACGTGGCCGAAATGCTGTTGCGTGGAGGTGACGGGTGGACACGCGCCATCCAACTGTTCAGGCACCGCGATGCCAAGCCCCGTGCGCACGCGCCGCTCACGCTTCAACCGCCGGCCCACCGCCGCCGCGAGCTCGGCCTCCGGGCTGGACGGCGCGAAGCCGTCGAATTCGTGCCCCAACTCAATGCCGCTCGCCACGCGCAGCGCCTCCACCTGCTCAGTGGTGAGCAGGCGAGAATGGTTGGCCGGATCGCCCGCAATCGGCAGGCCCCAACCCTTGACGGTATAGGCGATCAGCGCCACCGGCCGGTCCGTGATCGAACGCGCCTCCTCAAACGCGGCTTGCAGCTTGACGAAATCGTGCCCGCCCAGATCAGCCACCAGCGCAGGCAGATCCTCGCCTTCAAGGAGTTCCTGCAATGCGGGGTCGGCCCCGCAGAGTTGCGCGCGCAACGCTTCCGGCTGATCGATGCGCAGCAGGCTTTGATATTCATCGTTCGACATCTGGTCGATGCGCGCACGCAACCGCGCGCCGCCGGGCCGTGCGAAAGCGCCCTCCAACCGCCGGCCGTATTTCACCTCGATGGTGTGGAAGCCGAACGAGCGCAGCATCTCCGCAATCTTCTGCACACGCCCGCTGGGCACCACTCGGTCCAGGCTTTGCCGGTTGAGATCCACCATCCAGAGGATGCGTCCCAGCCGTTGCAGATTGTCCTCGCCGAGCGCCTCCCACACGTTGCCTTCGTCCAGCTCCGCATCCCCCATCAACGCAACAAAACGGCGTTGCTCACGTGCGCCGAAATGATCGTCGGCATAGTGCTTGGCCAGCGCCATGAAATTGGGCAGCACCGCGCCGAGGCCGACCGAGCCCGTGGAAAAATGAAAGCCGTCCGGATCCCGTAACCGGCTCGGATAGGCCTGCAAGCCGCCGAACTGCCGCAGTTGCTTGAGCTTTTCACGATCCAGGTTGCCGAGCAGATATTGAATGGCGTGATAGACCGGTGAGGCGTGCGGTTTGATGGCCACCATGTCGCCCGGTTCGGCCGCCAAGAAATAGTAAGCGGTCAGCAGATTCACCACGGACGCGCAACTGGCCGGGTGGCCGCCCACCTTCACGCCGTCCGTGTTGGGGCGCACGTGGTTGGCATAGTGCAGCATGTAGGTGCTGAGCCAGAGCACGCGGTGGGAAATTTGTTCAAGCAGTGGTAATTCGGGCTGTGCGTCACTCATCGTTAGGCAATTTTACGCCTCCGTGCGTGATATCGTCGCCTCATGAGGATAGCTCTGGCATGTGTGGGTGCGGTCGCGCTGGCGTCCATGGCCGCCGGCGGCGACCTGACGGCGCGTTACGAGCTGGCGCTGGAGCGCGTGGAGCACGGCAACCCGCCGCGTTTCGACGTCGCATTTATTTCGGCCGATGCCGAGCCGCGCCATGTGCGGCGCTTCACGGAGTTTAGCGGCGACGTCAGCGGGCGCTATCTGGACGCCATGGCTGCGGCCACACGCTTTGCCGGCCTGCCCGCCGCGCGCTGGCAACCGGCACTCGATGCCGTGCTCAAGCTACAAAAGCCGGATGGCCACTTCGGCGCGACATTCGAGCCCGGCAAGGCCACAGACATGCGGATGGCTATGCTGTGGGGCAACGGCCGCATGTTGATCGGCCTGCTGGAGGCGTACGAGGCCACGCACGACGCGCGCGTGCTCACCGCCACGCGCAAGCTGGGCGATTTCCTGCTGGCGGAGGCGCCGCTGATGAATAGCCCCGCGACGCTCAAGATGTTCAACGACGGCAAGGCCGCCGTGGGCTATATCTGCTGGACGCAAAACGTTGAAGGTCTGGTGCGCCTGCATGCGTTGACCAAGGACGCGCGCTATCTAGCGCTGGCGCGCGAAATCTCTGAGCGCACACAGTTCCGCCCGGCGCAGCACAGCCACGGCCATCTCGCATCGTTGCGCGGCATCGTGATGTTGTACGAAGCAACCGGCGAGGCTCGTTATTTGAAGCAGGTGGAGGAACAGTACCAGGCCGTGATCGACACCGGCAACCGCTTGCCCGAGGGCGCCGTGCCGGAGCTCTACATCCCGCAGATGCGGCGCGACGAGGGCTGTAGCGAGGCCGACTGGCTGCGCCTGTCGCTGGCGCTCTATCGCGTCACACGCAAGCCCGCGTACCTGGACGAGGCCGAGCGCACGTTGTTCAACGAACTCGCCTTCAACCAGTTTTCCAACGGCGACTTCGGCCACCGCTCGCGCACCGAGGCGGACGTGGCGCCGCGGCCAGGCTTCGT
>CAYZIX010000191.1:0-8698 GCA_964478395.1 uncultured Candidatus Solibacter sp.
CGACGCAATCCGCTGGTCGTCCACCTTGCGCGAGGCGAACGAGCTCCAGGCATTATTTAGGAGCAGCGCGGAGAAGATCAGCAGCATCACCCAGTCCTTCAGGTAAAGCGCCAACACGCTGCCGGCTAGCGCGCCGAGTGTCGTAAAGACTTCCAGGAACATAGCCAGCTTGATGTTGGTGATGCGCTGCTCAACGTACTTCGACCCTCCGGCATTCGACGTGGCAATCACCGACACCAGGCTCGCCGCCACGGCTGTCTTCATTGGAACATGCAGCACCAGCACTAGCAAAGGCACAATGAACATGCCGCCGCCGATGCCCAGCATTGCTCCGAAAAAACCCGCCACCGAAGCGCCACCGAACAGCAGCGCTACCGTCGCCACATCGTAAGTCATGTTAGTCTTTTCCTCCCGCCACGCTTGGGCGGCATAGCGGCTTCTACTTCGTCAAGGTGCCTCTCCATCGCCGTGGCAGCCTCATCCGGCTTGCGGGCCTCAATGGCGGCCAGAATCCGGCGGTGGCCTTCGAGCGATAGCCGGCACCGCGTGCTGCTCTGCAACTGCTCCTCGCGCGTCACACGCAGCAGGCTCATTAATGTGTCCATCACCTTCACCACCAGCGAGTTCTTCGCCGCCAGTGCAATCGCATAGTGGAACTGGGTATCCTCTTCCACCGCTGCCGCGCCGCGCCGCGTCTTCATTGCCTGGCGCCGGACAATCCCGTTGAGCGCCGCAATATCATCGGCGCCGGCCCGTGCAGCGGCCCGCGCCGCCAACGGCGGCTCCAGTATCCGGCGCAGGTCCATCAATTCTGTGATCACGGCTTCCCGCCCATGCAGCACGGAGGTAATGGGCAGTATTGCGGCGCGCCGTGCCGGCTCAGACACAGTAGTGCCGATACCGTGCCGCGTCTCCACGAGCCCTCCCATTTGAAGCCGCTGCAGCGCGTCACGGATGGAACTGCGCCCCACCCCGAACAGAGCCATCAGTTCGTGTTCAGGCGGCAGACGGTCGCCCGGCTTCAACTCGGCCAGAATCCAGGTCTGCAACGTAGCGGCGACTTCCTCAAAGACCTTCTTTCTCCGGATTGTCTCAATACTGACCATGGCTAAGTTATCAGATGACTGACATCTGATCACTTCTAGAGTAGCACCTCTCTCCGATCCGCCGCCCACACACGCCTGATATCCTTGGAATTCCCGTGACTGTTAGAGTAGTCAGCTTGAATTCCCGACGCTACGCCGCGCTTGTTCTTTCACTCGTCGGTATTACACTGGGGGCACAGCCAAAGGACGGAGCATGGGCCGGCGTCCTTCGCGACGAATCGGGCACAGCCATCCCTAACGCCGTGCTTCTGCTGAGTGCGGGCTCTGCGGACCTATCGGCTACGTCAGACCAGGACGGCCGCTTCAGCTTCGTGGCCATTCCGCCTGGCAAGTATTCCCTCACCATCGAATCGCACGGCGCCACCGCGCGGTACGCAACACGCCTGCAACTTCCGGATTCTCGCATTGCGGCAATTGTGCTTGGACTGACCGGCGCCATCTCGTTCGGCTCCGCCGGTGAGCGTGACGCTACCGGTGGAGAACGCCTCTCCAGCAAGGAGGTCTCAGGACTTCCGCTGAACAAGCGTGACTTCAGCCAACTGCTGCTGCTCGCTGCGGGCACCATGACCGACACCAACGGTGCCGCGAACTTCACTCAGCAGTTCGCAGTGAACGGCCAACGTGGCACCGCGGCCGTGTTCGCCATGGACGGCGTCGATATCAGCGACCCGGAGATGGGCGGCGGCACGTTCACCAACTTCAACGTCGACGCAGTGGAAGAGATCCGTTCGAGTTCCGGCCTGATGCCGGCCGAAATCGGGCGCGGCGCGGCCGGCTACACCGACATCATCACCCGCTCGGGTAGCAGTCAATTACACGGCTCCGTCTTCGCGTTCTTACGCAACGCGGCGCTGGACGCGCGCAATTTCTTCGACCGCCGTTCGTTCGCTAATCCAGGCCGCATCCCGCCGTTCGTGCGCAACGAATTCGGGTTTACGGCCGGTGGTCCGGTAGTGATCCCGGGCGTCTACGACGGGCGCAACCGGACATACTTCTTCGGCCAATACCAGGGATTCCGGCAGGTGCTGGGCACCACGCAGGTGGTTTCCGTGCCGACGGCCGACGAACGCGCGGGCAAGGACACCACCGCATTTGCCGGGGACACGCTCTACGTTCCAGTCGATGCCTCCATTTCGAAGCTGATCTCGCGTTACCCCCTGCCCAACGACCCGCAGGGCGCCTTCGGCGCGCGCACCTACGCCACGTCCTCCAAGGTAAAGACTGTTTCCAACCAGTTTTCCGCACGTATCGATCACAATTTCAGCGACCATACCAGGCTGTTCTTCCGCGCGAACGTCGATAACATTACCGGCCCAACGACCAATCCGTCGCAGACCGCGCTCGACCCGTCGTTCGCCGTTGAATACCAGGACCGGCAGCGCAATGTTGCGCTGGCGGTGACGCATTCACCATCACCGAACTTCACATCGGAGACTTCGGTGAGTTTCATGCGTACGACTCCGGTCTTCCCGGCGGCGAACCACACCGACCCGGCGCTCAAGTTCGGCGACAGCGCGTTTGAGGCGTTCAACAACCCGGCCGGTTCGGTAGTCGGCTCATACGGCAATCTCTTCCAGGTGCGGCAGAACTTCACTCACATCCATGGGCGGCACACGATCAAGTGGGGCGGAGAGTGGCGGGGTAACCGCGACTCCACAGTCTACGGCACCAGCCCGAACGGTGAATACCAGTTCGGCGGCGGCACGGCGTATTCGCCCGTGGAAATCCGCTCGGCCAGCGGCGGGCACGACATTCACATCGGCGACGCGCTGCCCGATTCGCTGACCGGGCTGCTAACCGCAAGCGCGTTCACCTACCAGTTGGCAGTGGCACCTTCGATGTTTCCGCAGGGCGATCATATCGGCAATGTCGGAATCCGGCGTGAGGCGTTCAATTTTTACGTGCAGGATAGCTGGAAGATCAGCGGCCGGGTGGCGCTCAACTACGGCCTACGCTACGAGCTGGCAACACGCATCGGCGAGCGGTCCGCGCAGACATCGGTGCTTGATTTTCAGACCGTGAACGGCCAGCCCGCCGTAAACTTGCTAATTAGGCCGGATCCGGCATACAGATTCGATCCGGGCGGCTTCGGACCGAGGTTGGGCATCGAATGGCGCGCCGCAAAGGACACGCTGATTCGGGCCGGCGCAGGCGTCACAACTATATTGATCAACCTCTGGCAGAACAATACCCTCACGGGCAATGCGCCCTTCGTGCTGTATCCGCGCCTTACCGCTGCCCCGGGCCAGCCCATCCGGTTTGGCACCACTATTACGCCGGGCCAACTGCCGGCGGTGTACTCCACCAGCGGGGAATCGGTTTTTGCGTCCGGTGATTCGAAGCAGGTGTCCAGAAACACAATCATGGATGTGCAGCGCTTTGAGACCGAGTTGGCCGCGCTTTCACCGGGCCATCAGATTACACCGCTGAACGAAAACTCTATTTCGCGCGACTTGGCGAATGGCTACATAGGAACCTGGACGGTGGGCCTGGAACAGAAGCTCCGGTCCGTCACAGTGAACGCGGCTTATGTCGGAACGGCCGGTGTCCAGCTGACCGCCGCCGACTTCCCAAACGCCTACGCCGGCGCGACGCAGGCGTTCGCCCGCTACACGCAGTTCGATTCGGCGGGCCAGATCACAGGCGGCTTCGGGCCCATCTTCCTGATCAACAACCACGCGCACTCTACTTATCACGCACTTCAGATTTCGGCATCGAAGAATCTGACCGCATCGGGCCTTGGCATCCAGTCAAGCTATTCGTGGTCGAAGTCGCTCGACGACGTCAGCGGAGTACTTGGAGCCACCAGCGCGCAGGATCCTTTCCACACGCGACTGGAACGCGGTCCGTCGAGTTTCGATGTAACGCAGGCCATGAGCTTCAGCCTGTTCCAGGATTTACATGCCGACCGCGCGCCCGTTCTGCGCCACTTGGGCAAGAAGGCCATGGGCGGTTGGCAGATGCTCGCCCTCGGCAGCGTGAACACGGGCCTGCCGTTCACGGTGTTCTCAGGCATCCAGCAGACTGGCGCGGGAGCGGCCTCGGCCGACCGGCCGGACCAGATTGGCACTCCGGTGCTCTCCACCGGCCGAACTGTCCGCGAAGACTACTTCGGCCTCGGCGATAATAACGTGTCCTATTTCAAGATTCCGATCAACGTCGCGGGCGGCACTGGCCCGAATGCGGGCCGCTTCGGTACACTCGGCCGGAACACGTTCCGCGGCCCCATGTTCCACAACTTCGATGTGGCGTTCATCAAGGACACTCCGCTGGCGATTAGCGCCGGCAAGGAGCGCGCCGCACTACAATTCCGCACTGAGATCTTTAACGTCTTCAACCTCGTGAATTTCGGTCTGCCGTCCAGCACTGTATTGGGCGCCGGCTTCGGGCGGATCAATAAGACGGCGGGATCGTCCAGGCAGATTCAGTTCTCGTTGAAGTTGATTTTCTAGCAGGCAGCGGCCGCCCGCCCGGAGAGAGCGTCAAATGGACCTCGACACAGACTGTGGACCGCCTAAACGGCGTGGTGCGTACCATGCGGCATACAGGCTTCATGGCCGCGCGCCAAATAGAAGATAGCGAGATCGAAGAAGTGGCCAAGCTGAATTTCGAGCTCTTCTTCGGCGTAAATGTCAACGCTGGTCTCGACAAAGACCTCGTCCCGAACGTAGTCCAGCGTGGCGTCCTTCATGATCTGCACGACACGGATGCATTCGCTGAGCGGAATGTCCTGACTGGCGCGGTCGGAGCCGATCTTCTCGTAGATACGAGCGATCTCGTCCTCTGAGCTTGAGACCAGCCAGTGACCGAGGTTGTGCAGGAAGCGCTGGCAGATTGCAGTGGTTTCAGACTCCGGCGTGCTGCTGACGTGCGGCAGGCCGCTTTGCTGGCGGAGACGGCGCATGACTCGCGCTGAAATCGATTCCCAGTGATCTTCGATGAGGTGGACAAGCTTGGCGGAAACCATGGTGGCGCACCTCCCCTCGCTCAAATCCTGGTTACGCCGGAAACGGGGCCAAGTCAAGGGGTGTTTCCATCGAACAGGATTTTTGGATATAGTGTTCCGCATTGGCCGGGCTTACTCTCATGATTCCATTTCCAGCCGTTGATCCCATTCCGTTGCCAGCGCCCGTGTGGCTGCTGAAGACACTGCACATTACGACGTTGTCGCTACACTTCGTCGCGGTGGAGATGCTTCTGGGAGGCCTGCTTGTGGCGTGGCTACTGAATCTGGCCTCCCGCTCACCGGGCGCGCGCTCGACTTCGGCCGCGCTTGGACGCCGGTTGCCGGTGGTGATGACGTACGTCATTAACCTCGGCGTGCCACCGCTGCTATTCGCGCAGGTGTTGTACGGGCGGGCGCTATACACATCCAGCGTGCTGATCGGCGCCTATTGGATTGCGGTGATCTTCCTGCTGATGGCGTGCTACTGGCTGCTATACCGGTTTTCGGCCGCGATGGAGGCCGGACGCACGGCTTGGCCGCTGGGACTGGCGGCGTGGCTGCTGGGCGGGGCGATTGCAAACATCTACACAAGCAACATGACGCTGATGTTGCGGCCGGAGGCTTGGCCGGGATTGTACACCGCATCGGCGGGCGGACTGAATCTGCCGCACGGCGACGCGACGATACTGCCACGCTGGCTGTTCATGGTATGCGGCGGGTTACTGTTCGCAGGGCTGTGGATGCTATACCTGGCGGCGCGGCGGACATTCGACGATGCGGCGCGTGGGCACTTGGCGCGATTGGGTGGCACGCTGGCGGCAGTGATGGCCGTAGTGGAGATTTCGTTGGCGCGCTGGGTGATGGAGGTTCAGCCCGGACGCGTGCGGGTGGCAGTGGACGAGAACAGCGTGTACAACACAGCTGAAACCGTGTGGCTGGGGGTAATGGCGCTAATCCTGATCCTGGGCTGCTGGAGCGCGGTGAAGCGCAGAGTGAACGGCGTGATGGCGTGGACTGGGGCCGGACTGGCGCTGGCGGCGTCGGCTTCAATGGCGATTGTGCGCGACGGCATCCGCGACCAGACACTGCTCGCCCGCGGCTACGACGTGTGGCAGCGCGCAGAGGCCTCGAACTGGGGCGTGATTGCTCTGTTTCTAGTGGTGTTTGTGGCAGGGCTGGGCGCCACCGGGTGGCTGATTTCGGTAGTGGCGCGGTCGAGGAAAGACATGGAGGGGGTAGCATCGGCATGAGTGAACCATTGATCGAACAACCGATGATGGAAGAGCCCGAGGATCCGGCCACGCGGCGGCTGTTTCTGGCCGCTGGCAGTCTGGCCGGAGCCGCCTATGTTGGTGCGTTGGGCTATCCGGTGTACCGCTACCTGGCCTCGCCGATTGAGATGGCCGCCGCAGCCTCGGCCGTGACGGAAGTGGCGCTGAAGGATGCGCAGAAACTGGCGCCCGGCTCGGCACTGATGTTCAAGTTCGGACCGTCGCCAGCCATGCTGATCCACCACGCCGACGGCGAGTGGGTGGCGCTGGGCGCGGTGTGCACGCACCTGGGCTGCACGGTGCAGTACCAGCCGGCGCAGAACCGCATCCATTGCGCCTGCCATGGCGGAGTGTACGATCCGCGCACGGGAGCGAACGTGAGCGGACCACCGCCCAAGCCGTTGAAACGGTTCAAGGTGCGCGTCGGCGACGACGCGGTGATCGTATCGAGGGCCTAGGGAGATAAGCGCCATGCAACCCACCGTCGCAAAGACTGTTTATCAGTGGATTGACGAGCGTCTAGGGCTCGACGAAATAATCGCGTTCGCGCGGCACAAGACGGTGCCGGCGCACAAACACTCCTTCTGGTACTACTGGGGCGGCCTCTCGCTGTTCCTGTTCCTGGTGCAGGTGCTGACCGGCATTCTGCTGCTGGTGTACTACAGGCCAGGCGCGGACGCCTACGAGTCGGTACGCCAGATTACGTTCCAGATGCACTTCGGCTGGTTGATCCGGTCGGCGCATTCGTGGTCAGCCAACCTGATGCTGTTCGCCATATTCGTGCATATGTTTTCGGTATTTTTCATGAAAGCGTACCGAAAACCGCGTGAATTCGGCTGGTTCAGCGGCCTGGGGCTCCTGATGTTCGCCACGCTGTTCGGCTTTTCCGGCTACCTGCTGCCGATGGACGATCTGGCTTACTTTGCGACCAAGGTGGGGCTGGAGGTTCCAGGGTCTCTGCCGGTGGTGGGCAAGATTGTGGCCGACATGGCGCGCGGCGGTCCGGAGGTGGGCGAATTCACGGTGCAGCGCTTTTTCGCATTGCACGTAGTCATTCTGCCAGCATTGTTTGTGCCGCTGCTAGGCTTCCACCTTTGGCTGGTACAGAAGCACGGCAACGCGGTGCCACCCAGCGAGGAACTGAAGCCGGCCTCGGAGCGCAAGTCGATTCCCTTCCTTCCCAACTTCCTGTGGAAGGATCTGGCAATGTGGCTGATTGCGCTGAACGTGCTGGCGCTGATGGCGTCGCTGTTCCCCTGGCCGTTAGGCAAGCCGGCCGACCCGCTGACACCAGCGCCGGCGGGGATCCATCCGGAATGGTACTTCATGAGCCCGTTCCAGACGCTGAAGATCATGGGTATGGTGGTGCCAGGCATGGCAGGAGAGATTCTGGGCGTCGGGCTATTCCAGGTGGGTCTGATCCTGTGGGCGTTGGTGCCATTTTATGATCCGTCGCGCGAAAGCGGGCGGCGCGGCCGGCGCGCCACCTATTTCGGCATTGCGGTGGTGGCGGTGCTCATCATTACCACCACCTGGGGCTACTGGAGCGTGCGTTAGGGAGGATCGACGATGAATTACCCGTTCTGGCAGGTCCCGATAATCGGCAGCGGCTGGGTGATTGGCATAATTGCCATCTTCCACGTGATGATCTCGCACTTCGCAGTGGGTGGCGGCTTGTACTTGCCGCTGGCCGAGCGCAAGGCGCGGCGCGAAGGGCGTGCGGAGTGGCTGGAAGTGCTGCGCGGTCACTCAAAGTTCTTCCTGATACTGACAGGCGTGTTCGGCGCCGTGTCAGGCGTCGGCATCTGGTTTTCCATCGGCCTGACGCATCCGGAAGGCACGTCGACGTTGATCCACAACTTTGTTTTCGGCTGGGCGATTGAGTGGGTGTTCTTCATGGTGGAACTGACGGCGTCGGCGGTCTACTACTACACGTGGGACAAGGTGCCCGAGGCGCTGCACCTGAAGGTGGGCTGGCTGTACGCAACCGCGAGTTTCTGCACGCTGGTGATCATCAACGGCATCCTGACGTTCATGCTGACGCCCGGCGAGGCGTGGCTGGCAGTGGCCGGGACGGGCGCCGAGGCAAGCCGCTTCTGGCAGGCGTTCTTCAACCCGACCTACTGGCCCAGCCTGCTGCTGCGCGCGTTGGTATGCGTGTCGCTGGCCGGCGTGTGGGCGCTGGTTACCACTAGCCGCATTGACGGCGACGTGGCGCCCAAGCTGAAAACGAGCATGGTGCGCTGGAGCGCGCGCTGGCTGCTGCCGTCGTTCGTGCTGATGCCGGTAGCGTTCTGCTGGTTCCTGGCGATGGTGCCGGACTCGCAGCGCGCGCTGCTAACACTGGGCATTTCCACCATCGGCATGGGCACGTT
>CAYZIX010000192.1:0-8633 GCA_964478395.1 uncultured Candidatus Solibacter sp.
ATGTCGGCACAATCACGGCTGCGTTCGAGATGTAGAAATTTGCATAGCTGGCGGGCAGACGCTCGCCGTCGAAGTACAGCGGCGCGGGCATGGGTAACTCCACCACTTCCGGTTTTGATCCATCCTCCAGCCTCACGTCCGCGATGCGTTCCCAGTTCTCTTCCAGCACGCGGTAGTTGATGTCCTTAGGATTCTTTTCGCGGATCAGCACCAGCGTGCGAGCGTCCACGAAGCGGCAGATATCGTCGATGTGTCCGTGCGTGTCGTCACCTACCGGTCCGCCGGCCAGCCACTGCGTGCTCGTAATGCCGAGGTATTTCTTGAAGACCTGCTCGTAGTCGCTCTTTGTGCATCCCGGATTGCGCACCTGGATGCTGGGGTGCTGGTAGCACTCCTCGGTGGTGAGCAGTGTGCCGCGGCCGTTCACTTCGATGCCGCCGCCTTCGAGCACGAAGGGGCGTCCGCCGTACTCCGCGTCGAGAATCGGCATGTCTAGACGTTTTGCGGCGGTTTCCGGCACGCGGCGGTCCTTGCGCCAGTCCGCATATTTTGCCCAGGCGTTGAAGTGGAAATGCACGATGGTGCGCTTGCGGCCGCGGGCCACAAAGATGGGGCCGGTGTCGCGCATCCAACCGCGATTGGTCGGATGACGGACAAATGCTACCCGCGCAAGGTCCACGCAAGCGCGTTGCAGATAGCTGCGCGCCTCGCGCTCGGCGGCCGGCGAGTTCACCAGCAGGCGTACCATTTCGCCCGCCGTGATCTTGCGCCCCATCTCGCCGTAGACCCATCGTATGGCGTCCAGCTTGCCCGGCCAGTCGGTCTCGTTGTGCGGCCAGCTAAGCCATGTGGCCGCGTGTTTTTCCCATTCCGCCGGCATGTGCCAAGCGAGCTTGATTGGTTCTGGCATAATCGTATTGTCAACCATGGCCAAGACTGACAAAACTCCACGCCGTTATCGCGAAGACCTCTCCGAAGCTCCGGACTGGTTGAAGAAGAAAAAGTGCCCGCACCGTGACCGCTACTTGTCGGGCAAGCGCATCCTGCCCAAGAACCTGACCGGCAAAGAAAAGCTGGCCGACGTCATTGACAGCACGTTTCTCGCCTACAATTCGGCGCGCCTCAAGGAAGGCTGCCAGCTCTTCGTCGACAAGATGCTTGAGCCCGATGTGACCATCGGCATGACCCTGTCGGGAGCGTTGACCCCGGCCGGGCTCGGCGCCAGTTCCGTCGTGCCGCTCATCAAGGCCGGCTTCGTCGACTGGATTGTCGCCACCGGCGCCAACTTGTATCACGATCTGCATTTTGCGTTGAACTATCCGGTTCACATCGGCCGTCACACCATGGACGACACCGAGCTGCGCAACAACGACATTGTGCGCATCTACGACGTGTTGTTGGGCTATTCGGACTGCCTGATGGCGACCGACGAGATTCTGCGCTCCATCCTCATCCAGCCCGAGTTTCAGAAGGAGATGGGCACGGCGGAGCTGCACTACCTGATTGGCCGCTACGCCGCCGAGTGGGAGCGCAAGGCCGGCGTGAAGGACGTCTCCGTGCTCGCTGCCGCCTACCGCGCCGGCGTGCCCTGCTACACATCGTCGCCGGGCGATTCGACCATTGGCATGAACGTGGCCGGCGTTGAGCTGCGCGGCAACAAGCTGCGCATGAATCCGTCGATCGATGTGAACGAGACCACCGCCTTCGTGTTGGCCGCCAAACGTTCCGGCGGCAAGAGCGGCGTGGTGCTGTGGGGCGGCGGCAGCCCGAAGAACTTCATGCTGCAGACCGAGCCTCAAATTCAGGAAGTGCTGCGCATCAAGGAGTTCGGCCAGGACTACTTCATGCAGGTGACCGATGCACGCCCGGATACCGGCGGCCTCAGCGGCGCCACGCCGAGCGAGGCTGTGAGTTGGGGCAAGGTGGATCCGGACCGTTTGCCCGACGCCGTGGTCTGCTACACCGATACGACCATCGCCATGCCGTTGCTGACGCATTACGCGTTGTCGCGTCACAAGCCGCGTAAACTGCGCCGGCTGTACGACCAGCGCGGCGCGATGGTCAAGGCGCTCACCAAGGAGTACTTCAAGCACAACAAGGTGGGCATGCTGGACGGCTCGAAACCGAAGTTCGACTAATTACCTTCTAATGACCAGACAGCAGCTACTGGCGATGGCGCGCCGTTACGGTACGCCGGTGCTCGTGGTCGACCACGACGTGATTCGCCGCAATTTCGCGTCGTTCCGGCGCTACCTTCCGCGCGTGCAGGCCTACTATGCCGTAAAGGCCAATCCTGCGCCGGAAATTATTGCCACTCTTTATCAGGCCGGCGCCAGTTTTGACGTCGCCTCGATGGAGGAGTTTCTGCTGGTGCATAAGCAGTTTGAAGGCCTGAGCGCGACTGAGCGCCAGGCCTTCATCTGGGACAAGATTGTCTATAGCAACCCCATCAAGGCCCAGACAACGCTGGCCCAGTTGAATCAGTACAAACCGCTGGTCACCTACGATAACCCGGAAGAGATCAAGAAGATCCGCCGCTATGCGCCCGACGCGGGATTGGCGTTGCGCCTGCGCGTGCCCAATACGGGCTCGATGGTGGAGCTGAGTTCAAAGTTCGGCTGCGATCCTGGTGAGGCCGTCGAGTTGATTGAGCGCGCCTTCCAGGCCGGGCTCACCGTGGAGGCCGTGAGTTTCCACGTTGGCAGCCAGTGTACGAACTTCGACAATTTTATCCAGGCCCTGAACATGGCTGCGGCTGTGATCAACGAAGCGCGGTCGCGTGGCCGCGATATCCGTATCCTGGATATCGGCGGCGGTTTCCCGGCCGCCTACAACGCGCATGTGCCAAGCTTCTCCGGGCTGGCGCGCCGTATCAACGCCGAACTCAAGCGGCTGTTCCCGCCCAACATGGAGATCCTGGCCGAGCCTGGCCGCTTCTTCGTCGCCAGCGCGGCTACGCTGGTGGCTAGTGTGATTGGCAAAGCCGTGCGTGATGGCAAGACCTGCTATTACATCGACGATAGCGTCTACCACACGTTCTCTGGTATGATATTCGACCATTGCCAGTACCCGCTAAAGTGCTTTAAGCGGGGGCACAAGGAGATCTGCTCGGTCTTCGGGCAGACCTGTGACGGGCTGGACACACTGTCGCAGTCGGAAGAGTTGCCATGCCTTGAGATCGGCGACCTTGTCTACGCCGAGAACATCGGCGCCTACAGCAACGCCTCAGCTACATATTTCAATGGCTTCCCGCCGGCGCCTGTAGTACACGTGAATCAACATTCATCCCGCCACCGCAACGCGGGCTGATCGCACTTTCGCGTCCGGTTTAGGTGTTGGGATTCCCCACAAGATAACTGGCTCTGATATTCTAGATAGCAGGTGCCCCTCCCACATCCAAGTGAACAGTCATCAGGGAGCGACATCCTACTAGAAGGTACTAATTCATGCCTAAGACGATCGAAGTGACTGAGCTCATCCTGCGGGACGCACATCAGAGTCTGATGGCCACCCGCATGGCGCTGGAGGACATGATCCCGGCGTGCGAGGACATCGACAACGCTGGCTACTGGTCCGTGGAGTGCTGGGGCGGTGCCACGTTCGACTCCTGCATCCGCTTTCTGAATGAGGATCCCTGGGAGCGTCTTCGCACGTTCCGCAAGCTGCTGCCCAAGTCGCGCCTGCAGATGCTGCTGCGCGGCCAGAACCTGCTGGGTTACCGCCACTACGAAGACACCGTTGTGGACCGCTTCGTGGAAAAGGCTGCCGAAAACGGCATGGACGTTTTCCGCACTTTTGACGCGCTGAACGATATTCGCAATGTGCGCCGCGCCATCAAAGCCGTAAAGCGCGTTGGCAAGCACGCACAGGGCACCATCTGCTACACGGTCAGCCCGCTGCACACTGTCACCGGCTATGTCGAAATGGCCGAGCAGTTGGTGGATCTTGGTTGCGACTCGATCTGCATCAAGGATATGGCGGCGCTGCTGAAGCCGCAGCCGGCCTACGACATCGTCAAGGGCATCAAGGAAGCCTGTGGCGAGGACGTCCGGATACATGTACACGTGCATGCCACCACTGGCGTGACGCTGGTTTCGCTGATGAAGGCGATTGAAGCCGGCGCTGACGGCGTCGACACGGCCATCAGTTCGCTCAGCCTTGGGCCTGGCCACAATCCCACCGAGAGCCTGGTGGAGATGCTTGAGGGTACGCCCTATGTGACGCACCTCGACAAGTCCCGCCTGCGGAAAATCAAGGATTACTTCGCGAAAATCCGCCCGCGTTACCAGGAATTCCTGTCGAATATCACGGGCGTTGAAACCGATATCTTCGATAGCCAGATTCCGGGCGGCATGATCTCGAACATGGAGAGCCAGCTCAAGCAGCAGGGCGCGGCGCATCGCATCAAAGAGGTGCTGGCCGAGGTGCCCAACGTGCGCAAGGACGCGGGCTATCCGCCGCTGGTGACGCCTTCCAGCCAGATTGTTGGCACGCAGGCCGTCTTCAACGTGATGATGGGGCGTTACAAGGTGCTTACTGGCGAATTCGCCGACCTGATGCTCGGCTACTATGGTTCGACTCTGGGCCAGCGCGACCCCGAGGTGACACGCCTCGCGGCCAAGCAGGCCAAGAAGGAGCCGATCACCTGCCGGCCGGCCGATCTGCTGAAGCCGGAGTGGGAAGAGTTGCGCAGCTCGGCGCTTTCTTTGAAGGGCTGCAACGGCTCGGATGAGGACGTGTTGACGCACGCTATGTTCCCGCAGGTGGCTCCCAAGTTCTTTTCCACCCGCGCTGATGGTCCAAAGAACCTTGGCAAGGACCCCAAGGCGGCCAAACCGGCTGCTCCTGCCGCGCCCAGTGGCGATGCGGGCAAGGGTCCTGTTACGACGACCATCAGCTATGACGTCAAGCTGAACGGCAAGACGCACAAGGTTACGGTGGCGCCGTCGGCCTAGGCCGCGACGCGGACAATCCAATTCAAAGGTGGAAATCATGGCAGCCAAATCAATGGAAAAAAGGATTGAAGATCTCCGCAAGAAGCGCCAGCAGTTGCAGTTGGGCGGCGGAGCCGAGAAGCTGGACAAGCACCGGGCATCGGGCAAGTTGACGGCGCGCGAGCGGATTTCGACGCTCACCGATCCGGGCAGCTTCATGGAGACGGGCTTATTTGCGCAGCATCGCGCCACGCTGTTCGGCATGGCGGGCAAGGAGACGCCGGCTGATGGCGTTGTCACCGGGTCGGCCGCAATTCAGGGCCGTCTGGTGCATGTCGCCAGCCAGGACTTTACGGTGCTCGGCGGCTCGGCCGGCGAGTTGCACTCGATCAAAGTGGCCGAGGCGATGATGCAGTCGCTGAAGACCGGTTCGCCCTTCGTCTTCATCAACGATTCGGGCGGAGCTCGTGTGCAGGAGGGTATCGACTCACTCTCCGGCTACGGCAAGGTCTTCTACACCAACGTCATGCTGTCGGGCGCTGTTCCGCAGATTTCGCTCATCTGCGGACCGTGCGCCGGCGGCGCCAGCTATTCGCCGGCGCTGACCGACTTCATCATCCAGACCCGCAAGGCCCAGATGTTCATCACTGGACCGCAGGTGATCAAGCAGGTGACCGGTGAGAACGTCACCGCCGATGAACTGGGTGGCCCCGACGCCCACATGGCCAAGAGCGGCGTCATTCATTTCATTGCCGAGGACGACAAGGAAGCCATCCTGATCTGCCAGAAGCTGCTCAGCTTCCTGCCGTCGAACAACCTTGAAGATCCGCCGGTGATTCCGGGCGACTACTCCTGCGACCCGAATCCGGAACTGAATGACATCGTTCCGGTGGACGGCAAACGTGGTTACGACGTGCGCGACATCGTGCTGCGCATCGTCGACAGCGCCGATTTTCTGGAAGTTCAGGCCGGCCACGCACCCAACATCGTGATTGGTTTCGGGCGCATCTGCGGGCGCAGCGTAGGCGTGATTGCCAACCAGCCGGCTGTCAATGCCGGTGTGCTGGACATCGAAGCCAGCTGGAAGGCGGCGCGCTTCATCCGCTTCTGCAACGCCTTCAATATCCCGCTGGTCACCTTTGTTGACGTGCCGGGCTTCTTGCCGGGCGTGCAGCAGGAGTACGGTGGCATTATCCGCCACGGCGCCAAGCTGTTGTTTGCCTACTCGGCCGCAACAGTTCCGAAGATCACTGTCATTTTGCGTAAGGCCTACGGCGGCGCCTACCTGGCGATGTGCTGCAAGGACCTTGGCGCGGACCGCAGCTACGCCTGGCCGACGGCTGAAGTCGCCGTCATGGGCGCCGAGGGTGCGGCTGAGATCGTCTTCCGCAAGGAGATCAGCGAGGCCGAGGACAAGAAGGCCAAGCGCTCGGAGATGATCGAGAAGTACCGCGATGCGTTCTCCAATCCGTTTGTCGCCGCTGGGCGCCGCCTGGTGGACGACGTGATTGAGCCTGCCGATACGCGCCGCGTCATCGCCCAGGCGCTCGAATACCTGCACACGAAGCGCGAACTGCGGCCGGGCAAGAAGCACGGCCTGATGCCGCTGTAAACGAGGCACTCCCATGGCAAATGTCACATTGAAGGGCCTCACCGACGATCTGGCCGTGCTGCGCGAGCAGTTGGCGGCCATGACCGCAAAGTTAGCTGAACTGGAGGGCGCCGCCGCAGCGGCGCCATCGCACAGCGTGGTGGTGGACGCCGCGCCGAAGCCTGCGGCGCCGCCGGAGGAGATCTCGGAAGAGATTCTGCTGGCGCTTACCGCCGCCGTGGCCGCTTACCTGGGTAAGCGGGCGCCCATCCGGGCCGTCCGTCTGCTCGGTTCAACGGCCTGGGCACAGCAGGGCCGGGTGAGCATACAGGCCTCGCACCGGCTGAACGTGGCACATCATCATCACAGCGTCAGATAGATCAGGAGCCAGAAGAGTCGTGAAACTGAAGATTACGATCGATCAGAAAGTCTACGAGGTGGAGGTGGAAGCCTCCGAACCCGAGCAACCGCAAGCGCCTCCGGTCGGCTACCTGATGCAGCCGGCCGCCGTTCGTGTTCCGGCAGGTCCGGCGGCAGGTGCTGCGCCCGCGCCGGCCGCTGGTGGCGCGCCGGTGAATGAGGACAAGGTGTGCCGGAGTCCGATTTCCGGCATCGTTGTCAAGATTTCGGCGCAGGCGGGCCAATCCATTCAGACCGGCGACACGCTGTTGGTATTGGAAGCCATGAAGATGGAAACCAATATCACGGCCCCCATTGCCGGCAAGATTTCCAAGATCAACGTCAATGCCGGCGACGGCGTGCAGGCTGGCGCCGTGTTGGTCGAGTTTGAGTAAGGAGCCTCACGAAGACAATGTTGAATGAACTGACCGAGGCCGGCTTTGAATTTGTCGACCACGTTGCCATCGCCGTCAAGCCCGGCGAGTTGGATGCTCAGGTGGAGAAGTACAAGACGCTTGGCTTCACCGAATTGCATCGCGAAGAGGTGCTCGGCAAGCACCAGGTGCGCGAAGTGCTGCTGCGGGTGGGCGCCGGCCCGAACCTGCTGCAACTGATTGAGCCGCTGGGGCCGGAATCGCCCGTAATGAAGCAGATTGAGCGCAATGGCGGCCGTGGCGGTTTCGCCCACCTCGCCTTCCGCGTCAAGGACATCCACAAGGCCTATGAGTTTATGAAGGCTAAGGGATTCAACCTGACGCAGGAGCCGGGCGCCGGCTCGCGCGGCACCATGATCTTCTTCGTTCATCCGAAGGACTTCAGCTTCCTCATTGAGGTGGTGCAGGAAGGAGCTCCGCATGCCTAAGGAGGCAGAACCGCTCCAGCTTGCCAAGGAGTTCCCGCCTGTAGAAACCGCTGCCTGGGAGGCCGCTATTACGGCGGATCTGAAGGGCGCCGACTACCAAAAACGGCTCGTTTGGAAGACGGAGGAAGGGCTCAACATCAAGCCTTACTACCGCGCCGAGGATGTCACGTCGGTGTTTCCGGCACGCCGCACCACGGCGGGCTGGGAAATCCTCGACGGCGCGGCTCCGGCCGGCGTCGTCGACGGATCGAAGTTCCATGAGAAGGGTGCGACGGCGGTGCAGGAGCTGGCCTACACGCTGGCCGAGGCGAGCGAAGCGTTCGCCGCGGGCAAGGCGGTTGCTGGACTGCAATTTGGCGTGGGCTCGAACTACTTCTTCGAGATCTCCAAGCTGCGTGCGGCCCGGTTGCTTGCCAAGGCACTTTATGGCGCCTACGGTAAGACGGAAGAACCGAAGCTCTACGCCGTGACGGCCCTGGCCAACAAGAGCATCTACGATCCGTACACCAACCTGCTGCGGGTTACGACCGAAACCCTTTCGGCCGTGCTCGGCGGCGCCGACACCATCCACGCCCAGGCGGCCGCCTTTCCGGAACGGTTGGCGCACAACGTCCAACTTATCCTGAAGGAAGAGGCGCACCTGGATAAGGTGGCCGATCCTGCCGGCGGCAGCTACTACGTTGAGACGTTGACGCTGTCTTTGGCCGATGCGGCCTGGAAACTCTTCCAGGAAGTTGAGGCAGCCGGCGGCTTCGCCGCTTCGAAGGATGCCATTGAGGCTGCTCTGGCTGCCTCGCGCGCGGCCAAGGAAAAGGCCATCGCCTCCCGCCGCCGCGTGATGGTGGGT
>CAYZIX010000193.1:0-8316 GCA_964478395.1 uncultured Candidatus Solibacter sp.
GTCCGGGCCTGATGCTGGCGCATAGCCGCGAGACGATGGTGGAGCCCGGAGAGTCTGGCGCGGCACCGCGCCAAGCCCCGTTGTTCGCCTATCGCCCGCCGCGCAAAGTGGTGGGGCTCGACGACTACATGGAGCGTCCGGTGCAGGTCCGGCGGAAGAACCCGGGCGGTACGCGGCGCAGGCGCATGGTGAGCGAAGCCCAGGCTGCATTTCAGTTCGACCAGCCGCAGGCAGGCGCAACCCGGCGCTGGGCACAGTGGCGCGTTGCTCCACTGCCAGTTCGCGCCATGGCGGCCTGCTTCGACGCATTCGTCGTTTTGGGGCTAACGAGCGCCTTCCTCTTCATCGTGAAGACTTTCCTCGGTGAGTTGCCGCTCGACCGCGTCTGCCTGGCTTGCTATGCCGGTTCGGCACTCGCTCTTGCGGGTCTGTACAAGCTGCTGTGGGGCGTGTTTGGGCAAGTGACGCTCGGCTTGCAGGTTGCCCATATTGAACTGGTGCGCTTCGACGGCGCACGGCCCACCACGGGCCAGCGCATGTGGCGTGTGATGCTGGGCGGGCTGAGTTTGGCCAGCGCTGGAATGGGCGTCGTTTGGTCTCTGGCCGATGAAGACCGGCTCACTTGGCACGACCATATTTCGCAGACTTATCTGGCGCGCCGGCAAGATGTCGACGACGACGGGCGGAATTAAACATCCGCCGATGTGGATTCGTCTAAACGCTAGAATCGGACCTCATTCTCTGTTATAGTCTGTTGCGACATCCGGCTCGGAGGTCGCGGCATGCGGAAGAAATACGGCCGCCTGGACCGTCAGGGCTTGGCGGCATTGCTGAAGGCGCTTGTCGACGAGGGCTTCCAAATCTTCGGCCCACGTCGCGGGGAGAGCTCGATCGAGTGGCTCCCCATCACCGCAATCGATGACCTGCCTGCGGGCTGGACCACCGACACAGGGCCCGCCCATTACCGCCTGCGCGAAGACAGCAGCGCCGGACTATTGCACTACTGGACAGGCGCCGACAGTCTGAAAAAGATCCTGCATCCGGCGCAGGCCACAGTCACCCGCGCTGAACAGTCGAATGGCGATTCCCGCATCTGGAACGAGCGGCCCGTGCCGGTGCGGCGCGCCTTCTTCGGTGTACGCGCCTGCGATCTGGCGGCCGTCGCAGCGCTGGACCGCGTGCTGCTGGCCGACCGCTTTGAAGACGACATCTATAAGGCCAACCGCAAAGGCGCGTTCTTCATCGCCGTTCACTGCACATCGAGCGCGCCCACCTGCTTCTGCGCATCAATGGGCGCCGGTCCGCGCGCCACCACCGGCTTCGACATCGCACTGCAAGAGCGCGATGACGGCGCCTACTTCACCGAAACGGGCACCTCCGCCGGTGCGGCGTTGCTCGAAAAAGTGCAAGTGCAGCAGGCCCCGCCGGAATGGAGTGCGCAGTTGTCCGAAGCTTGCGCAGACGCCGCGGCCGCGCAACAACGGCACGTGAATCTGCCAGGCGTGGCGGCCGCAATCGAGGCGGGCTTTGACCATCCGCGCTGGGAGCAGACGGCCGGACGGTGCCTTGCGTGCGGCAACTGCACGTCGGTGTGCCCCACCTGCTTTTGCGTGAATTTCGAGGACTACACACTGATCGATCCGGATGTCGCCGAGCGCCGCCGCCTGTGGGACAGTTGCTTCACGCAGAACTTCACCTACATTCACGGCGGTAGTCTGCGCCTTTCGCCGAAATCGCGCTACCGCCAATGGCTGAGCCACAAGATGCTGCGCTGGCAGCAGCAGTTCGCCGTACCCGGCTGTGTCGGATGCGGGCGCTGCATTACGTGGTGCCCGGCCGGGATCGACATCACTGAAGAGTGCGCCGCGCTGGAGGCCGCACCGGCCGCCAGCGCACAGTGAAAGGAGCCGCCTGGCTATGTCTCCCACTCAACTTCTATCCATGCTCGAGGCCCATCCGTTTCTCGAAGGGCTGGCCCCAAGCCACCTGGAGAAACTGGCGGCCCTGGCATTCGAGGTATCGTTCGAGCCCGACCAGGTGATCTTCCGCGAAGGTGACCCGTCGAGTTTCTTCTACCTGATCATCTCGGGCAAGGTGGCGTTGGAGATTGCCGCACCTGGCCGGGTGGTGGTCATTCAGACGGTGGGCGACGGCGAGGAACTTGGCTGGTCGTCACTGCTGGACCGTGTGAACAAGCAGTTCCGCGCACGCTCGGTTGAAGAGGTACGGGCGCTGGCGTTTGACGGCGCACGCGTGGTTGCGGCCTGCGAGCAGGACCACGAGTTCGGCTACATTGTTCTGCGCAAGGTGCTGGCCATTGTCGCCGACAGGCTGAGAGCCACGCGCCTGCAAGTGCTGGACGTCTACGCGAAAAAGGGAGCGGGAGTGCGATGAGCCTACCGATGACGGCGGCGCCGCACATTGAGCGGCCAGCGACTGAACCTGTGCCCGGACGCGTCGTGAGTGTGCTTAAAGAGACGCACGATACCTTTACCTTGAACGTCGAGCCGCCCGAGGGCGATGCGGTAGGCACGTTCGCGCCGGGCCAGTTCTCAATGCTCTATGTGCCCGGCGTGGGCGAGTTGCCCATTTCGATCTCCGGCGACCCGGAGCGGCGCGAGCATCTCACCTACACAATCCGCAGCGTTGGCCAGGTGACCTATCAACTGGTAACGCGCCAGCCGGGCAACTGGATTGGGCTGCGCGGTCCGTTCGGCACCTCCTGGCCAATGAAGGAGGCGCGCGGCAAGAGCGTGCTGATCATCGCCGGTGGCATCGGACTGGCTCCGCTACGGCCCGCCATTTATCACATCCTGCGGCACAGAGGCGACTACAACCGCCTGGTGGTGCTCTACGGCGGCCGCAGTCCGCGCGACCTGCTCTACCGCAAGGAATACGCCGCCTGGGGCATGTTGCCTGACACCCAGGCGCTCACCACGGTGGACTACGGCGGCGTCAGTTGGCGCGGCTACGTCGGCGTTGTCACCACGCTGCTGCGCCATGTCCGCATGCGCACGCCGGAGACCGTGGCGATGCTATGCGGGCCGGAAATCATGATGCGCTACGCCAGCCGTGAACTGGAATCCCGCGGCGTGCCGCCGGACCAGATCTACCTGTCGATGGAACGCAACATGAAGTGCGCCGTGGGCTTCTGCGGGCACTGCCAGATGGGGCCGTACTTTGTCTGCAAGGACGGCCCAGTGTTTCCGCTCACAGCTTTAAAGCCCTACATGGAACTTTATGAGCTCTAAGAACCATAAACCGCGTCTGGCCGTTTTCAAGTTCGCCAGTTGCGATGGCTGCCAATTGAGCCTGCTGGATGCCGAAGACGAACTGCTGGCCGTCGCCGGGGCCGTCGACATCGCCTACTTCCCCGAGGCCAGCCGCCGCATGTCGCGCGGGCCGTACGACATCACGCTGGTGGAAGGCTCCATCACCACGCATCACGATGCAGACCTCATCCAACAAGTGCGCCGGCAAACCAAGACACTGGTCACGATTGGCGCCTGCGCAACAGCCGGCGGCATCCAGAGCTTGCGCAACTGGAAGGACGCCGGCGAGTACGTGCGCATGGTCTACGCCAAGCCGGACTTCATTTCGACGCTCAAGATGTCCACTCCGATTGCTGAGCATGTGCCGGTGGACCTGGAACTGCGCGGCTGCCCGATTCAGAAAGAACATCTGCTCGAAGTGATCTCGGCCGTGCTGGCCGGGCGCAAGCCCAACCTGCCCACCTACTCCGTCTGCCTGGAGTGCAAGCGGCGCTCAACCACGTGCGTAATGGTCGCACGTGGTACAGCTTGCCTTGGACCGGTGACACAGGCCGGCTGCGGAGCACTATGCCCATCGATGGGACGCGGCTGCTACGGCTGCTTCGGTCCGATGGAGAACGCCAATGCGCCGGCGTTGGCCGAACGTCTGCGGGCGCTGGGCTGCGGCCCGGCTGAAATCGAACGCTCCTTCCGGAGCTACAACGCGTGGGCGTGGCAGTTCCGCAAGGTCAGCGAGGAGGTACACCGATGACCCCCACGGCCGAGAGCACCGGCACGCTGAAGCCGGGCGTCAACAAGCTGGACGTGCCCGTGCTGGCGCGCGTCGAGGGCGAAGGCGCGCTGCACATCAAGATCAAGGCCGGCCGCATTCTCGATCTGAAACTGAAGATCCCGGAACCACCGCGACTGTTCGAAGGGTTTCTCACGGGCCGCTCGTATCTCGAAGCGCCCGACATCACGGCGCGCATCTGCGGCATCTGCCCCATCGCCTACCAGATGAGTTCCATTCACGCAATGGAATATGCTCTCGGCGTGGCGATCGATCCGCAGGTGCGCGCCCTGCGGCGGTTGTTCTATTGCGGTGAATGGATTGAGTCGCACGCGCTGCACATCTACCTGCTGCACGCGCCCGACTTCTTCGGATGCCAGGACGCGTTGGAATTGGCTGTGTCACACCGCCAGGTAGTCCTGGACGCGCTGCGGCTGAAGAAGATTGGCAATAATCTGGTGCGCGCAATCGGCGGGCGCGAGATCCATCCAATCAGCGCGCGCGTGGGCGGATTTCACCGCGTGCCGCGGCGCGAGGATCTCACAGTTCTGACTGACGATCTGCGTTGGGCGCTGGATGCCTCGCTTGCCACGGTGAAGCTGGCCGCGACGCTTCCCTTCCCGGACTTCACGGCCGATTACGAATTTGTGGCGCTGTCGCACCCGGACGAGTACGCGCTGAACGAGGGCCGCATCGTCTCGAACAAGGGGCTGGATATCTCGGTGGCCGAATTTGAAGACCACTCAGTTGAACAGCACGTACGGCACTCAAACGCGCTGCATTCGGTGATGCGGGCGCGCGGCTCATATCATGTCGGACCGCTGGCGCGCTTTAACCTGAACTACGAACAACTGCCCGAAGTGGCGCGCCAAGCGGCCGAGGATGTGGGTTTCAAGCCACCGGTTTTCAATCCATTTCAAAGCATCATTGCGCGCGCTGTTGAGCTTGTCTTCGCCTGCCATGAGGCATTACGGCTGATTGAGGCTTACGAACGGCCCGACGCGCCGTTTACTGAGCCGGCGCCGCGCGCCGCCGTGGGCATGGCCGCCACCGAGGCGCCGCGTGGTCTGCTCTATCATCGCTACGCGCTTGACGAGCACGGCGCCATCCTGGCCGCGCGCATCGTTCCGCCGACAGCGCAGAATCTGAAGCGTATCGAGGACGACCTCTGGAGCTACATTCCCCGTCTACTCGATAAGCCCGCCGGCGAGATCACCTGGCGCGCAGAACAGGCCGTTCGCAACTACGACCCCTGCATCAGCTGCGCAACACACTTCTTGCGCCTGGAACTGGAACGCGGTTAGAATCCTTCAGACCCATGCCCAGCGCCAAACGTCTGCCCGGGCAGAAGAAATACCGTGTGCTGATCCTCTGTTGCGGCAACATGGACCGCGGCGACGATGCGATCGGCCCGCTCTGCGCCGCAACTCTGGCTGAACGTAAAATTCCAGCCCGCACTATGCGCGGCGAAACGTCAGAACTGCTGGAGGCCTGGCACACCGCCGAGCATGTGATCGTTGTGGACGCCATTGTCTCGCGCCGCTCGCCGGCCGGCCAGTTGCACGTGGCCATGCTCGGTGATGAGCAATTCGATCCGCGCGTGGCGCACAACGCCGGCCTCGCCCCGGCCGTGCGTCTGGCGGGCGTGCTGAAGTGCCTGCCTCAGACGCTGACATTGGCGGGCTTGGAGGCGGCACAGTTCGACTGGGCCTCGACGATTTCACCCGAGGTCGCGGCCGGGCTGAACACGCTGGCCCGCGAAGTGGAGACGCGCTGGCGCGAATTGGCCGACGTTCATCCGGCCATAAAATCGAGTACGCGCTCAATATCCTCGGGCAGTATGTAGCAGTGCGGCGACAGCCGCAGCCAGCCTTGGCGCGGCGCTGAAGCTACTCCAAATTCCTTCAGCCGTGTCCAGGTCAGACGCGCGTCCTCACCCGGCTTGCGCACCGATACAATGCCGGCGCCGCTTTCCGGAGTGCGCTCACCCAACACCTCGAAGCCGCGCCGGCGCGCGCCTTCATCCAGCAGATCGCCCAATTGCTGCACACGCCCGGCGATGCGTTCGACGCCGATTTCGAGAATCAGTTCGATGGACGCGCGCAACCCGTGACAGCCGATCGTGTTCAGCGTGCCGCACTCATAACGGCCCGCGTCGGTGCGCAAGGCCATATCACGCGAAGAGTAGTCGGTCCAACCGGCGACAGTGGTCCAGCCGAACTCCATCGGCTGCACCTCGTCCTGGCGCTCCCTGCGCACATAAAGCACGCCGCAGCCCTCCGGGCCTAATAGCCACTTGTGGCCGTCGGCGGCGAAAGCGTCGATGCCTAGCGCGTTGACGTCCAACGGGAAAGCGCCCAGGCCCTGAATGGCGTCGACAAAAAAGAACACGCCGTGCCGGCGGCAGATCTCGCCGATCTCAGCCAACGGCATGCGGAAGCCCGACAAGTACTGCACGAAGCTGACGGCCAGCAGGCGTGCGCCGCGCGCAGCCGCCTCGATCTTTTCGAGCGGATCGAGATAGCTCAGCCACTCCACGCGGACGCCCTTCCAGTCCTCCAGCTTCTTCCAAACGTAGTAGTTGGCAGGAAACTCTTCGCGGAAGGCGACAATCCGGTCGTTCGGTTTCCAATCCAGCCCGAGCGCCACCGTGGCAATGCCTTCGCTGGTGTTCTTGATCAGCGCAATCTCGCCCGGCGTCGCGCCCACCAGACGAGCCGCAGCCGACCGGGCGCCTTCGCACGTTTCCATCCACTCCTTGTAGTGAAGCGAGCCGTGCAGGCAGCCGTCCTCCGCCATGTTCTTCATGGCATTGGCCGAGCGGCGCGGCAGCGGCGCGACGGCGGCGTGGTTCAGATAGATTAACCGCTCGGTGACTGGAAACTCTTCATGGCGCAGTGACATCCAGTAACCGGGCGCTTCGAAATCCTTGTAACCCATCTCCTCAAGTCTACGTTAGTCTGGAGTGAGGGGTAGTTCTATGACCACCTGGCGGCGTTCGTTCCTCATCCTGTTGGCAGCTTTGGTTCTGGTGCTCGCACCGTGCGTCTGGGCGCAGCAGCCCGAAAACCGCGTCGGAGAGGCCAGCACCGATCAAACAAAGTCCGAAACCAGCGACAAAACCGATAAGAACGACACGAAAAAGACCAAGAAACTCCCCAAAAAGAAGGATGCCGACGAGATCGGCAACCGCGACGTCGGCAAGGGGATGAACTGGTACTCGATTGAGCGCGAAATCGCGATGGGCAAGCAGTATGCCACCGAGATTGAGCGCCAAGCCAAGATTGTGGACGACCCTGTGATTGCCGAGTATGTCAACCGCGTCGGCCAGAACCTGGTCCGCAACTCCGACTGCAAGGTACCGGTGGTGATCAAGGTGATCGACACCGACGAGCCTAACGCAATGGCCCTGCCCGGCGGCTTCTTCTTCGTGAATACCGGCTTGATCATGCTCGCTGAAAACGAGAGCGAAATCGCCGGTGTCATGGGCCACGAGATTGCGCACATCGCCGCACGCCATGGCACACGGCAGGCCACGCGCGGCAACATGGTCAACCTCGCCACCATTCCCCTGATTTTCATGGGCGGCTGGACGGGCTATGGCATCCGCCAGGCGGCGTCGCTCGCCATCCCGCTCGGTTTCCTGAGCTTTTCGCGCCAGTTCGAGTCCGAAGCCGACATGTTGGGGTTGCAGTACATGTACAAGGCCGGCTACGACCCGAACGGGTTTATTGACTTCTTTGAGCGCATGGAGTCGCTGGAGAAGCGCAAACCGGGGGCAATCTCGAAGGTCTTCCGCAGCCACCCACCCATGGGCGATCGCATTGTCACGGCCCAGAAGAACGTAGCTGAACTGCTCAAAGAACGCCCTGAGTACGTCATCACGACCTCTGAGTTCGAGCAGGTGAAAGACCGCCTGATGGCGATGAGCAACCGCCGCAAAGTGGGCGGCAAGGACGACGATCCGAATCGTCCGCGGCTAAGAAAGGCTCCGGGCAGCGGAACCGATACGACCGACGGAGATTCGAAGAAGACAGAAGATCCGGACGAGCGTCCGACACTAAAACGGCGCAATTAGCCGTTACTCAATCCAGCCGAGCTGTCTGAGCCGCCCGAGAGGTTCCTTCTCGTCGAAGAAGGCGAAGGCTTCTAGCTGGAAGCCGTTCTCAATCGCCACCGCGTAGGGCGGGTCGGTTGAGAATTTGAAGTGGTCGCGCAGCATCTGCTGGTCAACGCATACACCGGCAGACAAGCCGGAATCCCGTAAAAAGCCGG
>CAYZIX010000194.1:0-8139 GCA_964478395.1 uncultured Candidatus Solibacter sp.
AGCCCCGCGTCACGTTCGGACCGCGGATCACCACCTCGCCCGTGACGCAGGCCTCCAGCAGCGCGCCGTGGTCGTCCATGATGGCCACTTCCGGACCCGCCGCCAGCCCCACCGAGCCCGGCTTGCGCGCGAGCGGCGGTAGCGGGTTCGACGCCATCTGGTGCGCCGCCTCCGTCATGCCATAGGCCTCGACGACCGGCGCCGAAAAGGTCCGTTCCAGCTCCTCCATCACGGCCGGCGGCAGCGAGGCCGAAGACGAGCGGATGAAGCGCAGGCGTGCCCGCGCCACCACGCCGGCGTGTTGTGCGGCGCGTGCCAGAATGGCCTGGTGCATGGTGGGCACCGCCGTGTACCAGGTGGGTTGAAACTCCTCCAGCCACGTGAAGAACTGATTGGCATAGACCCCGTCGGTGCAGACCACCGAAGCGCCGGCGTGGAGCGACGCCAGCACCGCCGCAATCAGGCCGTGGATGTGAAACAACGGCATGATGTTCAGGCAGCGGTCCTGCGGCGTGAGTTGGAGCGTCGCCGCAACGTGTGCCGCTGAGGCGGTCAGGTTGGCCCCGCTCAGTGGCACCAGCTTGGGCCGGGACGTGGTCCCGGACGTGTGTAACAGCAGCGCCGCCGGTTCGGTGCACCCGGTCTCTGTGCCGGAGCCGGCGGCAATCGCCGGTCCTGCGCCCGGGCATTCGATGTCGAATTCTCCGGCCCGCTCCCCGCTGTGCAGCGTCATCACCGGAACGCCCGCCGCGCGTGCCGCCTCCAGCGCCGCTATCGGAGCCCCTTCGCTGGCCACCAACGCCCGCGCGCGCAGGTCGCCGAGATAGAACGCGAAGTCCTCGCGCGTATAGTTCGGGTTGAGCGGTGCGCAGCCGGCGTGCGACGCAATGGCCAGGAACGCGGCGGCCATCTCCGGACCGTTGGGCAGCACCACAGCCACACGGTCCTCCGTGCGGATCCCGGCCTGCTTCAGCACGTTTCCGATCCGCCGGCTCTGCCCGGCAAGACCGGCAAAGCTGAGGGCCGGCCGGCCCGGTGCCAACAACGCTGCGCTATCCCCACAGCGCCGCTCACTCAGTTCTAGAAGGTCCCCGATTCCCGCCATGAAATCGACTGTACCGTAGTCGCAGTTGGCTCTGCCCGCGCAGCAGATAGTTGCCTGCCAGCAGCAAGTCTCCTAAACCCAATGCGTGCGAAGTCAGCCAGCGATAAGCGTCACCGGTGCCGTGTTCTGTGTTACGGGAGTGGACTCCTTCAGGTGAAAAGCGGTGATCGGCGGCGCGTCCCCGCTTCATGCCCGGTCCCGATTCGGGACGCTACTCGCGTCCGTGTCCCGCACGGCTGCTCCGTTTCGGAACAATCTTCGACCGGTGGAACGCCAATCCAGGCATCCCACCGCTTTACATGCAATTCGCATGCCTGTTGCCTGGCTGTTCATGAAATTGTCATGCAACTGTAACCGGAGCCGCGTTATCAGTGAAGAGTAGGCATTTACACGATGAAAAAGATCCTGCTGATCGAAGACGACGCCGACCTTTTCTCCCTTCTCAAGTACAACTTGGAGAAGGAAGGGTTCCAGATGGTGGGCGCGCAGACCGGCAAAGGCGCCGTTGAGCTGTGCCGCCGCGAGCGCCCGGACCTGATTCTGCTCGATATCATGCTGCCGGACTCCGATGGCCTGGATATCTGCAAGGGCATCCGCGCCCGGCCCGAGCTGGCGCAGATCCCCATCATATTTCTCACGGCCCGCGCTTCCGAGACGGACCGCATCGTTGGCCTGGAACTGGGCGCGAACGACTACATCGTGAAGCCGTTCTTCGTGCGCGAGCTCATTGCGCGCATCAAAATCCAGTTCCGCCAGCAGGTGCCGGCGGTGCGCACCATGCGCGCCGGTGAACTGGAACTGGACCGCTCAGCCTGCCGCGTGACGCTGCGTGGCGACGAATTGCAGCTCACGGCTACCGAGTTCCGCTTGCTGGAGTTCCTGATGTCCCGCCCGGGCGTGGTATTCAGCCGCGAGCAACTGCTGGACGCCGTCTGGGGACACGATCGTGCCGTGACGGATCGTACTGTGGACGTCTATATCCTGCGCCTGCGGCAGAAGGTGGAGGACGACCCGGCCGCGCCGTCCGTCATCCGCTCAGTGCGCGGTTTTGGCTATTCGTTTAACGAGCAGGTGGCGCAGGCGGTCTAAGGCCGATGGCCGAGTAGTTGCGTTCACGTGTTGCCTGTGTCCGGCGCCACGAGTTCAGCTCCGCCGTGCAACATGTGCATGGCGCGCCCGTGTCGATGCAGTCTTTGCCGAGCCCGGCCGCCATCAATTCGCGGCGCACGGCTTCAGTCAGATCGATGTGCGTGCGCGTATCCAGATCAGCCCGTTCCGGGAAGATCGCTTTGAATTCACGCGCCACTTCTGGACCTACTTCATAACAGCAGCCGCCGATGGCCGGGCCGATGGCGGCGCGCAAATCCCCGGCGTGGCTCCCGAAACGCTTCGCCATCTCCTCCACCGCCGCACCCGCGATGTCGGCCACAGTGCCGCGCCAACCTGAATGCACGGCCGCGACGGCGTGTTGGCGCGGATCGTAAATGAGCACGGGAACGCAGTCGGCTGTTTTGACGGCCACGCGCTGGCCGGGCAGGGAAGTCACCAGGGCGTCGGCGTCGGCGGCTTCGCCCACGCCGGTGACAATTCGTGAGTGGATCTGATGGACCAGCGCGTAACCGGGCGCGGGGCCGGCCACGGCGGTGCCGAAGGCGTGCTCCAGTTCCTCAAAAACGGACAGCAGCGTTGAATAGTAGCAGCCCGAAGGGCCTTTCCGGATGCTCACGCGGCGGGGTTCTGAGTCTGCGCGATGCGGATGTTCTGCTTGAACTCTTCCAGCATCGACTCGGCCAGCCGCACTTCCGTCGGGCGCTTCACCAACTGCATCTGGTCGATCTTGTCCTGCAACTTCAGCAGCCCGTAAAAGAGGTTCTCCGGCCGTGGCGGACAGCCGTAGACGTAAACGTCCACGGGCACAATCTTGTCGACGCCCTGTAGCGTGGAGTACGTGTTGAACGGACCGCCCACGCTGGCGCAGGCGCCCATCGCCAGCACCCACTTCGGCTCCGGCATCTGGTCGTAGATGCGCTTCAGCACCGGCGCCATCTTCAGCGTCACCGTGCCAGCGACAATCATCAGGTCCGACTGCCGCGGGCTGGGACGGAACACCTCGGCGCCGTAACGCGCAATATCGAAGCGTGCTGCCGAGCCGGCAATCATCTCAATCGCGCAGCAGGCCAAGCCGAACGTCAGCGGCCAGATGGAGGATTTACGCGCCCAGTTGAAGACGTAATCCACCGACGTCAGCATGATGTTCTGTTCGTTCGGGTTTTCCAGGTACATAGCTGTTCCGCATAGGTATTGTATCAAGACGGCAGGCTACACTATTGCGCTCGGACCGGTAGCTTCAGCGCGGCCAGTGTTGCCTTTGCCAGTGCGTCGGCTCCGGCATTCTCTTCTCTGACGGCCGCCACCAGCTTGGCCGTATGCGCGTCGGCCACCCGCACCGCGGCCCGGACGCCGCCTTCGTGCGACTCCAGTGTGCCCTCCACAACAAGGTCCGCGCCCACCAGACGCGCCATCACGCCCGTTGAAACTCCCCAGCGCTGGTAGCGTTGCACCGTCGTCGGCGACAGCATCTGCACCTGCCCGGATTGCGCCAGTTCCATCACATAAGTCTCGTTGTAGACTCGCGCGAAGCCCGCCCTCGGCTCAGCGCCCACCATCTCCAGCGGAACTACCGCCAGATACGGGCGCCCGCCAGCCGGTGGCGTGTAGCGGCTCGGAATGTAGAACTGCCACACCAGCAGCGCCACCACCAGCGCCGCGCCCGCGCCGGCATACAGCGGCCAACGGCTGCGGCGTGGCTGGCTGATCTCGCCAATGAACCGGTAACCGCGTTTGGGTACGGTTTCAATGTAGGTGGCCGTCTCGCCGTCGTCGCCCAGCGTTTTCCTGAGCAGCGAGACATTGCGTGCCAGGCCGGTGTCTTCAACGGTGGTGTCGGGCCAGAGCAGCTTCATCAGCTCTTCACGGCTCACCACCTCGCCACGCCGCTCCAGCAGAATGGCCAGCAGGTCCACAGCCTTCGGCGTCAGCGCCACCGGGTCGGCGCCGCGATACAGCGCGCGTTCACCGGGCTCGTACCGGAATGGGCCGAAATTCACCGCCATGGCTGCTTCCCGTCCAGTGTAGCCCGTGGGCTGGACATCCGGTTGCGGGGCGCATAATGAAGGTAGATCAGAGGTGTTAGTTGATGAATACAACCAAAACCAATATTGAGCAACTTTTAGGCGGCAAGGCGGCATCGCTGCTTGAGTTCAGCCAGCCGAAGATCGCCAGACAGCGCCTCCACGTGCCCGGTCCGGATTTTGTGGACCGCGTGTACGCCGCGTCCGACCGTAGCAATCGCGTGCTGGTCAACCTCCAGCGGTTGTTCTCGCATGGCCGCCTCAGCGGCACGGGCTATCTCTCCATTCTTCCCGTCGATCAGGGCATTGAGCACTCCGGCGGCGCCAGCTTCGCCAAGAACCCGGATTACTTCGACCCGGAAAACATCGTCAAGCTCGCCATCGAGGGCGGTTGCAACGCCGTGGCGTCCACTTTCGGCGTGCTCGGCTCGGTCTCACGCAAGTATGCGCACAAGATCCCGTTCCTGGTGAAGATCAATCACAACGAGTTGCTCACCTACCCGAACAAATTCGACCAGATCCTGTTCGGCACCGTGAAAGAGGCCGTCGACATGGGCGCCGCCGCCGTGGGTGCCACCATCTACTTCGGTTCAGAAGAAAGCGCGCGCCAGATCATCGAAATCAGCCAGACCTTCGCCCTGGCGCATGAATATGGCCTCGCCACCGTGCTCTGGTGCTACCTGCGTAACAGTGCCTTCAAGAAGGACAAGGACTATCACGTCTCCGCCGACCTGACGGGCCAGGCCAATCACATCGGCGTCACCATCGAAGCCGACATCATCAAGCAGAAATTACCCGAAAACAACGGCGGCTACGTCGCAATGAACGCCGGCGGCATCAGCTACGGCAAGTTCGACAAACGCATTTACTCAGAGCTGGCCAGCGATCATCCCATCGACCTCTGCCGTTACCAGATCGCCAACTGCTACATGGGCCGCAGCGGCATGATCAATAGCGGCGGCGCCTCGGGCGCCAACGATCTGGCCGATGTCGTCACCACGGCCGTTATCAACAAGCGTGCCGGCGGCACCGGGCTCATCTGCGGGCGCAAGGCCTTCCAGCGGCCCATGGCCGACGGCGTCGCCTTGATCCACGCCATTCAGGACGTCTATCTCGACCCGTCCATCACGGTCGCCTGAGGCCGCTTACTCGGCCTTCTTTTCGTTATTGGTTCGATCACTGTCGGGCAGCACGCGGTCGGGGTCAATCACCACTGACGCGACCGCCTTGCCGCCCGGCACGGTCCACACCGTGGTGGCGCGCGTCATCCACGTCTCCACCGGCAGCTTCACGCGCACCGTGGTGCCATCCTCCAGCCGCGCTTCCACCGTGGCCGGCAGCACCAGTTGCCCGTGATTGGAAATCGTCACCTGCGCACCCGCAATCTTGTCCACGGCCAGGTCGAGCGTCCAGTTGTTCATGAACCAGCCGCGCCAGAACCAGCTCAGGTCCTCGCCGCCCTCGCTCTGCATCGTGCGGAAGAAGTCCGAAGGCGACGGGTGCTTGAACGCCCATTCGCGGATGTACTTGCGGAACGCCCAGTCGAAGCGCTCCGGGCCCAGAATCTGCTCGCGCAGCAGCACCAGTCCGTGCGCCGCCTTGAAGTAGCTCACCGTGTGCCGCAGTGGCCCGCCCAGCGCGTCGGCCGGCATCAGGATGGACGATACGGCCGGGTCGTGCAGCACTTTCAGAATCGTGTCCGACGGCTCACCGCCCGGCGAGTACTCCGGATCGCGCTTCGGCCCGTACTTGCCGCCCGCGTATTCGGCCGATTCTTCAATGTCGATAAACGTATTGAAACCCTCGTCCATGAACGCGTCGCGCCGCTCATTGGAGCCGACAATCATCGGGAACCAGTTGTGGCCGATCTCGTGCGCCGTAATCCAGAACAGCGCGCTGCCCTTGTCGCGGATGCCGTCGAACACCACGCCCGGATACTCCATGCCTGTCGAGAAGCCCGCCACGCTCACCGCCGCTGGCCAGGGGTACGGATACCAGTGCTTGGAGAAGCGCTCGATGGTGTCTTTTACATATTCGGTGCTCTTGTCCCACGCTTCGGCGCCCACGCTCTCGGGCGGGTACACCGACATCGCCAGCGCCGTCTTGCCGCCCGGCAGGTTCATCCGCGCCGCGTCCCAGACAAACACTGGGGACGCGGTCCACACCACGTCGCGCGTGCGGTCCATATGAAAATGCCACGTCAGCGGCGTGCTCACGCGTGGCCGCGACGCGGGGTCCATCACCTCTTGCGGCGTGCGGATATAGACGGTCTTGTCGCTCATGCGGGCTTTTTCTAGCCGCGCCATCTGCGTCGCGGTCAGCACCTCGCGCGGATTCACCAGCTCGCCGGAGCCCGCCACCAGAAATGACGGCGGCACGGTGACGTAATAATCGAAATTCCCGTATTCGAGGTAGAATTCCGACCCGATATACGGCAGCGTGTCCCAGCCGCGCAGGTCGTCGTACACCGCCATGCGCGGATACCACTGCGCCATGTCGTAGATCTCGCCCTGCTTGGACATGCCCCAGCTGGTCCGTCCGCCCCACACGCCGGGGATCTGGTAGTGGTACTTGATGTGAATCTTGATCTGGCCGCCGCGCGCGCCCAACGGCTCGGCCAGCCGGATCTGCATGCGCGTGTCGTAGACGCCGTAGTCGGCCTTCGCGCGGTGTTTCGCGGTCTCGATCTCCACGGACTCGAAGACAAAACCGTCGGTGAACGTCGGCCCCGTCGTGGGTGTTCCAGGCCGCTGCCGCCGCATGCCGCCCATGGCCGTGGCGCCGCGTGAATCCTTGCGGTAGATGTTCTGGTCCAGCTGAATCCACAGGCTGGTCAGCGTGTCCGGGCTGTGATTGGTGTAGGTGATGGTTTCAGTCCCGTTCAGGACCTTCGCCGCCACGTCCAGCTTGGCGTGCAGTTCATAATCCGCGCGGTTCTGCCAGTAATTCGGCCCCGGCGCGCCGTTGCTCGACCGGTAGGCGTTCACCGGGTCCGGCAGCGTCAAAGGCGCGAACGTGATTCGCGGATCGAAGGCCGCGGGCGTTTGCCCGAAGCCGAATGTGGAAAGTGTCAAAAAGAGCGGGAAGAAACTGCTGAGTCGCATGGTTTTTAAGTGAATACGCTCGCGAAACAACGGGGGACGCTTGCATTGAGTATACCCCTGCAAACAGAGCCGCGCGCCGTGAGTGAGCGGTGGCGCGCGTCTGCTTCCGCGCCCATATCTTCCTCTTGATCACCCTTAAATTTGCCCCTAAACTCCCCTGTAGACTACGACGCGGAACAGACCCGAAGGAGGTGCCCGCTGTGCAGATCCTGCTCGTCCAAACGCGGATTGCTGTGCTCTGGATCATCGCGGCAATCGCCATGTCGGCGCATATGATTCTCATTAGTTTCGATCCGGCTGCCATGCAAAAAGCCGCCGGTTGGGCCGTCAACTCAAAGCCGGGCGAATGGGTCTTTCTGGCGCTCTTCTGGCTGGTGCCGCTCTGGCTGGCGTTTCTGGCCGTGACGCTGCGTTGCCCGCTCAACCGCTGGGTCAATGTCTTGGCGGCCGTCATCTTCACGCTCATCGGACTCTGGCATTTCTTCATCTGTGGCGTGCCGCTGCTGGCGGGCGGACCGTTTACCAGCCCGGCTCCCCACCACGTGCTGCTGGTCGGTTCGTCAGCCGTGGCCACCGCCCTGATTGCCTGGTACGCCTGGAAGTGGCCGCGGCCGGAAGCCTGAGCCTGCCGCCAAATCGCACGAAGCCGCGCGCGTGTTTGGCGTGTCAACGAGCAGCGCGCGTAAGCAAGCTGTGGCACGCCTTCAACGGAGTCTCCATGCCAAAGCGCATGAAGCCGCCCGTGCGTTTGGCGCGTCAACGAGCAGCGACCGTGAGGGAGCTGACGCACGTCTTTCCA
>CAYZIX010000195.1:0-8069 GCA_964478395.1 uncultured Candidatus Solibacter sp.
CTGACGCAGCTCGGCACCATCCGGCTGGGCAAGCGCACCGACAATCGCGTCCCCGCTATCAAGGACTTCGTTCCGCTGGCTGGCTTGAACCAGATGGTCTTCGGCGGCTGGGACATCTTCGAAGACAACGTCTACGAGTCGGCTAAAAATGCCCAGGTGCTCAACGCGGACCTGCTGGCCAAGTTGAAGCCGTCTCTGCAGAAGATCAAGCCGATGAAGGCTGTCTTCGACCGCCGCTACGTCACGCGCATCGACGGGCCGAACGTCAAGACCAAGGGCACGCTCCGCGACAAGGCCGAAGAGCTGATCAGCGACATCGCCACCTTCAAGAAGACCAATAAGTGCGACCGCCTGGTCATGGTTTGGTGCGGCTCCACCGAGGTCTTTTGTGAGCCTGCGCCGGTGCACCAGACGCTGGCCGCCTTCGAGAAGGGTCTGGCCAAGAACGACTCGCACATCGCTCCCAGCCAGATCTACGCCTACGCCGCGTTGAAGTCCGGTGTGCCGTTCGCTAATGGGGCTCCGAATCTGACGCTGGACGTGCCGGCGCTGCTCGCGCTTGCCCGCGATAACGGCCTGCCCGTCTGCGGCAAGGATTTCAAGACCGGCCAGACGTTCATGAAGACGCTCATCTCGCCGGGCCTGAAGGCGCGCCTGCTGGGCTGCTCCGGCTGGTTCTCCACCAACATCCTCGGCAACCGCGATGGTGAGGTGCTGGACGATCCGGATTCGTTCAAGACGAAGGAAGTTTCAAAGCTCAGCGTGCTGGACCACATCCTCCAGCCGAACCTCTACCCGCAGCTGTACAAGGACCTGTACCACGCCGTCCGCATCAACTACTACCCGCCGCGCGGCGACGCCAAAGAGGGCTGGGACAACATCGACATCTTCGGCTGGCTCGGCTATCCGATGCAGATCAAGATCGACTTCCTCTGCCGCGATTCCATCCTGGCCGCGCCGATCGTGCTTGACTTGGCGCTGTTCCTCGATCTGGCCCACCGCGCCGGCATGAAGGGCGTTCAGGAATGGTTGAGCTTCTACTTCAAGTCGCCCATGACCGCCCCCGGCCTCTATCCGGAACACGACCTGTTCATTCAGCTCATCAAGCTGAAGAACACGCTCCGCTGGATGAAGGGTGAGGACCTAATCACTCACCTCGGCCAGGAATACTACGACTAGACCGTTTTAGATTCGTGTTCCAGCTCCCTGCCGGTTGCCGCTCCGAAAGCAGCGACCGTCAGGGAGTTGTTGCATGTGCCGCCTATATAGCTCGCCGCATCAACTCCACCGCATCGAGAATCCGCGCCGTGTCCTCGTAGCCGTACGAAAAGCGCATCTGGCGCAGCCCGGCCTCGGCCAAGTCGCCGTGCGCGTGCACGCAGTAGGAGCCCGGAATGTAGAGCACGCGCGGTGCGTCCCGGTCGGCGGGCTGCGTCAGCCGGCGGAAAAACACGGAGCCCGGCTCGGTGCGTGTCTCAGCAAAGGTCAGATAGAAGTAAAAGCCAGCCGAGCCGCCGCGGCATTCGGCCAGGTGCGGTCCCAGCAACCGGCGTATGCCATCACCCACCGCAAGCGCCTTCTCGCGATAGCCTGCGTTGACGGCCTTCAACTGCGCGGCAATGTGATGGTCGAGCATGTAGCTCGCCATCTCCTGCACAAACAGCGGTGCGCTGAAGCCCGTGTCGCTTGTGTATTGGACCATCGCATTGAGGAATGGTCCGGCCGGCCCGAGCAGGTAGCCGATGCGCAGCGCGGGCGCCAGCACCTTGGAGAGCGTTCCGATCTCGTAGGCGATTTCGAGCTTGTCTTCGGGCAACACGGAGCGGAACGGCTCGGCGGCCGGGTCGTGCAGCAATAACTCGTAGGCGAGGTCGTAGAAGATGGGGATACGCCGGTTCTGCTGGCGCGACAGCCGCGTGGCCACGTCCAGCAGCGCCCGCCGGCGCGCATTCGAAAGAATCGTGCACGACGGGTTGTTCACCGTCACGAAGTAGAAGAACGACACCTCGCCGGCCACTGCGCTGAGCTTGCGCTCCAGCACTTCCATCGACGGCCCGTCGGCGTCTTCCGGAATGGCCAGGATGCGGAAGCCCTTGCGTTCGAGCGTCTCGGAGTAAATGTAGTAGTTCGGATCGGACGTGACAACGACGCCTGCCGGCAGCACGTCCGCGAGAGCCGCCAGAATGCTGGTGGCGCCGCAGGGCCCAATCACAATCTGTTTGCGGTCGAGTGTAGCCTTGTCGAGCCCACCCACTCTATGCCGCGCGATGAAGTCGCCAATCGAGCGGATCAGATTGGGTGAGCCTGCCGAACCGCCGTAATTGAAGGCCTGCCGGTAAATGCCCGGGTTGGCGGAGACGGCCGTGATCGCCTCGTCGAACAAGGGCACCGGAATGGTGGCCTCGTTCACGTAGCCCACGCCAACGTTGATGTCTACGCCGTCGCGGAAGTCGCTCGCGAAGGCCGCCATCATGCGGTTCACCGGCGATGGTTCGGTCGACGCAGCACCGTAAGCGGACAAACGGATCTGCATAGACCTATTATTTCAACCGCCTGACGTCTAGTGGCCTTCGGCTTCCAGGAAACGTTCCACCTCAATCGCCGCTTTGCAGCCCGCGCCTGCGGCGGTGATGGCCTGTTTGTAGACGCGATCCTCGACATCGCCCGCGTGGAACACACCGGCAATATTAGTGCGCGCCCCGCCGTGGCCGACGATGAAGCCTTCGGCGTCGAGCTCCAGTTGGCCTGCGAAGGGTTTGGTGTTTGGCACGTGGCCGATGGCCAGGAAGAAGCCATCGACGTCCTCCACCCACGTTTCGCCCGTCTTCACGTTTTTCATCCGTGCGCCGGTGACGTAGCCCTTGTCGGCGTCGAGCACCTCTTCCACCACGGAGTTGGTCAACCAGCGAATCTTCGGATTGGCCTTGGCACGCTCCAGCATGATCTTTGAGGCGCGGAACTCCTCGCGCCGGTGGACGATGGAGACCACGTCACCGAAGCGGGTCAGGAAGTTGGCCTCTTCCATGGCAGAGTCACCACCGCCGATAACCATGATCCGTTTGCCGCGATAGAAAAAGCCATCGCAGGTGGCGCAGCTACTGACGCCGTGACCGATCAGGCGCTGTTCACTGGGCAGGTTAAGCCAGCGCGCCGAGGCGCCGGAGGCGACAATCAGTGCGCGGCACTCATGCCACTGCTCGTCAATGCGTAAGCGGAAAGGACGCTTGGAAAGATCCGCCTCCTCCACGCGTCCGGCCAGATACTCAGCGCCGAACTTCAGCGCCTGCTCCTTCATGTTGGCCACAAGTTGCGGGCCCATAATGCCTTCGGGAAAGCCGGGGAAGTTCTCCACCTCTGTGGTGATGGTAAGCTGCCCACCGGGCTCGTGCCCTTCGACGACCAGCGGCTTCAGGCCCGCCCGGCCCGTATAGATGGCCGCGGTGTTGCCCGCGCAGCCGGATCCGACGATGATGACATTGCGCATGGATGACTACCCCCGAAACCCCCATGCTAACCTACCGGACAAGCGGAACAAGAGGCGCGTCCGGCTCGTAAGAGTAGAAAAGGAAGAGATGGATGGTGATTCGCGTACTGGCATTGGCTGGATTCGTAATGGTGCTGGCCGGTTGCGCCATCAAGGTGAATAACAACCACCATGCTGGCGCGCCGCACCGTGAGCACCGCGTGGTGCCGCTGACGCAGGCGGCCAAGGCCGAGTTTGTCCGCGCCGAATTTCGCATCGGCGCCGGCGAAATCCGGTTGGCGGGTGGCGCCAAGGAACTGTTCGAGGGCGATTTTTCTTATAACATCGACACCTGGCGGCCTGAGGTGCGCTACGACGGCCGGGGCTTTCGCGGGCAATTGACTGTCCAGCAGGGCAAGAGCGACGACGTGCCGCTGGGCGACACCGAAAACATCTGGGATGTGCGGCTGGCCAATGGGCCGGCGCTTGACCTGACAGTCAATTGCGGTGCGGGCGAGAATCGCCTGGATTTGAGTGAACTCAACCTGCGTCACGTGGGTGTGCACGTCGGTGTGGGAGAGGTGCACGTCGACCTGCGCGGCCGCCCGCAACGCGACTATACGGTCGACATTTCCGGCGGAGTTGGTCAGGTGGAGGTGCTGGTGCCGGACGATGTCGGCGTCGAGGCCAAGGCCAGCGGCGGCATCGGCTCCATCGACATGCTCGGCTTCCACAAGAATGGCAACCGTTGGATCAACGACGCTTACGGGAAAACCAAGACGACCATTCATCTATCCGTTAGCGGCGGCATCGGTGAAATCAAGGTAAGGTCCGAATAACCGCTCGCCTATACGTCACGTCGTAGAATAAAGACGGCGTGATGATGTGGCGCCCCATTCATAAAACCGGTCCGATTGCGGCCTCGCTGGCGAGGCCGGTGACGCCGAAGGCGATTTTGCGCGTCGTGCTGGCCGGCTTCACCCTGGTCATCCTGTTTCTGTTGATCTCCGGCCTGCTGGGCGTGCGCAACATCGGTAGCGTACGCTCTACTACCGCTGAATTGCTTGACGAGCAGAAACGCATGCAGGATCTGCTCGACGCCATCCTGCGCGAGCAGCGGGCCATCAATGCTATTTACGCCGGCTTTGCCAAACAGCCCGATCAACTGGACCGCGATCAGCTCCTGACCCAGCTCCAGGCCTCCGACCGTGACATCGAGGCCATCGCCGCCGATGCTGCCGACGAGCCCGAACAGGCTCTCTGGCAGGACCTCTACAAGGCCGTTACGCACTTTTCTTATGAAGCGCGCGCCATCCTGGACAACAACACCAATAAGGTTCGTCCGCTGCCTCAGCTGATGGGCGCCCATCAAGGCGTGTTGCGGCTGGTGGACAAACTGGTGGAAACCCAGTCGCAGCGTTCGGTGCTGCTGAAACAGCGGCTGGAGGATATCTCCACGCGCCTGTTGCAGCAGACAGCGGTGCTGTTGGGCGCCAGCCTGCTGATGGCCCTCATCTGCGCCATCTTCACGGTGCGGCTGACGGTGGCCCTGGTCCGCCAACTAGAATGGCAGACCGGTGAACTGAGCCGCGTCAGTTGGAACCTGCTTGAAAAACAGGAGACTACGGCGCGGCGCTTCTCGCACGAGCTGCACGATGAGCTGGGCCAGTCGCTTACCGCCGTTAAGGCCAACCTGGTGGCGATGAGCACGCATCCGGACAACGGCCGCGCGCGCATCGACGACTGTCTGCACCTGGTCGACGCCGCCATCGTCAACGTGCGCGAGCTGTCGCAACTTCTGCGCCCCACCATCCTCGACGACTTTGGTCTGCCCGCCGGCCTGAAGTGGCTCTGCGACCGCTTCCGCCAACGTCTCGGCATCGAGGTGAACTTCGAATCCAGCTCCCAGCAGCGGTTGGCCGACGAAACCGAAACGCACCTGTTCCGCATTGCGCAGGAAGCGCTCACCAACGTCGCGCGCCATTCGCACGCCTCGCGCGTCGACGTCTCACTGCACGAAGCCGACAACCAGATTACGCTGCGTGTTGCCGACAACGGCTGCGGGTTCACGCCACACGAGACCGAGTTCGGCTCCGGCCTAGGCATGGTGGGTATGCGTGCACGGGCGCGCAGCGCCGGCGGTGAAGTGCGGGTGACGACGTCCAGCCTCGGCGGATTGGAGATCCGCGCCACATTCCCGCTGGTGGCGCGTGTGGAATAAAGATGTCTCAAGTCAGGCGCATCACTATCCTATTGGCTGACGATCATGGCGTTGTGCGCCAGGGCTTCCGCCGCATTCTCGAATCGCAGCCCGACATGGAAATTGTCGGCGAAGCCGCCAACGGGCGTGAGGCGATTGAACGCGCCACCGAATTGGCGCCGGACGTCGTCGTGATGGACGTTGCCATGCCGGAGTTGAACGGCATTGAGGCCACACGCCGTCTGATGGAGAGTTCGCCGCACACTCGCGTACTGGCTCTTTCCATGCACAAGGACGCCGTCTATGTTCGCGAAATTCTGCGTGCCGGCGCACGCGGCTATCTGTTGAAGGATTCCATTGACGCCGACCTGCTGGCCGCCGTCCGCGCCGTGGCCCACGGTGAAGCGTACCTGTCGCCCGCCATCGCCGATTCCGTGCTCACCGACTACCGCCAGCACGTCACCGACCCCATCGACCTGCTCACCACCCGGGAACGCGAGGTGCTGCAACTGATTGCCGAGGGCAAAACTAACAAGGAGATCGCCACCGATCTCAAGTTGAGCATCTACACCGTTGACGCCCACCGCGGGCGCATCATGGAGAAGCTCAACCTTCACTCCACCGGCGAACTGGTCCGCTTTGCCCTGCGCAAGGGCCTGATCGACTAAGCCCCTAGTTCCGGCCCAGGAACTCCACCAGCCACGCATCCACCGCAGCCGTTTCCTCGGGCACTTGGTTGTGGCCGGTTTCGAGCGCCAGCATCAGTTTCTTCGGCCCGGGGATCACGTTGTAGGCCGAATACATGGACGTGGGTGGGCAGGTCTCGTCGTTGAATCCCCATGCGTAGAGCCCGGTTACCTTCACGCGGCGGGCGAAATTCACCACGTCGTAGTAACGCGTGGTTTCAATCTTGTCCGGGCTGCGGTGCATGGACGCGCCTTCGGTGGCCCGGAACATATGCGGCCAGCCGCCGGCGCGGTTGTGGAGATAGCCTGTGACATCGGCGAGTGCCGGGTAATACGCCGCCAACCCCTTCACGCGCGGGTCCAGGCCGGCGGTTACGATGGATAGCGCGCCGCCCTGGCTGCCGCCCGTCACGGCCAAACGTTCACCATCCCAATTGGGCAGGCTCGTCAAAAAGTCATTGGCCCGCACGCAGCCCAGGTACACGCGCCGGTAATAATAACGGTCGCGGTTGTCCAGTCCGAACGTGAAGTAGTTGGTCAGGGCGCCGGCGCCGAGCGAATCGTAAACCTCTTTATCCAGGGTCACCGGAATACCGTGGATGCCGATTTGCAGCGTGATAATGCCGTGCGACGCCATCTGCACCAGGCCGGTGTACGGACGCACGCCCGCTCCCGGCACCGCCAGCAGCGCCGGGTACTTGCCGGGCGCCTTCGGTTCGCAAAGAATGGCGTAGAGCCGCGAAGGCTGCGTGCCCATACCGACATTCTGCATGTTCACCTGAGAGCACGCGACGGTGGCGCCGCCGTAGGTGGGCAGCGGCGTCACCTTGGCGTCAATCGGCAATTTAGCCAGTTCGGCCTTGCCCGCCGCCCAGAACTGGTCGAAATCCGGCGGATCGGTCTGAGTTGGCTTGATCGATTCTGGCTCAAATGCGGCCGTGGCTAGACCGCGATAAGTTTTACCGTTCCGTTCGAACGTTGCGGTGCAGCGCAGGAAGCCCGGTTCCGTCATTGTGCCGCCATCCACCGTGAGGCCGTTCGAGTTGAGCTCCAACGTCTCGTCCAGCTTCGGCGTGATCCCTTCGGGACCAACCCGGACGTGCACCTTGCCGCTTGCGAGCGCGTGCCCATCCTGCACGGCAACGATGTGGAAGCGGACCGGTTCACCGGGTTTGTAGCGCCAATCATTGTGGTCTGTCGCAACGCGCACCGAGACGGTGCCGACACGCTCCTGCGCCATCACGGGCAGGGCAAGTAAGAGAGCAAGGAAGATTCGCAACATAAGCGTGGCTCCTAAACACAATACCGCTTAGCGCAGGTGCTGCGAGGGGTGTCTTGGTCACGGGAGCCGGGCAACCGCCAGCTGCGGCGAGTTCCACGTGCACGCCAAGGTGTTAGTGGTGAGTCAGCTTGAGGTGGGACGATACTCCGGAATTCTTGAAATGCCGGTGTTTACTGCGGGAGAGATGGATGGTCGGGGCGAGTGGATTTGAACCACCGGCCTCCTGGTCCCGAACCAGGCGCTCTAACCAGGCTGAGCCACGCCCCGATCCACTTTCATTCTATGCGAGCAAGCCCGAATCCGCAAACCTCAGTTCAGCATCGTTGTGATAGTGTGGCGGATTCAGTATGGATACTGCGACTAGACGCGCCTTTTTGCGCACCTCCGCGGGCCTGCTGGTGGCCGGCGCGGCGCCGCTGGCGGCCAAGAAGCGCTCCG
>CAYZIX010000196.1:0-7860 GCA_964478395.1 uncultured Candidatus Solibacter sp.
TACAAACGCGCCGGATTCCGTGCCTGCCGCCGGCGCAAGACTTTCGCCGACACTTTGAGCCCAGATTGCGCCGCCATTCAAGGCCAACAGGCAGAAGCAACCGGCGCGGCGCGGCCGGATTCCTCTCAACAACAGTGCGCAGCACCCTCCCTTAAAACCACATGATGTGCGCCGCGCCCGCTGCGTTTCAATGGCTTGCCGGAACGGCATTCCGGCGGATGTAGTCATCAACCGGATCCGCCGCCGGCCCTATATAGTGATACGGTTCGGCCCAGCCCAGCCCGTGGCGCTTGCCCGTTTCCTTGTCGCGTTGAAGCAGCAGTTCGCGAATGAAATTGTCCGACGCCTTGTCGTCGCTGTCGCCCAACATGGGCAACTTGAGCCCCTTTTCGGCCAGTGAGCGCCGCAGCCGCGCGCCGGTGCTGCCGCCCGGCCCCTGGGTGACGTTCACGCGGTTGGCAGCGACTTTCTTGTCGATGTACGGCGTGATGTCCACCACGCGATTCACCAGTTGCGGGCCGCGCGAGTAGTAATACTTCTCCTTCACGTAATACGGCTTCAGCCCGGCATCGAAGTGCTCCGGATAATCCTTTGTACCGGCGGCCATCCAACTGGCGGCCTCCACGGCGCGCGCCGTCACGCGATGGTCGGGGTTCTCTTCATAATGGCCGTCGGGGTCGTAGCAGATGACGGTGTCGATCTTCATCAGGCGGATGATGAAAATCAACCGCTCGCGCATCTCCAGCACGTTCTCCTGGTCCATCTGGTGGTTCGAATAGTTCAGGTTGAAGACCTTTTCGAGCCCCAGCACGCGCGCCACCGCGTCGTTATCGCGTTCATTGGCCAGCACCCTCTCACCCACTGTGCCGGCGCCCGCCATATCGTCGTTCGACATGCGGATCAGCACGCCGCGATAGCCTTCGGCGATCAGCTTGGCCACAGTCCCGGCGGCAAATAACGGAATGTCGTCGGCGTGCGGCTGGATGGCGGCCAGCATCTTGCCGGCGTGCGGGCGGCCCGGCTGCGCGCGTTCCACGAACACTTCGGAAGTGGTGGAGGTGCCATCCAGGATGGCGCGCTGCATCAGCAGCGGAGCGAAAAGTGCTTCACGGCGGGTCATGTCTAGCATCATGAAACGTGCGCGCGTAGTTGTCGAGTTGGATGATAGAAAAGGAGAGCAGCCTCTCGTTTCCTGGACCAAGTCCAGCGAGGGCGTGAAAGTGGGACCCTACGAATACGGAGTTGCACGCGCATGAAACATATTTGGACTATTTTGTTTTGTTTATCCGCGACGGCTGGATTACGGCCCTACGCGTTGGAATGTGAGGCGCGCCGCGACCCGGTGGGGATCGACGCCGCAAAGCCGCGGCTGGGCTGGAAGCTCTCGTCGGACGTGAAGGGCGACCGCCAGACGGCCTATCAGATTGAAGTCACATCCGACGGCAAAAATGTTTGGGATAGCGGGCGCGTCAACTCGCCCGAGACGCTGTGGATCCCCTACGGCGGGCCGGCGTTGCAGGCGTTTACGCGCTATCAATGGCACGTCAAGGTGTGGGACGCCAAGGGCCAGGCCTCGGAATGGAGTGAGCCCGCAAAGTGGACGCAGGCGCTGACCGATCCAGGCGAATGGCGCGGCGCGTGGATCACCCATCCGGTGCACGAACTACGCAGCGGCCCGCTGCCATTGTTCCGCAAGGAAGTGAAGATCGACAAGCCGGTTAAGAGCGCGCTGGTGCTGATCGCCGGGCTGGGCTTCCATGAGCTGCACATCAATGGAACAAAGGTGGGCGAGCATGTTTTGGCGCCGGCGTGGTCGAATTTCCATGCGACGGTTTACTACGAGACTTTCGACGTCACCTCGCTGCTCAAGCCGGGCGCCAACGCGCTGGGCGTGATGCTCGGAAACGGCTTCTACAACGTGACTGGCGGGCGCTACGTGAAGTACCTGGGCGCGTTCGGAGATCCGCGGCTGGCGATGCGTTTACACGTCACTTATGAGGACGGCACGAGCGCGGATTTCGCCACAGACCGCACATGGCGAGTAGCCGAGGGTCCCATCACCTTTACCTGTATCTACGGCGGCGAGGATTATGATGCGCGCCGCGAACTGAAAGGCTGGGACACGCCGGGCTATGACGACAAAAACTGGTTCACGGTGGGCTCAGTGGAAGCGCCGGGCGGCGTGATGCGGGCGCAAGCGAGCCCGGCCGTCAAGGTGCAGCAGACGTTCAAGACGCAGAAGATGACGGAGCCGAAGGCAGGCATTCGCATCTACGACCTGGGCCAGAACGCGTCGGGCTGGCCGCGCATCACGGTGCACGGCGACGCCGGCGCGGTGGTGAAGATGGTGCCGGGCGAACTGCTCGATAAAGAGGGATATGTCTCGCAGCGCAGCTCCGGCGGCCCGAACTCGTTCAGCTACACGTTGCGCGGCGGCGCGAAAGAGACGTGGGAGCCGCGCTTCACCTACTACGGCTTCCGCTACGTGCAGGTGGAGACCACCGGGCACGTTGACGTGGACACCGTCGAGGGCCGCTTCGTGCACCTGGACGCGCCAAAGGTGGGCACGTTCGAATGCTCGAACGAACGCATCAACAAGATCCACGCGCTGATCAACGCCGCCATTCTGAGCAACCTGCAACACGTAATGACGGACTGCCCGCATCGCGAGAAGTTGGGCTGGCTGGAACAGGCGCACCTGATGGGCCCATCCATCATGTACAACCTGGATCTGCGCACGTTCTGGCCGAAGTTGCTGGCCGACGTGCGCGAAGCACAACTGGCCAACGGGCTGGTGCCGGACATCGCACCGGAATACGTGGTGTTTTCGCGCGGCTTCCGCGACTCTCCGGAATGGGGCAGCGCGGGCACGCTGGTGGCGGGACTCGATTACCAGTGGTATGGCGACCGCCAGACGCTGGCCGACTCCTATGTGTCGATGAAAGCCTACTCCGACTACCTGGACTCGCGTCTGAAGGACGGGCTGCTGACCTACGGACTGGGCGACTGGTACGATATCGGGCCCAAGGGGCCGGGCGTATCGCAACTGACGCCGTTGGGCCTGACGGCCTCTTCCATTTACTATTCCGACCTGGACGTGCTGGCGCGGACGGCCAAGCTGCTGGGCAAGCCGGGCGATCAGGTGAAGTTCGACCTGCGTGCGCTGAAGCTGCGCACGGCGTTCAACCGTGAATACTACAAGGCCGCAGAGAAGAGCTACGCGACGGGCAGCCAGACTTCGCTGGCCATGCCGTTCGCACTGTACCTGGTTCCGAAGGAAGCTCGCGCAACGGTGCTCGACAAGCTCGTCGCCGACATCCGCGCCAAGGGCAATCACACGACGGCGGGCGACATCGGCTACCACTACGTGCTGGAAGCGCTGCGGCGCGGTGGGCGCGGCGACGTGATCTTCGACATGGTGAATGAAAACACGCCACCCAGCTACGCCGGACAAATTGCCGCCGGAGCCACGACGCTGACCGAAGCGTGGGACACCAATCCGCACAGTTCGCAGAACCACCTGATGCTTGGCCATATTGAAGAATGGTTCTATGCCGGGCTGGCGGGCATCCGGCCGGACGACATGTCGGTGGGCCTGCACCACATCTACATTGAGCCGCAGGTGGTGGGTGACGTGAACTGGGTGAAGGCCAATTGGGATACGCCGCGCGGTCCGGTTAAGGTGGACTGGAAGCGGGACAGTGGGGCACTGACGCTGAACGTCGACCTGCCTCCGGGCATGACGGCCACCGTGAAGCTGCCGGGCCAGACGGCTCGTGAGATTGCCTCCGGCCACACAGAATTGATGCCGGGCGCCGCAGCGCCTGCACCGGCAGCCCGGAAGACACGCGCCCGCCGGCGCAAATAGACCCTGAAGCCATCACCGCCAGATGAACTGGCGGTGATGGCTGACCCCTGCGTTAGTTATTGGAGGCGACGTCGCCGGAAGCTAGTACGCTTTCGGGCAGCGGGATACGGCGTGCGCCACGATAGGCGGCCCGCCAATACCCGTCGCCCAGCGAGCTGACCGACACCGTGCGGCGACGGTTGGGCGCGTGGATGAATGAGTTCTCACCCACATACATGCCAACGTGCCATCCGCGGCGCGTGCGGAAGAAGACCAAGTCACCCGGCTGCAACTCATCCTTGCCGATGGGCAGGCCCTGGGCGAAGTTGTACTGGAGCGGCGCCGACGGCGGCAGAGTGTAGCCGGCCGCAGTCTCATAGATATAACGGGTAAAACCGCTGCAATCGAAGCCTGTCTCAGGCGACGTGCCGCCGGAGCGATAGCGCGTGCCGATCAGTGAGTAGGCGCGGGCGATCAGCGGTGAAGTGCAGGCCCGGCAGTTGATGAAGGATGCGGGCGGAGGCGGCGGCAAGGTGATGGTTGAGACTGCAACGACCGGAGCCAAGACGTCGGTCTGGCTGGGCCAGTTCTGCAACTCGTAGGCGTCGAACTTCGGCTCGGCAACCGGTTTGACGGCACGGTGACGTGCCCGCCCCGAGCGCCGTACGGTCTTGTGACGCGCCGAGACGTGACGCGAAGACTTATGGGCCGTGGCGGTGGAACGCGTGGCGTGCCGCCGGGAGGCCTTTGTTGCAGCATCGGCCGGGCTCAGAACAAGAGCCGCAAGCGACGCCAGCAGAGAGATGCGGACGAAGAACTTCAAATCCGGGGATCCTCTTTCAAACTTGCCAGTATACACAAATACGGCTGTCTAGCGCTGAGTAATCGGCGTCATCACGCCGTCTTTTTTCACAGCCAGCCGGACAGGCCGCGGCGGGCCGAGCCGGGGCACGCTGGCCTCGACCCAAAGTTCCTCACCGGAGCGGAGAACGGACGGGTCGGCGGCATGCTCGGGCAGGAAGAAAGCCACCGGCTCACGGATTGACCAATGCCCGTTGAACCACCGGATTCGAACGTTGCTTTCATCGTTGGTGCGGCGCGCCACAAGGCGTCCGTTGACGGCCTGCAACCGCACGGGGATGGCTTCGTTATTCCGCACACCGTCTGGCGCATCGATCATCAGGCGGAGGCTGACATAGCGGCCACGAACCGGCAGGTTGGGGTCCACGGGCTCCGCCCGGGCCCAGACGCGCGGCAGCGTGTGGCGGTCCCAGGCGAACTTACCCGCCAGCGTGAGCACCATGAACACATGCACAGCGGCGACGATGAGCCCGCGCTTCATGGGATCACCTCCGGCCGGATGCGGGCCAGCAGGCGGCGGCGAGTGTGCTCCAGCACCCAGCCACCGGCCAGGAATAGCAAACCGAGGCCGATCAGGCTGGCCGAGCGGCCAAGCTTATCCATGACATTGGAAAAGTAGAAGGCACAGACATCGGCGGCAAAGCCGGCCATGGCCAGGTTCACGCGCTCCGGGCGGGCGTCCCGCACGCCCCACCAAGCCAGCCAAACGGCTCCGATAGCGCACCAGGCGTAGCTTCCCCAGTGGCTGGCGCCACCGAAGCGCGCGGCCAACGGCAGGGCGGTGGCCCATCCAATGGCAAAGATAACGTCGATGGCGGCCCGGCCACGGGTCCCAATGGCCACGGTCAGCGGCAGGATGATGGCAATGGTCCAGGCCGGGACAGCAAGCTCCAGGGGAGCGGGCTTGGCGTCATGATAAAGCACGGCCAGGGCCAATGCCGCCGGCAGGAGTATCAAGCCGCCAATCCATGCCAGAGCCCGGCGCAGCACCGTGTCGTCGTCCATGCGGCGAGCTCCGAGGTAGGCAAACGCCAGAGCGACCAGACCGGCATTGGCGGATTCGGCTGAGTAGAAACTGTCGAGGGGCAGACGCGAGGCATACTCGCAGAGCAGCCACGCCGGCAGGAACACCGCCACCAGGGCAGCCTGCGTCCAGTGCCGTAGCAACACCCAAGCGATGGCCATGCCGACGGCCCATAACAGAATCGCGTCGGGCCAATGCTCGGCCATGTTGAAAATCTGTCCGGCTAACAGGATGCCCGCGCCCAGCGCCACGGTGCCGGCCGTGTGCAGAGCCACCGAGAGCGCCGCGAAGCGAGTGGAGAACAGCGAGCCGGCGACGTGAAACACGGCCACCAGCGCCACCACCAACGCCATGCGCGCCGCGGGCGAGATCTCATCCCAGTGCGCCGAGACAAACAGCAGCACGCCGGCGGCAAGCAGCGCGGTACCCAGTGCGATGGCGATCAGGACCGGCCAACGCAATCCGCGCGTGGCGCCCTGCTCAGCCTCCCACTGCCGTATGCGTTCGGACGTGGCATCGTCCAGAAGCCCAGCAGCGAGCCAACGCCGGAGTGAGGACTCCCAATCGGCAGCCATACGATTGGTTGATGAGTATAGCAGGGCTAGGCGGCAGCGTCGAGCGGCCTGCCGGAGCGGCTAAGCTCCGATATGCACCAGGACCTTGCCGAGCGGGCCACGGGCCAGACGGGCAAAAGCGGCCTTCACATCCTCGAATTCATGGATACTGTCGACCACCGGACGCTGAATGGCGTGGGTCAGGCGGCGCACCACCGGACGCAGCACCTGCAAGGTCGCTTCGACCTCGGCCCAGGCGGCCTGCGCGCCTTCCGGCGTATAGTCACCGGCCGAGACGCCACCAATACGGTTGCGGCGGAAGAAGAGCGTGGCCGTGTTGAACTGCGGCACCACACCGGCGCTGCGGCCGACCACGCTAATGCGGCCACCGTAGCCGAGCACGGCGACAACCGTCTCAAACAGCGGGCCGGCGACGCTATCGACCACCAGATCGACACGGCGCGGTGAGAGCGCGGCGAGAATATCCTTGCGGAGCGTGGGAGAGGCCGGATCGAAGACAAAATCGGCCCCGAATTCGCGCAGTTTGGCTCCCTTTTCCGCGCTGCGGGAAAGCGCCACGACCGTGAGCCCCATGGATTTGCCCAACATGACACTGGCCACCCCGACTCCGCCGGAGGCGCCCGTGACAAGCAGCACCTGACCCTGCGGGGGCAAGCCGCCCCACTGCGTGAGCGCCTGCCAGGCAGTGATGAAGACCAGCGGCGCACCGGCCATCTGTTCGAGCGTCCAGCCAGCGGGCAATGGAACCAGACTGGCGGCTGGAACAGTCACACGCTGGGCGAGTGTTCCCCAAACATTGACACCGGCATCGCAGCGCAGGATGGCGGCCGTGCCGCCGGGCTTCACACTGGTGACGCCCTCTCCGACAGCCACGACTGTTCCGACCCCGTCGCGGCCGAGAATGTGCGGGAACTTGGGCTTGGCCGGGTACTGATTCACGGCCAGAAAAGCATCGGCCGGATTGAGCGCCGCAAACTTCAGATCGAGTAGGGCCTCGCCGGCAGCCGGACGAGGCTCATCTACCTCGGCCAGACGCAGGCTGTCCACGCCATCATAGGAATCCAGTAACCAGGCACGCATAACCATATTGTCGCGAATCCGGGACGAATTGGGTTCCGTCCGGCAAAAGAAGTATGGCCGCGTCACGCGGCTTTGGCGGAGGCTTCGGCGGCTTTACGGGCGCGGAAGCGGGCGACGCGGCCGTCGTAGTCGGCTTGGCCGGCTTCGCGGGAGGTTTGCAGGTCGCGTTTGCTGTCGACGGCATGAGTGGTGCGGAAGAACGGGTCGGTCAAGTCGGTAAGGCGCGTCAACTCGGCCAACGGCGCGACGCGCGAGACGGCAGTGATGGCCTCGCTCTCCTGCTGGAGCAGGACGGCGCGCTGCGTCTGCAAGTGCTTCAATTCGCGGAGCGCGCGTTCGTAACTGCGCTCCATTTCGCGGCGGTAGCGGGCAAGCCACTGGAGGTGGCGGGTTCGTTCGGGCGAATCGCCGTCGAGCGCTTCACTGGTGAGTGCGCGGGCCTCGGCGGCGCGCACGGCGCGGATGTGCCAGCC
>CAYZIX010000197.1:0-7779 GCA_964478395.1 uncultured Candidatus Solibacter sp.
AGGTGGAACAGTCGCGCTCGCAGTGGCATATCATCTGGGAAAAGCAGTCGGAAATTGTGCCCGGCTACCGTGGTCTTCTCTACATCGACCGCGACGTGCCTACGGTGCTGCGCGTGACGCTCGAAGCCATCGATATCCCGGCCAGTTTTCCCATCCAGGAAGCGTCGACGATGCTCGACTATGACTATACGAGCATCTCCAATTCGCAATATCTGCTCCCGCTGCGTTCGGAGATGAAGATGCGCGAAGGCCGCATGCTGGTCAAAAACCAAACTGAATTCCGCTCCTACCGTAAGTTCGGCGCCGAGGCCACCATCACCTTTGATACCGCCGCCGAGCCGCTCTCCGACGACAAGTTCAAGGAAGAGAAGCCCGTGCCCACGCCTCCGGCTAAACCTTAAGCCAAAAGAACAGCTATTATTGCCGTAGGAGACGACCATAGTGAGACGGATCGCTCTGCCGCGGATATTAGGTCGTAGGCTGATAGCCCCAATATTCCTTCTGATTTTGATCTATTTCCTCGCGCTGGCTGGGAAGGGCGTTTTCTACGACTTCAACCCTGACGACATGATGAACATGTATGTTGCCTGGACCCCGTCGTATGGACGTCTGATTTCCAGTTCATTTCTCTTGGCTTGGCCGGGCGAGCTGCGCCCCGTGGGCGGGCTGTTCTATCGGATTATCCACGATATCTTCGGTTTCACTCCGCTCCCCTTCCGCGTGGCGTGTTTTGCGTTGCTGATTGCAAATCTGTGGCTTCAGTTCTGCCTTTATCGCAAGTTGGCCCGTTCTCTCCAGACCGCGTCGCTAGCGCTGCTGCTGGCCGCGTTCAACGGTTCACTCTGGTCCATCTATGCCAGCACCGGCACCGTGTACGACGTCCTGTGCCAGTTCTTCATCCTACTCAGCGTCTTGTGCTACATGCGTTTTGCGGCGGCTTCCGGATGGCGGCGTGTGGCATTCTGTGCCGCCAGTTGCCTCTCCGCTGTTTTGGCGGTGCAGAGCAAGGAGATGGGCCTGGCCATTCCCGCCATCCTGCTGGCCTATGAGGGCTGCTATTTAGTTCCGGCGGCAACCGGCGCGGGCCAACCCTGGCGGAAGGCTGCTCTGGCGGCGGGACTGCGGGTACTGCCATTCGCTTTGGTCGGCGGGTTGGTGTTCTGGGGGATGCGGGCGGCTCAGCACATCCTGCTGGTGCATCCCGCCTACACCCCACAGTTCAGTTGGGCCATGTACGCGCACACCTCGGCCGCGCACCTCACTCTACTCGCCTTCCGCCAGTGGACGGTGCCGGACAATCTGGCCGTCGCCATTCTGGCCGGCAGCCTGGCGCTGGCCGCCATCGTCCGGAGCCGGCTGGCCCTCTTCGGCTGGCTCTTCTTCATCGCCGCGCTCGCTCCGCTGTCGTTCGTTCAGCCACGTCACGATGGCTATGTCCTCTACATCCCATACATCGGTTGCGCTCTCTATCTGGCCGGTTTGGCCGATGGGCTCAGTCGCCTGAAACGCGCGCCGTGGATGCAACCGGCAGTCTGTCTTGTGCTGGGCGCGCTGGTCGTGGGCGTTCAGCTTGGCGAGCAGTCCAATTGTGTGAAACGCGACTTCGGCCCGGGCGGCATTTCGCTGGTTCGCGATCTGGCGCAGACCGTGAATCTGCCCGGCACGCCCACCGCGCACCGCGTGATTGTGGTGGATGGTGCCTGGGGCGATGAACGCTGGCAGCCCATGTTCATTCTGCGCTTGTCGCGCGGGGTGAAAGACCTGGAGGTGGTGCGCACCACGGCGGCGGATCTCGCGGCTGGCAACGCTCCGGTCATCAAATTGGGGGATCAGGTTCTCACCTATTCGGACCATGTCTATCGCGAGGCGCGTGGAGCGGAATTGACCACGCTCGGATTCCGTTTTCAGGGCAGCTAGCGTTTTCCGTCTAGCTTCACGGACTGGAATCTGATATACCAATTTCGACCATCCGCTGGAGGTGTTTCGATGACCCATTGGAGTCCGTCCCGCCGTGAATGGCTTGGTGCAATGGCATTCGGCCTGACGCAAGCCCCATCCACCGGTCCCTGGCAGCTCGCCGCCGGAATCCGGCGCCGTATTGTCCCGCCGAAGTTCGCCAAGCGCGATTTCAATATCCTCAAATATGGTGCCAAGGGTGACGGCGCAACGGACTGCTCCAAGGCCATCGCCGACGCCATCGGTGCCTGCTCGAAGGCCGGCGGCGGGCGCGTGGTTGTGCCAGCGGGCAAGTTTCTCACCGGTCCCGTGCACCTGAAGAGCAACGTCAACCTGTACCTCGCCGAAGAGTCGCGCCTGATGTTTATCACCGACCCGAGGGCGTATCTGCCGCTGGTGCATACGCGCTGGGAAGGGCTCGAGCTGATGAACTATTCGCCCATGATCTTCGCGCGCGGCCAGAAGAATATCGCCATCACCGGCACGGGCACGCTGGACGGCCAGGCCGGCCCCACCTCCTGGTGGAATTGGGCGCGCGGCCGGCAGGGCGAGCCCAACCAGCGCGCGGCGCGTCTGGCCCTGGCCAAGATGGCCGAAGAGGACGTGCCGCTTGAAAAGCGCATCTTCGGCGAAGGGTCTTACCTGCGCACGCAGTTTATCCAGCCCTTCGAGTGCCAGAACGTGCTCATCAAGGGCGTTACCATCGTCAACTCGCCGATGTGGGAGGTCCACCCGCTGGTCTGCAAGAACGTCACGGTGCGCAACCTGAAGATCAACACGCACGGGCCGAACAACGATGGCTGTGACCCCGAGTCGTGCGTCGATGTGCTGATCGACGGTTGTGAGTTCGACACCGGCGACGACTGCATCGCCATCAAGAGCGGCCGCAATCGCGACGGCCGCCGTCTGAACCTGCCCACCGAGAACGTGATTGTCGTCAACTGCAACATGAAGGACGGCCACGGCGGCGTCACTATCGGCAGCGAGGCATCGGGCGGCGTGCGCAACGTTTTCGCGGAGAATTGCCGCATGGACAGCCCGCACCTGGACCGCGCTCTGCGCCTGAAAACCAACTCCGTGCGCGGCGGCTTCATCGAGAACGTCTATATGCGCAAGGTCACCATCGGTCAGGTGGCCGACTCCGTGCTGAGCGTCGACCTCTATTACGAGGAAGGCCCCAAGGGCAACTTCCCGCCGAAGGTCGCGAACATCGTGATGGAGGACGTGACCTGCCAGAAGAGCCGTTACGGTCTCTATGTCCGTGGTTATGAAAACGCGCCCATCACCGGCATTCGTCTGGAGCGTTGCACGTTCTCGAACGTGGCCCAGCCCAACCGTTTGGAGCATGCGCCCGGCGTCGTGATGAAGGACGTGCGCATCAACGGTGAGTTACAGAGCTGAAGTTGTCCGGGTAGATCGACCGGAAAGCTTGCACAATGTGTCTCCACGCGCCGCCTGCGGACGAGTGTGCGGGCGCATGTGTCAACGCTCCGATGAATGTCGCACCGGAATCCCGGAACCGCGCCAGGAGCGCCTCGCCGTCACCGTCGGCGCCCTCCATCGCCGTGATGTCCACGACCAGCCGTTTGCCTCGAATGATGGGTGCGGCGGTGGACCACGCCTGCTCCAAGTCCGCAGCAACGGCCTCATCCAGGTGACCGACAATCTGGAAACGGAACTGCTCCCCGGCATCGTGCTGGTAGTAAGCCATAGTCTGTCTTCTGATATGCACGACGGCTGCCAGGCCGGTTTCCGGTACAGTTAAGTCCGTTCGCCGCCGTCGTGTCGGCACTTGACTCGGCAATTGCCGGCGATTGGGCGGCAGGGCGGCATCAGCGGCGCAACTTTCAGCGGCTCCGGAACGTCGCACACCCCAGAGATAGCACTGCTTTTTGTGCTTTTCGGGCGTTGCAGCCGGCCGTCACGTAACGGTTGCCGGCTTGCAGTGTAAATGGAGCCGGCGATGGAGACGCACCCGGTTCATTATGAGCGCCCGGAACTCCGCCCGTTCACTGCTGACGAGCGGAGCCGGACTACTATCCTGTTCGGTAACCTGACCCCGAAACACGAGGCGCTGATTCAGGCTGTGTTTCAGGGCTCCGGCTACCTGTGTCAGGCATTGCCGGCACCCACCCGGGCGAACTGCCTGACAGGCAAGGAATTCTGTAACAACGGCCTGTGCAATCCCAACTACTTCACCGCCGGGAATTTGATCGACTACCTGCGCCAGTTACGCGCGGGCGGAATGACAACCGAAGAAGTGGTTGACCGCTACGTCTATTTCACCATTGGCGGTTGTGGACCTTGCCGTTTTGGCATGTACGAATCGGAGTACCGCCAGGCGTTGGCCAACGCCGGATTTCCTGGCTTCCGTGTCTTCACGTTCCAGTCGGACACTGCGGTTCGGAAGGGATCCGCGCAGCCGGGCCTGAAGTACACGGTGAATTTTGGGCTCGGCATGTTGAATGCGCTCAATCTGGGTGACCTTCTCTTTGACATTGCGTACCGCATCCGGCCTTACGAAGTAGTGGCTGGAGCAACTGACCGTGCCATTGACGATTGCCTGGAGTATCTGGCGGGCTTTCTGTACGACCGTTGCGGTTACGAGGTCTTCCAGCGCCGGCGGCACGGTCTTCTGGCCGATGTCGTGAGCATTCTCTGCCGCATTCGCTACCACCTTGGGGCGCTCGATTGGGAACAGGCGCTGGCGCATGTGCGCGATCGCCTCAACCGGGTGGAAGTCGATTGGCTGCGTGTGAAACCGGTCGTGAAGGCAACTGGCGAGTTCTATTCCGCCATCTCCGAAGGTGACGCCAACTACAACCTTTTCCGGTTCCTGGAAAGCGAGGGCGCGGAAGTTCTGGTTGACCCGATCGGCAATCTGGTTCTTTATTGGATCTATCAAGCCAGGCTTCACAACCGCCGCCAGAAGGGGTTGCGGCCAGGGTACTGGAAGAAAGAACTGCTGCTGGGATTTTGCCAGTGGTTCTGGGCTTGGCAATATCAGCGGACCGCGTCCAGAGTGAGCGCGGCCGCCTCACCGCCGGAGCCACAGGCGGAGTTCGGCCGCCTGGCTAGGCCCTATTACGACCTGCTGACACGAGGCGGGGAAGGCCATCTCATCGTGGCGCGCGCTATCGACACTGTCCGGCGGCGCGCCAGCCACCTGATGATCTCCGTCAAGCCGTTCGGCTGCATGCCGTCCACGCAGGCCGATGGCGTCATGGCGCAGGTTGTGGCGGATTATCCCGATCTCCACTTCCTGCCGCTGGAAACGCTCGGGGAGGGCGAGGTGCACGCGCTGAGCCGCGTGCAAATGGCGCTGGGCGATGCCCGCCGGCGCGCTCGCGACGAATTCCGCACCGTGCTGAGGAGCACGGGGCGGACGCTGGACGAAATCCGCGCCTTCGTGGAGCACCGGCCGGAAATGCGCCGGCCGGACTACCGCTTCCGCCGGCACTCTGGCGTGGCCGGCACGGCGGCGCAGTTCGCACTGCACGTGGCGCGGCAAATGGGAGGAATTCGATGAGTTCATGGATCGTCGGGCTCGACGTCGGCTCCACGACGGTGAAGGCTGTCGCCGTGCCGCGCGAGAGCGGCGAAGTGGCGTGGCAGAAGTACACGCGCCACGAAACCCGCCAGGGTGAGACGGTCCGGCAGTTCCTCGACCAGATGCAACGCGAGTTGGGCATCTCGGCCGGCAATGCGCAGGTGATGATCACGGGCTCCGGCGGCGGTGCACTGGCTCCGCTGCTGGGGGCCCGCTATGTGCAGGAGGTGAACGCGGTCTCGCTGGCCGTGGAGAAGTACGCGCCCGACGCGCGTTCCGTCGTGGAACTCGGTGGCCAGGATGCCAAGATGCTCTTCTTCGAGCCGCGACCCGGCGGCGGGTTGAAAAAGACCGCCACCATGAACGACCAGTGCGCCGGCGGCACCGGCGCCATCCTGGACAAGCTGAGCGCCAAACTCCAACTGCCGGCCGGGGAGTTGTGCCGTCAACATTACGACGGGCTCGCGTTGCACCCGGTGGCCGGCAAGTGCGGCGTCTTTGCCGAAAGCGACATCAACGGTCTGCAGAAACAAGGTGTGCCGGCCGGCGAGCTGATGGCCTCGCTGTTCGAGGCGATTGTCCTGCAGAACATGAGTGTGCTGACGCGCGGGCGCCTGCTCCAGCCCTGCGTGCTGCTGCTGGGCGGGCCCAACACGCTGATTCCCGGGATGCGTGAAGCCTGGCGGGCGCACATTCTGCGCCAGTGGCGCGAGCGCGATGTGGCGTTGCCGGCGGGAGCCGAGCCGCAAAGCTTGATCCAGTGCCCCGGCAACGGCGTGTACTTCGCCGCGTTGGGCGCCATCGAGTTCGGGCGTGAAGAAGGCGCGGTGGCGAACTATCCAGGCCTGGAACGGCTCGAACAGTGGTTAGGCCAAGGCGGCGGCGACCATGCCTCCGGCCTGCCCGGTCTGCGCGGCTCCGGCCACGATTTGGCCGTGTTTCTTGAGCAGTTCCGCCCGCCGCGCCGCGCGCCGTCGCCTTACAAAAAGGGCGAGCGCGTCCGTGTGTTTCTGGGCGTGGACGGCGGATCCACATCCACCAAGGCCGCGTTGGTGGACGAGTGGGGCACGGTGCGCGGCAAGGCCTATCGCCTGTCGCAAGGCAACCCGATTGACGACTGCCGCGTGATCGCGCGCGAGTTGCGTCTGGAGGCCGGGCGCGCGGGCGCTCGTCTGGAGGTCGTGGGCGCTGCGGCGACGGGCTACGCCAAAGACGTGCTGGCCCGGATCCTGCAAACTGATCTCGCGCCCGTGGAAACAGTGGCGCACGCGCGCTCCGGACTGCTGGAGATGCCGGATGCCGACGTGATTGTCGACGTCGGTGGACAGGACATCAAGCTGGTGGTGCTCAAGCAGGGCCATGTGAAGGATTTCATGCTGAACACGCAGTGTTCGGCCGGCAATGGGTATTTCCTGCAAGCCACGGCGCGCGCCTTTGGCATTCCGCTGGAGGAGTTCGCGGCGCGTGCCTTTGAGGCGCGCAGAATGCCGGAGTTCAGCACGGGCTGTGCGGTGTTTCTACAGGCCGACATTGTCAACTTCCAGCGCCAGGGCTGGACCCGCGAACAGATTCTGGCCGGCTTGGCGGCCGTGCTGCCGAAAAACATCTGGCTGTATGTGGCGAAGATTCCTAACCCCAGCCTTCTGGGCAGCCACTTTCTTCTTCAGGGCGGCACGCAGCACAATCTTGCGGCGGTGAAGGCGCAGGTGGACTACCTGCGCGCGCGTTTCGCCGGCACCGGCATCACGCCACATATCGCCGTCCATCAGCATTGCGGAGAAGCCGGTGCCATTGGCGCGGCGCTGGAGGCGCGCAGCCAGTGGCTCGCCGGACGGCCCTCCTGGTTTCCCGGGCTGGAGGCCATCGAGAGCGTGCGCTTCCACACCACGACGAACGAGTCGACGCGTTGCGCCTACTGCAAGAATCGCTGCCTCCGGACATTTATCGATTACGAGCTCGGCGGCACGGCGGACCGGATCATCGTCGCCAACTGTGAAAAGGGTGCCGCGACAGGCGCCGGCGAGGTGCGCGAAATCATCGCTGCGCAGGAGTCCGCCAAACGCAACAATCCCAATCTGGTGGAGGTGGCGGCGCACACGGTCTGGCAGCCGCCGCATCCCCGGCGCGTCAGTGATCCGCCCGCGCCATTCCTCATCACGCACCGCCAGGGGCTGCGGCGCCTGCGCGGCAGCCTGCGCGTGGGCATCCCGCGCGTCTTCAACCAATACCTCTACGGCGGTTTCTTCTCGGCCTACTTGCAGAGCCTCGGCGTC
>CAYZIX010000198.1:0-7645 GCA_964478395.1 uncultured Candidatus Solibacter sp.
ACATCGCCCATCGCCTCGCCCTGCTCGCGCGCTACCGCCGCGACCTCGAACGTTCCTACGACCGCGCCATGAAGGAACTCTCGCGCCGCCAGACCGAGCGCGCCATCCTCCTCCAGCAGGAAAATGAGGCTATCTCGAAGGTCTACCAGATCACGCCCATGGCCTCGCTCTCGGCCCTGACGAATCTCACCGATCCGTTCTTCCGCGTCACCCGAGCCGTCGCCCGTACCTGTGATCTGGCGCCCTCACGAAGCGAAGCCGACGTGGCCTACCAACTCCGCCACGCCGCCTACCTCGAACGCAAAGCCCGCGAACACAACAAAGCCAAGGCCGCCTGAGTTCTTCCGGGCGCGCGGCCGTGTGCGATTTCCTGGAACGCCCGTTCGCACGCCGGAGCCGCACCTGTGGCGAGCCGGCCTGTCATACTGAAGAACACTCCGGAGGAGATCTTCATGCAACGACTGACCTGTATCCTCGCTGCGGCGCTACTGCCGCTGGCGGCACAGACGGCCGGCCGGGAAGCGGCGCTCAAGACGGAGTTGATTCGTCTGGTTGATGCCGAACAGAAGCGCGTACAGGTGATGGTGGATACCGTTTATAGCTTTGCCGAACTCGGCTTCCAGGAGCATGAGACGTCGAAGTATCTCACCGCCGTGCTCGAAAAGGAGGGCTTCAAGGTCGAGCGTGGCGTGGCCGGCATCCCTACGGCATGGGTGGCCAGTTGGGGTTCGGGTAAGCCCGTCATTTCACTCGGCTCAGATATAGATGATGTGCCCAGCGCGTCCCAGAAGCCCGGCATTCCGTGGCATGCGCCGCTGGTGGAAGGCGCTCCAGGGCACGGTGAAGGCCACAACTCCGGCGTTCCGTTGAATATCGCCGCCGCGCTGGCGGTGAAGCGTGTGATGGAGCGCGAACACCTGCCGGGCACGCTACGGCTGTGGCCGGGCGTGTGCGAGGAGGCCGTGGCCGGCAAGGCGTACCTGGTGCGCGCCGGCATTTTTAAGGATGTGGACGTGGTGTTGTTCACGCACATCGCCTCGACGTTGAATGTCAGTTGGGGGCCCGCCGGCGACAACGGGGTGGTCTCAGTGGAGTACACGTTTCACGGGCAGGCGGCACACGCTGCCGGTTCACCGTGGCGCGGGCGCAGCGCTTTGGACGCTGTGGAACTGATGGACGTCGGTTTTAACTTCCGGCGCGAACACTTGCGGCTGGCCACGCGCATCCATAATGTGATCACTAACGGCGGCGCGCAGCCCAACGTGGCGCCGCAGGAGGCGTCGGTCTGGTATTACCTGCGCGAAGCCGATTACGACCACGTCATGGCGCTGTGGAAGATTGCCGACGACATGGCTCAGGGCGCCGCGCTGATGACCGGTACGACGTTCACTTCCCGCCTGTTGGGTAGCGCTTGGCCTGGCTACTTCAACCGGCCGGTGGCCGAGGCGATGCGGTCGAACATTGAGCGGGTCGGATTGCCCCAATGGTCGGACGACGATCAGGCATTGGCTAAGGCGCTGCAGCGCGAGTTGAAGCAACCCGAAAAAGGACTGCTCGTCAAGTTGCCCGAAGCACAGGCCGAGAAAAAGATCGACCGGGATGCCACTCCGCTGGGCGGCGCCAGCGACGACATTGGCGACGTGAGTTGGAACGTGCCCACCGTGGTACTGCGCTATCCGGCTAATATCTCCGGCGGACCGGGCCATAGCTGGGCCGATGGCGTGGTGATGGCTACGCCCATTGCGCACAAGGGCGTCATCGCCGGCGCTAAAGTGCAGGCGCTCACTATTCTCGATCTGCTGCTCAAGCCGGAGTTGGTTTCCGGCGCCTGGCGCTACTTCCGCGACGTTCAGACCAAGGACGTGAAGTACAAGCCGTTTGTGCGCGCGACGGACCAGCCGGCCATCTGGCTGAATCGCGCCTCCGACGAGAAGTGGCGTCCGTTGCAGAAGCCTTTCTATTACGACGCGGCAAAGTACAACACGTACCTTGAACAGCTTGGTGTGCGCTACCCAGTGCTCAGCCACTAGCGCGGCGCTGCCGTTCCTGCTCACGGGCGCGCCGGCCTGTGCCGGGAAAAAGAGAGTCCGTTGCTTTCTTTTCGAGAATAATCTCGGCGCGGCTCAGATGGCCACACAGGCTGGCCTTGCACGTCCGGTTGAAGGGTCTGGGCAGGCGCGGCAACGCACTGACGGCGCCCCCGTTAACGGGCCCGGCGCGTTGCGCGCTCCACGGCTGGCCCGTCACAATAAAAGCATGGCTGAAGAGGACGTCCTTATACCCCACCACGTGGCTCGCGTGGATACCGCATATCGCCGGATCGTGACCGATTTTCCGGTGCCTGAGTCGTTGCCCATTCTTGAGAAACTGCATCGCTACGAGCCGCGCGCCATGGCTGGTCAGCCGCCGGTGGTTTGGAACCGTGCTTCCGGTTGCCAGGTGTACGATGCCTGGGGCAACATGTGGCTCGACTGGAGCTCCGGTGTGCTTATCACCAACGCCGGCCACTGCCATCCCGCCATCGCCAGCGCCATCATCGCGCAGGCCAATGCCGGCCTGCTGACCAACTATTGTTTCCCTTCGGTGCAGCGCGCCGAATTGGCCGAGCGCATTGCCTCGCTGCTGCCCGAGCCTCTGAAAAAGGTCTTCATTCTGACCACTGGTTCAGAGACCGTTGAGTTCGCCATCAAGGTTGCGCGCGCCCAGGGCCACAAGGTGGGCGGCCGCTCCAAGAATGTCGTCGTTTCGTTCGAGAAGGCATTCCACGGCCGTACGCTTGGCGCGCAGCAGGTGGGCGGCATCCCGGCGCTGAAGGAATGGATCGGTAATCTCGATCCGGGCTTCGTGCAGGTGCCGTTCCCGGATGGCTTCTGGACCGAAGATACTTCCTTCGATCTGTTCGAGCGCTCGCTGGCCGAGGCAGGCATTTCGCCGAGCCAGGTGTGCGGCGTGCTGATGGAAACTTATCAGGGTGGCACGGCCGCATTCGCGCCGCCTGAGTACATCAAGATGTTGCGCAAGTGGTGCGACGGCCACGGCGCTCTGCTGATCTTCGACGAAGTGCAGGCCGGTTTCGGCCGCACCGGTACGTTCTTCGGTTTCGAGCACTACGGCGTTGTGCCGGACCTCACCACGTTCGGCAAGGGCATTTCCAGTTCTCTTCCGCTGTCGGCCGTTGCCGGCCGGCCGGACCTGATGGACCTGCATGGCCCGGGTACGTCGTCCTCCACGCACACCGGCAACCCCGTTTGCTGCGCTGCCGCGTTGGCCAATATCAACGTGATTGTTAACGAGAAGCTTGCCGATAAAGCGCGGGTCTCAGGTGAAGTGCTACAGACCGGACTGCGCGCCATTCAGGCCCGTTTCCCGCAGGCTGGCTTTTTGGCTGGCAAGGGTTTGGTGGCCGGCTTGGCGTGTGTCGACGCGCATCGCCAGCCCAATGGCCCGCTGGCGAAGAAGATCGCCAACCGCGCTGTCGAAAAGGGCCTGTTGATGTTCAGCCCGGTGGGTCCGCAGGGCTGCACGATCAAGATTGCGCCCCCGCTGATGACTCCTTTGGATGCGATTCAGGAAGGCTGCCAGGTGCTCGAAGAGTGCTTCGCTGAGATCCTCGCATGACGAACGTCACGCTCATCGGCGGTGGGATGATCTCTCACGATCAGATCCTGCCCTCGCTGTTCCAGTTGCAGCGGCTTGGCCGCATCGGTGAAATCCGGGTTTGCGATTTGCGCGCCGAGTCGCTGGAGCGTCTGGCGGCGGCGCCTAATCTGATGCGTGCGTTTCCGGGGCAGGCCTTTGTGCCGCGCCCCGGCGCCTACGCTGATGTGCTCGCCAGTGTACCCAAACACCAGATTGTCGTGGTTGCACTGCCGGATCAGCTGCACTATCAGGCTGTGATGACGGCATTGCGTGCCGATCAGCATGTGCTCTGCGTCAAGCCACTAGTGCTCGGCATGGCCGAATCGCATGAGATTGAAAACGAGGCCCGCACGCGCGGCCTGCTGGTCGGCATTGAATACCACAAGAGGTTCGACGACCGCTCGCTGATCGCGCGTTCGCGCTATCGCGCCGGCCTTTTCGGCGAGTTCAAGCTGGGCACGGCGTCCATGATGGAGAAGTGGTATTACCGCTATTCCAACTTCCAGAACTGGTTCAAGTGCGAATCCACTGACGCCTTCACCTATGTGGGCTGCCACTACGTCGACCTGGTGGCTTTCATCACCGGGCTAAAGCCGGTGGAGGTTTCCGTTTACGGCTTGAAGGACCGCTTTCCGAACGGCAACGAAGGCTACCTGTGGACCGACGCGCGCGTCGTCTGGTCCAACGGCGCCTGCCTGAATGTGCAGAACTCGCTGAGCGTTCCGGACGACACACCCGGAAGCAACATGCAGGGTCTGAGCATGTATTGCTCGAATGGCCAGCGCGGCGCCTGGATCCGCCACGACGACCAGTACCGCGGTATGCAGTATTGCTACACCGAAAAACTGCCGGGCGATGGCGCTACGGTTTATGCCGAGCCATCCACCGACTACTTCCAGTACCTCGACCTGGGCGGGCCCGGCCTTCAACCTACCGGTTACGGCTACCGTTCGGTGGCGTTCATCGTCGAGCGGGCGCTGGAACTGCAAGGTCTCGACCTGGTCACACGCCAGGCGCGGCTCTCTGAATGGGAAGCCGTTGGCCAGATGGCCATGCCTGGCAACTCGCGTTACAACGAGGCGGTGGTGGAGGCGGCGCGCAAGTCGCTGCTGGCCGGCGGCGCCTCAGTCAAAGTCGCTGAATAGAAAAAGGCCCGCATCACGCGCCAATCGCGGTGATGCGGGCCTTTACTATGTCTAAATGTTGATCGACGAGACTTGCACGCGCGAGCGGTGCCCCTGCACCACCACGATGCCTGAATCGGTGACGTGGTAGCGTGTGCGGTCGACTTCCAGGTCGTAGCCGATCACTGTGCCCTCGTCGAGCGAGACGTTCTTGTCGAGGATCGCGCGCCGCACCTTGCAGCGCCGGCCGACATCGCAGTTATCGAATACCACCGAATCCTCAATGGACGCACCGGAGTGTATGCGCACATTCCGGCCGACAATCGAGTTCTTCACGCTGCCACCGGACAGGATGGAGCCTCCACCGACAATGGAATTGACCGCTTGGCCGCGACGGTCCTGCTCGTCGAAGGTGAACTTGGCCGGCGGATCTTCGTAACCGGCGGTGCGTAGCGGCCACTGCCGGTTATATAGGTTGAGCACCGGCGAGATCATGCGCAAGTCCATGTTGGCGTCGTAGTAGGCGTCGATGGTGCCGACGTCGCGCCAGTAGACCGGCTGGCCCACCGGGTCGCCCGGAATGTGATTAGTTGTGAAATCGTAGGCGAACACTTCGCCACCCTTCACCCACTTCGGCAGAATGTCGCGTCCGAAGTCGTGCGATGACGTCTCTTCCGTGCCATCTTCATGCAGGTACTTCAGCAGCGGGCCGGTAGAGAAGATGTAGTTGCCCATCGACGCCAGCACCATCTGGGGTTTTCCCGGCATGGTCGGCGCATCAGGGTTCTTCTCGTGGAAGGCCAGGATGCGACCGTCGCCGTCAATCTCGATCACGCCAAATTCGGAAGCGAACTCCTTCGGTACGGGAATCGCGGCCACGGTCGCCTGCGCACGTTTCTGCTCGTGATACTCGATCATTTCCCGGATGTTCATGCGGTAGATATGATCAGCGCCGAAGACGGCCACCACGTGCGGGTCCGACTGTTCTATCAGGTTCACGTTCTGGTGAATCGCGTCGGCCGTGCCGCGGTACCAGTTCTCGCCCGGAGCACGCATCTGCGCCGGCACCGGGATAATGTAGCGATCCTTCAGGATTCCTGAGAACTCCCAGCCATCGCGCAGGTGCTGCAGCAGTGATTGGCTCTTGAACTGGATCAGGACGTAGATGGAATGAATGCCTGAGTTGACTAAATTAGAAAGAACAAAGTCGATGATTCTATACTGGCCGCCGAAGGGCACGGCAGGCTTGGCGCGTTCCTTTGTCAATGGGTAGAGCCGCGTGCCTTTACCACCGGCTAGGACGAATGATAGGACCCGAAGTTGCATTGACTGCTGCTCCTTGCGTCAGCATGATACCACCAGCTTGTTAAGGGGCGCTCACGATTTCCGGAACAGTGCAAATCGGAGCTCAGTTGTATGATGATTACGGATCGCTTCAGACTCCAGTAAGGTGGATAAATCCATGTCCTTGATTCAGACCAACCGGCGGCAGTTTGTCGCCGGCGCCACGGCCATGACGTTTGCCGGTACGGCCTTCGCCCGGAGCAGCGCTACGGCTGCCAGCCAGGCGCGCGTCATCGGGGCCAATGACAAGATCAACGTAGCCGTCATCGGCTCCGGCGGACGCGGCTACTACGTTGGTGACCGCTTTGACAAATACGCGCAGTCGGTCAAGCCGGGCGCCTGCCAGATTGTTGGTGTCTGCGACACCTATCAGAAGCGTGTCAACACCGCCAAGGATCGTTTCAAGTGCCCCGGCACGCTGGACTACCGCGAGATTCTCGCCAACAAGGATGTGGACGCTGTCATTGTCGCTACGCCCGATCATTGGCATGCCCCCATCGCGCTGGCGGCCATGGACGCTGGCAAGGATGTCTACCTCGAAAAGCCGATGTGCCACACCATCGAGGAGGTGAAGCAACTCATTGCCAAGGTGAAGGCCACCGGGCGCGTGGTGCAGGTCGGCTCCCAAACCACCTCCGGCGACCAGTGGTGGAAGGCCCGCAAGGCCATCGCCGAAGGACGCATCGGCAAGATGCTGATGAGCCAGGGCTCCTATCATCGCAACTCGACCGAGGGCGAGTGGAATTACAAGATCACGCCGGAAGCGGGCCCGAACGGCAAGGGCGAGGATTACATCGATTGGAAGATGTGGCTCGGCAAGGCGCCCAAGCGCGCTTACGACGCCGACCGCTTCTTCCGCTTCCGCAAGTACTGGGATTATTCCGGTGGCATCGCCACGGACCTCTTCTTCCACGTCATGGCGCCGATGAACATCTGTTGGGGCAAGGCTGAGTACCCGGCGCGCGTCGCCGGCAGCGGCGGAATCTATTGCTTTAAGGACGAGCGCGAAGTGCCCGACACCTTCCACTTCGTTGCTGAGTATCCGAGCGGCTTCTCCGTCGTGCTCACCAGTTCAATGGCCAACTCGCAGCACATCCCGGGGCTGATTCGCGGCCATGAAGGCACCATCGTGATGGTGGAGCACGGCCAGTTCGAAGGCCGTACGGATTCCATCACCGTGAAGCCTGAAAAGCGCGTTATCAGCGCCGAGTACAAGGCCAAGTTTGGTGAGGAACCGGTGAAGATCGACGTCGAAAGCAAGGACGTCATGTTCACCCACATTGGCAACTTCCTCGATTGCGTCCACTCGCGCCAGAAGCCTACGCTCGATGTCGAAACCGCCGGCCACGCGCAGGTGGTCATCACCATGGCCGTCGAAAGTTATCGCAAGGGCAAAACACTGTTCTTCGACGAGAAAAACTTCAAGGTGGTCGACAAGCCCGTCAAGGCATGATCCCCTGGGCTGAGTTGAATGACGAGCAACGTCAGCCTGTCGAGGCCTGGAATGAACCGTTGCTGGTCATGGCTCCGGTTGGCAC
>CAYZIX010000199.1:0-7468 GCA_964478395.1 uncultured Candidatus Solibacter sp.
CGTTGATGATGGCGTTGGTAATATGTGTGCCGCCATTGAACTTCTCGCCTTTCAGCAGGGCCTTGAAATCGCTTTCTCGCTGGCTAGGGTTGGCAGTGAGCGAGAGGCGGAGGCGCGTGTCGAAGTCGAAGACCATGATGCCGACGCGATCATCCGGACGCAGCGTTTCCAAAGATGTTTTGGCGGCCTTGACCAGTGTTTCGACGTGCGGTTTCATGCTGCGGCTGACGTCGATCAGGAAGAGCACGTCCAACGGCATCTGCTCCGACGTGAAATGCCGGATCTGTTGCTGCTGGCCGTTGTCCAGGAGGATGAAATCGCTGCTACGGAGGTTAGTGACGGGCCGGCTGGAGCGATCGTTCACCCGAACGTCAATCCGTACCAACGACACGTCACTGCGGAACACCACCGGATCATCATCACCTGCCACGGCGAGTGCCGCCGTAGCGATTGCCAGAACGGCTAACGCTCGTTTCATCCCCCCACCTTTCCCACATCCGGCGCAGGCTTCACTCCCGCAGCCAGACCTTCAAATGGGCCTTCTGCTCGTCGCTCGCATCTGGGCGAACCTCCAGACGCCAGCCGGGCGCCTGATCGGCCACCAGCGGCAGTTTCAACGTCAACAGCTTTTCGCGCCGGGCCACCAATACATCCACAGTATTTCCGGCCGGGAAAGCTTCCAGCCGCGCCGGCCATTGTTCGGCGCGTACGCGATAGCCCCCGACGGCCAGGATTTCGTCATCAGTATTAAACCCCGCATCGTAGCCCGGAGTTCCGCGCTTTACGGTGCCGACGACAATTCGCCCAGGGGTGTTCGGGGCCAGCCCGATACCGGTGAGCAGCGGTGCCGCGCCACGCGGCTTAGCTGGTTGAAAACGCAGGCCATACCAGTCGAGCATCTCGGTGTAATCGAGCTCGGCGGTGGTCTCCAACACCTGCTTGAACCAGGCCGCAAGATCGGCGCCGGCGACCTCGGAACAGACGGCGCGGAACTGGTCCGGCGTGTAGCCGTGCGCGCCGGAGTAGCGTTCGTAGGCCAGTTTCATAGCGTCGTCGAGCGACTTTTTGTCGCCGGTCAGCTTGCGGATTTTGGCGTCGAGCAGCAGTCCGATGACCGCGCCCTTGGTGTAGTAGCTGATGGTGGTGTTGACCGAGTTTTCGGTGGGGCGGTACAGGCCGATCCAGGCATTGAAGCTGGCTGACTCGACCGGCGTCACCAGGCGGCCGGGCGTGGTCTGCAACTGTTGGATGGCGGCGGAAAGACCGCCCATCGTCTCTTCGCGTTTGGCCAGATGCGCGCGCGCTAGAGCGAGAGGCCCATAGTAAGACGTGAAGCCCTCGGCCATCCAGAGGCTTTGCGTGTAGACTTCGTGCTCGTAATCAAACGGCCCCAGTTCCACCGGGCGCAGGCGCTTGACGTTCCAGGCGTGGAAGTACTCGTGGCTCACCAGCCCAAGCCAGCTCAGGCGGGATGGGCGTGGCGGACGGCCGTCGGCTGCGGGGGCTGCGTTTGCCCAGGCCCACTTGCTGCCGCCGAGCCAGGTGGAGCTTTTGTGTTCCAGGCCACCGCCGCTTTCGTTCAACATATTGAAGAAGACGTACTTGTCATATGGCAACCCGCCCCATTGGCGAGCATATTCAGTGACGATCTTGGCCACGGCGGCGGTTGAGGCCGGACCGTCCCAGACAGGTCCCTCACCCTCATTGACGAGGTAATGCTTGTGTCCGAGTACGTCGAATTCGTGAATGGGCGCGTTGCCGGCGTAAATGGGGCAATCGAGCAGCTCATCAAAGTCCGCTGCAAGATAGCTGTGCGGAGCCGGGCCGTTCTTCATGCCGCTGATGCTCTTGGTCCAGCCGTTGGCCAGGTGGAGTTGGACCTCGTAGGGGCGCTTTTCGCCGCCGGCCAGTGTGATGAAGTTCGGCGCTCCGTTCAGCATGGCAAAGCCCGCGTCCACCCAGTTGCCTTGCACGTTCATCTCACGTGCGTAGACCTTGTAACGGATCTGAAGGGTGGTGCCCTGGATGCCGCTGACTTTCCAGCGGTTCTTGGTCGTCTTCTCCCACGTGAGTTCCTGGCCCTGGGCGCCTAAAGCGTGGAAATCCTCAACGAAGCGTGAGTATTCGCGCACCAGATAGGAACCCGGGGTCCAGACAGCCATGAACAGCTCGGCCTGCGGGCCATGAACGGGCACGGTGGCCGTCACCTCCAGGTAGTGGGTGTGCGGGGCGGGGAAACGCACGTCGTAGTGTATGGCCGGCTGGGCCGCGAGGCTGGTGGCCAGCAGGGCGAGAAGAGTCAATATGCGCATGGATTCAGACCTACAATGGATGTCAGTGACAATTCCGGCGATTCATGTTCTGGGAGCCGGGCTAGCCGGCGGCGAAGCGGCCTGGCAAATCGCGCGGGCCGGGCTTGATTCGATCCTACATGAAATGCGCCCGGTGGTGCCGACGGCGGCGCATCGCACCGCTTGTTTTGCCGAGCTGGTCTGCTCAAACTCCTTGAAAAGCGACGCCGAAGGCTCCGCGCCATGGCTGCTGAAGGAGGAACTGCGGAGGCTCGGCTCACTGTGCATGGATGCCGCGGCGCGTACGCGCGTGCCGGGCGGCAATGCGCTGACCGTGGATCGTGACGACTTCTCCGCCGAAGTGACGCGCGCGATTGAGAGTGAGCCGCGCATCCAGGTGGAGCGCGGTGAGGTGACGCGGATTCCCGACGACGGCATTGTGGTGGTGGCCACTGGCCCGCTGACGTCGGATGCACTGGCGGCGGATATTCTGGCCCGCACGGGTAGCGAGCGGCTGGCGTTCTTTGATGCGATCAGCCCGATTGTCACGGCCGAGAGCATCGATATGACGGTGGCGTTCGCCGCCTCGCGCTACGACAAGTCGCTGGACGGAGCCAGCGCCGATTACCTGAACTGCCCGTTCAACCGGGACGAGTACGAGGCATTTGTCGATGCGCTGCTGGCGGCCGAGCCGGCCGTGGCGCATATCAAAGAGGACATGCAGGCGCGTTTCTTCGAAGGCTGTTTGCCGATTGAAGAGCTGGCGCGGCGCGGGCGTGACACGCTGCGCTTCGGGCCGCTGAAACCGGTGGGGTTGACCGATCCGCGCACCGGCCGGTGGCCGTATGCGGCGGTGCAACTGCGGCGCGAGGACGCGCGCGGCGGCAGCTACAACCTGGTCGGTTTCCAGAACTACATGACGTTCCCGGAGCAGCGGCGCGTGCTGCGCCTGATTCCGGGCCTGCAGAATGCCGAATTCATGCGGCTGGGGCAGATCCATCGCAACACGTACATCAATGCTCCGGCGCTGCTCGACGCGACGTTGCAGCTGAAGGCCGAGCCCCGCATCCTGTTTGCGGGCCAGATTTCGGGCGTCGAGGGATATATCGAGGCCATCGCCACCGGCCTGCTGGCCGGGCGAGCGGCGGCGCGGTTGGCTCGCGGAGAGGCGCCACGCGTGCCGGCGCGTGAAACGGCGTTAGGCTCGCTGGTCCATTTTCTGACCCACGCGGATCCGAAGAACTTTCAGCCGGCGAATATTGCTTTCGATCTGCTGCCGCAGTTGGACGATGCGACGCGGAAAAAACTTCGCCACGACAAGCGCGCCCGCCATGCCGAAACGTGCCGGCGCGCGCTGGAGGCGTCGAGCGGGTATGAGTGAAAAGTCCGGCAGGCCAAGCGGGGCACTGAAATGGGCACAGCTTGCTGACGCTCGCTGCTCGTTTGCAGGCTCAACGAGCAGCGACCGTGAGGGAGCTGAGATGCGAAGCTTGCCGGAGTTGGAGCAGACCGCCGCTGAATATCTGGCCGAGTTGAAGCGCGAGAATGTTTCGCCGCACACGCTAAGAGCCTATGACGGTGATCTCCGGCAATTCATCGGCTACTTCGCGCGCGATGCGGCAGGCACGCCGAAGTTGCGTGAATTCGATCAGCTGACACTGCGCGAGTGGATGGCCGACCTCTATGCTTTGGGCTTGAACAAGCTCTCCATCCGGCGCAAATTGGCCGCCGTGCGGGGACTATTCGATTTTGCGCTACGGCGCGGTCTTGTGGAGGTGAACCGCGCCAAGCTGCTGGTGACGCCGCGCGTGCAACCGAAGCTGCCGGCCGTGCCCACCGAAGCACAAACCAACTCGTTGATCGATGAAGTGGGTGAGGACAAGCTGGAACGGCCGCACCCGGCGCGCGACCGGGCGCTGCTCGAAATGCTGTACGGCTGCGGTCTGCGCATCAGCGAACTGGTTGGGCTGAATGTTGCCGATTGCGACTTGGCGAACGGTTGGCTGCTGGCGCGCGGCAAGCGCCGCAAAGAGCGTCAGGTTCCGGTGCCGCGCAGGGCGCTGGACGCGTTGAAGGCCTATCTGGACGAGTCGCATGCAAGCGAGGCAGTGTTCCTGAACCATCGCGGTACGCGGTTGAGCGAACGTGGCGCGCGCGGCATTGTGAAGCTCTACGCCATTGCGCTGGCCGGCGATTCGTCGCTGCACCCGCACTCGCTGCGTCACGCCTATGCGACGCATTTATTGAATGCGGGAGCAGACCTGCGAGCCATTCAGGAACTGTTGGGGCATGCGTCGCTATCGACCACGCAGCGCTACACTCAGCTCTCTCTGCAGGACCTGATGCGCGTGTACGACAAGGCGCACCCGCGAGCCTAGTCCGGCAGCGTGATGCTTGCGCCGGAGTCAAGCAGGCGGCGGACGCCGTCGCGGCCCAGACGCTGGTAGAGACGATCCACATTCAGGTATGCCCAGGCGTAGAAGAGGTGGGCCTGCGTGGCATCGTCGCCAGGATCGGGAAGCTCTTTCACCTTTGAAACCACTCCGAGCACGGCGCCCGATGGCTGTTCACCGCTCCAGCGCTGTGCCATGCCCTCGTGGAACCAGCGCGGGTAGGAGCCGCGGCGCGCCAAACAGGCGTGGACGAGTTCGTGCGCGAAAACGCGGCGCGTTTCGGGCGTGAACGAAGTGCCATCCAACACCACGCGGATGCGGCCGTCGAACTGGCCGCCACTCCACTGTTCGGCGCCGGTGGAGGCTAGGTACGAGGCGCGTGTCTGCACGACGGCCACCAGCCGTTCTTCAATACCGCAGCCGATGGCGAGGTCCAGGCGGGCGTACTCTTCGTCGAGTGCATTGAGAATCTGCGCGGCGGTCCAGTCGGGCAAACGGGCGCCGTCGTACCGGAGCGTGAACCGCTGACTGACGGTCTGGTGCTGGCTGCGGTCGGAGGCCACTTCGCGCTGGGCGCGCGCCAGCAGGCGCTCTACCGTTGGATTGGCTTGCACGGCCAGAGAAGCTTTCCAATAGGCGGCCGCCCGCGCCGGTTGATCGGCCTGGAATGCGGCTAGGCCCGCCAGCGCTAGCACGTCCGCGTCGTTTGGCATCTGGGCGAGCAGGGTGGATTCGATCACTGCCAGAGCGGCGCGCGGCTGGTTCGCGGCCAGCAGGTCAAGCGGGTTGGCAGCGCGCGGCTTGTCTGCGAGGCCGGTGCGCAGGCGCGTCGTCTCGGAGCGGATCATCTGCGGCAGTTCACGGTCGGAGGCGAGCACGCGGGCACGGTCGTAATCGTCGAGACCGGTGACTTCATCGCGCAGCAGGTAGCCGGTGCGGCCGTTGGCGTCCACCTTCAGGCACGAGCCCATCTCACCGGAAATCGCAAAGAGGACGCGCACGGGAGTGGCGGCATCGAGAAGTGCGATGGTTTCGGCGTCGGGCGCGCAGGCATCGCGCAGCGTGGCTCCGCCATCGCGCACGGCGGGTGAGGCCAGCATCAGCAGAGCGGCAATTGTAAACACTCGTCTTCCATCGGCTGAAATCTCTTGCTGTTGAATACCTAGACATCTAATATAGCTAGCTATGGGAAGAGAGACGGACCGGTTGCAGGGCACGCTGGACCTGCTGGTGCTGAAGACGCTGGCGCGACTGGGCGATGCGCACGGCTACGCCATTACGCGGCACATCCAGAGCGTGTCGCGGGATGCGCTGAAGGTGGAGGAGGGCTCGCTCTATCCGGCTTTGCACCGCATGACGGACGAAGGGCTGATTGAGGCCGAGTGGGGCGTGAGCGACGCCAAGCGCCGCGCGCGCTTCTACCGGCTGACGGAGACTGGCCGGAAGCGTCTGGCCGAAGAAGAGGCGCACTGGAGCCGGGTGGCGGCGGCGGTGGCGCTGGTGCTGAACGAGGATTGAGATGAAACGCTCACGGAAAGAAGAGATCGACGAGGAGCTGCAATTTCACTTGGCGAGCGCCGAGGCCGACTTGAAGAAGGACGGCGTCAAGGACGCGCACCGTACGGCACGGCTCAAATTTGGCAACCCAGCGAGCGTGCGCGATGCGATTGTCCTCAACTGGGTGGAGAACACGTGGTGGGACGTGCGGTTGGCCGTGCGGTCGCTAGTGAAGTCGAAGGCAATGACGGCGGTGATCATCGCGTCGCTGGCGCTGGGAATTGGTGCGAATACAGCGATCTTTTCGCTGGTGCACGGGCTGCTGCTGAAGACGCTGCCGGTGCACGCGCCGGAACAGCTTTACGCGGTGGGCATCGCGGACGGCGGCGTGGGCGGTATCGACATGTTTGTCTTCAGCAACCCGCTGTGGGAGGCGTTTCGCGAACAGCAGAAGGTGTTTGAATCGGCGCTGGCGTGGGCGTCGACCGAGTTCGACCTGAACGAGGCTGGCGTGAAGCGCCCGTTGCGCGGAGCCTGGGTGAGCAGCGGCGGGTTTCGCACGCTGGGAATTGAGGCGGCGTTGGGGCGTCTGTTTACGGAAGCGGACGACGGCGCGGTGGCGGTGCTCGGCTACGACTACTGGAAGAGCGCCTACGGCGCCAACGCGGCGGTGATTGGCAACACCCTGCGCCTGAACGGAAAACCTTTCGAGATTATCGGCGTGGCGAGCCCCGGATTTCACGGCGTTCGCGTGGGCGAGCGGGCCGACGTGATGGTGCCGCTGGAGCAGTCCGATTACGTGTTGGGCGGTGAAAGCCTGCGGCAGGAGCGCCAGTCGTGGTGGTTGACCATCGTGGGGAGGTTGCCGCGCGGCGGCAGCGCAACCCAGGCGAATGCGCGGCTGGCGGCGCTGTCGCGAGCGCTGATGTTGAGCACTTTGCCGGCGGGCGAGGATGCGCGCGGCCAGGCGGACTATTTGAAGTCGCGGCTGACGTTGAAGCCGCTGGCGGCGGACCAGACCTACGCGCAGCGGGAGTTGCGCACGCCCGTGCTGGTGCTGGCAGGCGTGGTGGCTCTGGTGTTGCTGACGGCGTGCGTGAACGTGGCCAGCCTGCTGGTGGCGCGGGCGGCGGCGCGGACACGTGAAACGGCCGTGCGCGTGGCGCTGGGCGCTTCGCGCGGGCGGCTGCTGCGGCAGCATCTGACCGAGAGCCTGCTGCTGGCGCTGAGCGGCGCCGCGCTGGGGCTGGCGCTGGCTCCAATGGCGGCGCGCGCGCTGGTGCGGGC
>CAYZIX010000200.1:0-7221 GCA_964478395.1 uncultured Candidatus Solibacter sp.
AAGCGGCATTGCTAGCGACGGTGGCAGGCGTTGGCAGCCCCAGCATCGCGGACCCGGTTCTAACGGCTGCCTTTTGAGATTGGTGGTAGTGACATGAAAAGTGGATTCTCTGACACTCCGGCTTCGGTCTTTGCGGCTGTCCTACTGGCACTTGGCATGCATGGCGCGTCGGCACAGATAGTGGACAAGGATTGGTCCGAGCCATTTTTGCTCTCGAACCCCGAGGCGAAAGTTGAGCGTGGCGTGTTGGCCGTCGACACCCAAGGGCGCGTGCACAGCGCTTGGGTTGAGCGGTTCAACAGCAATGCCGTCTTCGTGATCCAATATGCGGTATTTGATGGCCACACCTGGTCATCGCCAGTCGAACTCCACAGAAACGCCGATCTCGCAAAGATCGGCTCATTTGACATAACCGTCGATTCTCTCGACAACGTTTATGTGGCGTGGACGGAGGCGGTGACAGAGTCAGTGGTGGGATACAAGCCGATCGATGCACCCGCCTATTTCATGACCGCATCGGCGGCGTCCAGCCTTGACGCGTCGAAGTGGAGTTCGCCGCGCCTGATTCCAGTGAAGGCACTTTTTCAGTACTTCCGCGTCGCAGGCGATGGGACTTTGCATATCGTTTATACGAACTTGTACTCCGCTCAGAGTGGCGTCTATCATTCGTCGTCCGCCGACGGTGGGACAACGTGGTCTGAGCCAATCCGCGTACATTCCAGCGTTCCGGCAGGATATAAGGCCGCCCAAAATCAGTTTGAGATCGACGGCAATGGCGGCCTGCACGTCGCCTGGGAGTACAAAGATGAAAATACCTGGATTAGCACGGCCATCGCGTATGCGCGCTCCACTGACGGAGGCAAGACTTGGTCGGAGACAACCATGCTGGACCAGGCAGGTAGCAATCCTTATCTAGTCCAGTTCGGCACTCCAAATTTGGCGGTTCACGGCTCCAAAGTGAGTGTCGTTTGGAGCGGTGGAGGGTTCGCCAATGTCGGCAGACGCTTCCGCGAATCATCCGACGGCGGCGTGACGTGGGGAGCGGTCGAACAGTTGTTTGGCGACCTGCATGGTTGGGTAGATGCGTGGGGACTAAGGTATGACGCGGATGGAGTGCTGCACTTCCTGGATCTGCTGCGCTGGCCACAGGGCATCTGGAGCGCCACGCGCACTTTGGACGGCTGGCAAACGCCCGACCTGGTGTACCTTCAGTTACAGGACGGCAACGACACCGTCGGAGAGCGGCTAACCAGTGCTGAGATCACGCTGGCCGCGGCAAAAAACCAACTGGTTGCCACGTTCATCGACGACCGCCCCCCAAACGAAAACCTTTATGTGATCCATACCTTGCCGCGTCACTTCTACTTCCCGTTCCTCGGGAACGGCAAGACGGCGCTCTCTGGCATCGCGGTCGGCAATACGTTATCCAGTACGATCAGCGTTTTACTGAGTCCCCGCAATTCAGACGGAACGCAGTACTCCACACAACAGGGAGACACTACGCTCACCGTGCCCCCGCAAGGCACCGTTGTACAGAACACCTCCTTTGACGGAGGCGCCACGGCGAGCGGATTCGTCGCGCTTGAGGTGAATGCGCCCAAGTCAACGCTCGTGGCAGGCGTCCTTTCCGCTAACGGAGTCGCTGATAGCCTTATCGCTCCGATGCAGGCAGGGCGATCGTTCAGTCTGCTCTTCGCGCAGGACACAAATCTGCAGGTGCGGTTGAATGCGCTCCGCTTTTCTTCAGCGCCTCTCGCAATCCAGCTTTACGATGAATCTGGCTGGCTGGTAGATGAAAAGTCATGGGATTGGACAGGGCAGCAGGACAGTGTCCTGCTGGGTGACCTATTTGGACGCCCACAGCCATTCAAAGGCTACGCACGTATCCAATCGGCGGGTGATTTCGTGGTCTGCGGTTTTGAAATCACCGATACAACCGCCACGTTTGTGCCACCTGTTGCACTCACTGACTATCCTGGCGGCGGAACATACTATCAGCCACTCTTTGCTGACGGAAACGGATTGAGCACGACTATCGCGCCCATGAATCTTACAGACGATTCCGCCAGTGTACTGGCCCAGTTCTTCGACTTGTCCGGCCAGCCTGAAACGCTGGTGTTCGCTCCCGGCACCGCGGCTGAAACCACCATCAATATGAACAGCCGCGGCTCGCTCTTCCTGACTACGCTTGGCACAGCCGATCCACCTCAGGCCGGCTTCATGAAGTTCACGTTTGGCCATGCTGGCGCCGGCCTTGTCCTGATGCAGACCAATGGAACTCCAACGCTGGCCGAGGTTCTGAAGACACCGGCCAACCGGCAGGCGCTCACTCTTCGCACAACAACCACCACGACCACGGTAGTGTCCCTACTGCCTTTAACCAACACACAAGTCAACTACACGCTGTACGATTCCAGTGGCGCCGTGTTCGGTTCAGGAAGCATCGCAGCTTCCAAACAGCTCGTCACACTCGATGCGGAGAAAGACCTCGCACTGCCGGCCGGCTTTGTTGGCACTGCGATCTTCGACGCCACAGAGAACTTCGTTCTCGGGGCGTACGCATCTTCAGCGTCCGGGATCACGGCAATTCCCGTGACGGCGCTACGCACTGCCAGCGTCACAACAGCAACTTCGTCTGCCTCCAACTAAAGACCTACCCGTGCAGCAGGTATCGCACATTCGGTTTTCACCCGTCGTCTTCGTGGCGGCCCAGGCCCTTGTTCTGTTCGCCTGCGCCATGTACGCCCAACGGCTCGATTACGAAACCCTGCTGGCGCTCGCCTGCCTGGGCATCCCAATTGCAGCCGCGCTGGCTTTTCTGTTCCGTCATCCCGCGGCCGGCCTGTTCGCAGTAGTGCTATCAGCGCTCTTCGCCCCGTTTGTCGCGCAGTCAGCCATGGGGAGTAATCTGAACCTGACGTTTCTGCTTCTTCCGGCGCTCACGCTGGTGCTGGCTCTATCGTGGCTTCGCAATCGCACGCCACAGGCGGTGAACCGCTCTGCCGTAATTACGGCCGCATTCCTGTTCCTCTTCGCTGGCATGGTCTCCTTTGCCATCGGCCAATTGCCTTGGTTTGCCGCATCCCACGCACCGTTGCGCGCTCAACTGGGAGGGTTGGCTCTCGTGGTGTTCTCCATCGTACTGCTCCTGTACGGTTCCCACTTTCTCGTGAACGAACGGCTTCTGGCGCGCTTGGTGGCCGTCTTTCTTGTGGCTGGCTCCATCCGTGTGTTCCTCCTCCTCCTGCCGCAAAACGACCTGATCGGGATACCAACCGCCGGCCATTTCCCAGCTCTGGCCCTACCGGAACTCGGCAGCATGTTCTGGAATTGGTTTCTCGCTCTTGCCTTTGGCCAGCTTGTTATCAATTCGTCACTGCGCTTGTGGCACCGGATGGCGCTCGTGGTAGTGATTGTCACGGCCATCTACATTACGTTCTTTGTGTGGCGCGACTGGGCATCGGGGTGGCTGCCCGCCTTCGTTTCGATGGCCTTGATCTTCGTTCTTGCCCGGCCCCGCACCGCGCTCGCGTTGTCAGTTCCCATTCTCGCGGCCGCCTCTCTGAAGTACTCGCAACTTGCCGCCGCTATCATGACGAGCGACCAGCAATACAGCCTGGCGACAAGGCTTCAGGCCATGCAGGTGGTGTCGGACATCATCTCCAGAAACCCCATTTTCGGCTATGGTCCGGCGAACTATTACTACTACACGCCACTCTTCAGAATCTCCGGCTGGTACGTCAGTTTCAGTTCTCATAACAATTTTGTGGATCTACTGGCCGAGTTCGGATTATTGGGCCTCTGTAGCTTCCTGTGGCTGGTAGTGACGCTTCTGCGTCACGCTCGCTCGTCGGTGCGACGCGAACTCACTTTGTTCCAACGCGCCTACGTTTACGGATGCGTAGGCGCGCTCGCGGGCAGCCTGTGCTCGATGGCCCTCGGCGACTGGTTGATTCCTTTTGCATATAACGTCGGCATCAGTGGATTCAAATCAAGTTGCCTGGCCTGGGTATTCCTCGGGGGGCTCTTGACCGTAGCCGCTGGAAGCAAGCAGTTGGGCAATGTTGCTCCTTCAGCGTCGCCGGAAGACGCAGTGAGGTTAGCCGGTCCGAAGGCTGTCTAGGTGATGTCTTCGATGCGAGACAACTCAGAAAGCCGGCGCCCTGATTTCTCGGTCGTCCTGGTCTCGTGGAACTCCAAGACGTTTCTACAGGACTGTCTGCTCACTCTCTATGCAGCACAGATTGAGCACACGTTCGAAGTCATCATCGTAGATAACAATTCCACGGATGGCACACCGGATGTGATCTCTGCGGCCTTCCCGCAAGCACTTGTTGTTCGACTCGCTTCAAACTCCGGTTTCGCCGCTGCGTCGAATGCCGGAATCCGGGAAGCGGCCGGGCGCCACGTGCTCCTTTTGAACTGCGATGCGTTAATCGATGGCCGCAGCCTGGACATGATGGTGTCGTTCCTCGATCGCACGCCAGCCGCCGCCTGCGTTGGCGGTCGCCTTCTGAATCCCGATGAGTCGTTCCAATCGGGTTACGGAAACTTTTCGTCGCTCCTCGAAGAGCTCGCAATTGCACTTCGAATCGGCAGCACATTGCACCCCGGATATCCGCTACACCGCGACAGCGATAGCCCCTGCGCCGTTCAGTGGCTCAGCGCCGCCTGCCTGCTTGTTCGCAAAGCGGTGTTCGATGAAGTGGGCTATCTCGACGAGCAGTATTTCATGTACAGCGAGGAAGTGGACTTCCAGTACAGGCTCCGCCTGGCCGGTTGGTCTGTATACTATCTGCCCGGCGCTTTCACCGTGCACTATGGCGGCGGCAGCCAGGGGCGCTACAGAAGGCGAGCCATGGTTTACCGCGGAAAGCTGCTGTTCTACGCGAAACACTACGGCCGGCTTCGCTCCGTCACGCTTCGGCTACTCCTCGGCGGTATCAGCGTAGCGAAGAGTCTTGCATGGACGGCTGGCTTCCTGGTGAAAAGTTCCGCCGGCCGTGCCCAGAACGAAATTCGCTCCAACATCGAAGTACTGCGTCTCTGCTTGAAGCTGAACTAGCCATGCGCATCCTGTTTCTTACACAGGTTTTGCCATTTCCTCTCGACGCCGGTCCGAAGGTTCGAGCGTATTATGTGCTACGGCATCTCGCCCAGCATGGCGAAGTCACGTTGATCTCATTCTGCCGGGCAAGCGACTCGCCCGATGCCGTTGAACATCTGCGGCGGTTCTGTTCAAAAGTCGTGACCGTGCCCATCTCCCGAACCCCGTTGCTCGACGCGTGGTATCTGATTTGGAGCATTATCACCGGCCGCCCTTTTCTGATCGTGCGGGACTGGCGGAAGCAGATGATGCGGGTAATTGAGCATGAGGTGTCTACGTCCGGCGTGTTCGACATCATTCACGCCGACCAACTCTGGATGGCGCCCTATGCGCTTGGTGCGCGGGAGGCTCATCCGAAGGCTCAGCAGCCGCGCACCATCCTCGATCAGCACAACGCCGTCTATCTGATCCCCGCCAGGCTTGCCCAAGGGACGCGTAATTGGCTCAAGCAGGCTTTTCTTCGGCGGGAGGCGCAAAGGCTGGCCCGGTACGAAAGCGTCATTTGCGAAAGGTTTGATCGCACCGTATTTGTCAGCCAGCAAGACCGTTCTGCACTCGAAGCCGCCGGGTTTGCATCACGAAGCCCGGAGCGGACGGCGGTCATACCCATCTGCGTCGAACCTCCCGCAGCGAACGTCGCCCGCACTGTTTCACAACGAATCGTCTTTATCGGCGGCATGCACTGGCCCCCCAACGCAGAAGGAGCCGAATGGTTCGTTAGAAGTGTCTGGCCGTTAGTGAAGAAAGCGTTGCCGGAAGCCCGGCTTGCGTTGATTGGAAAGAATCCTCCCGTCGCCATAGACAAGCTGCGTGATCCATTCATCGAACTCCCGGGCTATGTCGCTGATGGCTTCCCGTTACTGGAGGGCGCCGGCGTGATGATTGTGCCTCTGTTTTCTGGTGGTGGTGTCCGGGTAAAGATCCTCGACGCGTGGTCTCAAGGGGTTCCGATCGTCAGTACGCAAATCGGCGCCGAGGGACTGGAAGCTCGCACGGGTGAGAACATACTTCTGGCTGACACGGCTTCGGACTTCGCAGATGCGGTCGTAAGCGTCCTGAACAACCCTGTGCTCGCACGGCAGATTGCCGAAGCAGGCAAGAAGACTGTTGTCAGGCACTACGACTGGCGGAGCCGGTATGGAGCCTGGGATGAGGTGTACGGATGCGAATTCTCTTCGTCGTACCATATGCCCCAAGTCTGATCCGCGTTCGGCCCTATCAGTTCATCCGGGGCCTTGCCCGCAGGGGGCATCAGCTCACTGTGGCGGCTATTTGCGGCAGTCGTCAGGAACTCGAAGAACTGGAATCGCTGCGGAGTCCGGCCGTTGAGACCGTCGGCTGCCTGGTGCCTCAATGGCAATCGATGCTGAATTGCCTGAAGACGCTCCCAGGCAGAGACCCGTTACAGGCCATGTACAGCTGGAGCGAGCCGATGCGGCAGACTCTGTTCCACCTCGTTAACCGCGAGCCGTTTGACCTGGTTCACATCGAGCATTTACGGGCCGCCCTGTTTGGCCTGCAACTCCGGAAAGACGTCCATGAACAGTCTGGCCACGGTATTCCCATCGTCTGGGACAGTGTGGACTGCATCAGCCATCTATTCAGGCAGGCCAGCACGGGAAGCCGGAGCATCAAAGGCCGCCTGATGACGACGCTCGAACTGGCGAGAACAGAACGGTTTGAGGGCCGCATCCTCGGATGCTTCGACCGTGTAGTGGTGACGGCGCCCACCGACGCCGCCGCTTTGAACGAGCTATCCGCCACGCACGGCCAAAGCGATAACAGCAATGTGCACGTCGTCTGCAATGGCGTCGACCTGGACTACTTCCGGCCTTCTGAAGGCGCGCGGCAGGCGACCACCATCGTGATCACCGGAAAGATGAGTTATCACGCCAACATCACCGCCGTGAAATACCTCGTCAAGGACATCATGCCCATTGTCTGGCGCCAACGCCCAGACGCAAGGCTTGTCGTCGTTGGCAAAGATCCCCCGCCAGACGTGCGAGCCTTGGCCAACTCCCCCCAGCCGGCCTCGGCCGAAGGTGCAGTGGAAGTAACCGGCACTGTCGCCGACATTCGGCCCTATCTGCATGGCGCCGCCGTAGCGGTCGCTC
>CAYZIX010000201.1:0-7159 GCA_964478395.1 uncultured Candidatus Solibacter sp.
CGCGAAGTCCATCGACTTTGCCCACGTGTAGTTCACGCCAAACTGCAAGCCGTGCGCGAAGCGCCGGTTGGCCTGCATCTGTAACGAGTGGTAATTGGAACTGCCGGCATACTCTTCCAGGTTCAGTGTGGTGTAGCCCCGGTACGGCGCCAGGTAGGTGTCGGCCAGTGGCGAACCGGACTTGGTCGAGTCGGCGGCCCACGATTCGAAGCGTGTGCCCATTGGCAGTGTGTTCAGATTGCGCATCTGGAACAGGTGGCGGCCAAGCGTCGAAACGTAGCTTACGTCAACTACGGTTTTGAAGCCGATGTCGCGTTGCACGCCCAGGCTCATATTCATCACGCTGCTGGCCTTGGCGTTGGGATCCAGACCCGCGCCCGAACTCGGGAACAACGTCCCGGAGCTCTGCGCCAGCGAGTTGAAGGTGCTGTAGTAGATCGTCGGCGAGTACTGCACCGGGGGGTTGGCAATCAGATCCAGCAGCAGCACACGTTCACGCGTGTTGTACACCAGGCCGAAGCCGCCGCGGATGGCAGTCTTACCGTCGCCGAATGGGTCGTAGGCAAAGCCGATGCGCGGCGCCGGCAGCATGACGTGATGATTCATCAGGCCCTTCGAGAACGTGTTGCCGTCGTCCAGCACCATTCCGTTCGCCGTGTTGCCTGTGTTCGGCACGAAGGCGCCGATCATCAGCGCGGGCGCGTAAGCGCCGGTCACCGAATCATATGCCACGCGCGCGCCGTTGTTCATTGCCGGGTAGTAGAGCCGCGGCGCATTCGCCAACGAATACTTCCCGGCCACGAAGCTGGCCGCCTGGCCGTTCTTCTGGCCATATGGGCCATAGGTGGAGAACCGCACGCCCAAGTCGAGCGTCAGCCGCTTGGTCACCTTCCAGTTGTCCTGCACGAACCATTCAAACGTCGTCGCACGGCCCGTCGGCGCGATGCGCGAGTTGCTCTCCTGGTAGGAATAGAAGTTGCCCAGCAGGGCGTTCGAGTAAGCGTAGTTGGAATCCAACGGATTGCTGGAATCGCGTTGGAAACTGAACGTGCCGAAGTTCTGGCCCTGTGCCGCGCCGTTGTAACGCACGCGCTCCAGGAAGATGCCAGCCTTCAAAATGTGTTTGTTGTGGATTTTCGTAATGCTATCGGTGATGTCGAACACGTTATCGGCGCTCTTCAGCGGATAACGCGCGTCAGAAGAAAAGGCCGCACCGTTGGTCACGCCGCCGAACGACGCCAGCGGGATCATGTTCAGCGGATTCAGCCCCGGATAGAGCTGCGGAACTGTGAAGCCCAGCGTCGTGCGGCTCAGCTTCTGCACGTAGGAATCGTCCAGCGGCGTAGTGCGTTGGATGATGTGGTGGCCGGAGACTGACGCCTCATTCAACAGCGTCGGCGTGATGGTGTAGTTCACATTGAACACGCCATTGTCCGAAGAGTATTTGAACTCACTCGGCATCATGCCCCACGAAGCCATGCCGCCCGCCACCGCGCTACCGTCCTGCGGTTGGCGGTACACCGAGCCGCGGAAGTACATCCGCAGCTTGTCAGTCACGTTCGAGTCGATGCGGAAGACCTCGTTGTTCTGCTTGCTGGTGATGAGTTCCTGGAAGACGTAGTTGTAATTGCCGCCGGAAATCGTGCGGTCGGTGAAGTTCGGCCGCGGGAACGCGCCCAGCAGAACCTGCCCGTTTTTATTGAGCTGGCTCGATGGGATTTTGTTGCCCGGGAACTGCGTCTTCGTGCTCGGATCGTTGATCTGAATCAGCTTGTTGCCGGTATCCAGAGTGCTCGAAAAATCGCCGTTGATCTCCGCATCGCTCGGCACCGTCACCTTCTGGAGACTCCCCGGCGAGGCCGTCGGCAGGTACTCCTGCGAGTAGAAGAAGAACAGCTTGTTCTTGTCCTTGTTGAACCGGCCCAGCGGAACCGGTCCGCCAATCGTGCCGCCCCACGTGTTGTAGCGGTAGCGCGACTTGGCCACCTTGTTCAGGTTGTTGAAGAACGTGTTCGCGTTGAACTGTTCGTGCCGCTTATAGTAGTACGCCGTGCCGTGGTATTCCGAAGTGCCCGACTTTGTCACCGCATTGATGACACCGCCGCCCGTGCGGCCGTACTCGGCCTGATAGTTGGAAAGCAACACCTTTACTTCGGCAATCGCATCCATGTTGGTGGGTGCGCCCAACGCCTGCATGGAGCCCAGGTCGTTGATCGACGAGCCGTCCATGCTCACGGTGGAGTACGTCATGCGCGTGCCCTGGATGTTAGGGAAGCCGGTACGGCCGATGGCCGCCGGATCCGCGTTGGGCGTCACGCCCGGCAGGACGCGCAGCATGGTCAGGAAGTCGCGGCCACGCGTCATCAAACCGGACATCTGGGCTGACGTGACCACGGCCGAACGGTCCTGGCTCATCGTCTGCACCGGCGTGCCTTCGCCGCTGACCGTGATCGATTCGGTCAAGCTGCCCACTTCCAGTACAATCTGGCCGGCCGTCAAACGTTCGGCCGCCGTGACGTTCAAATTGGTTTTCTGGGTTTTCTTGAAGCCTTTGGCTTCAACAATGATGGTGTACGCGCCCGGCGCGACACCACTGAATACAAAGTCACCTGATTCGTTGACACTCCCTGTGCGCAAGTCGCCGGTCCGCTCATTTAGGAGCTGAATCGTCACACCTGGCACCGTCGCCCCGGTTGCATCGACGACTGAACCGGCGATGATACCGGTCACGGTCTGGGCCGCCAACAGGCCAGCAAACATCATCAGAAGCAACAGGGCTAGAACTGAAGTCCTTGTGCGAGCCATACACACCTCTCTTTTTCGCGCGCACCACAGACCCCCGCGGTGGCACGATCCAGCGTCAGAATAGTGTGCGGTTACAAACTCGTCAATGTGAAAACACAGCCGCAGACCGCAATTGGCTGGCCATTTTCTGAACACTGCTGTAAGCACTTGCAGAACAGTGAGATACCATCGGCAACCGCCCGCCTGCCCTATCCACGGTTCCACCATGGTGACTTTCCACATGGTGGAACACAGTCTGAACGGCGTTCCACGCATGTAGCGCCAACTCAGACTACTTGCTGCACAGCGGATTCCATATCACGGAATTCGCCCTGTAGTTCGTGGCAGCGTTTGTGCATCTGCCCGGTTTGGCATTACTATGCGATTACCCGCGAGGTCTCCGTGTCGAATCACACCTCCAGACGAACCGTCATCAAAACACTCGGCGCAGGCTTGGCCCCTTGGGGCGCTGCCTTCGCCGCCAAGTCCCCCACCTTTGAACCTACTTGGGCATCACTGAAGCAGTACCGCTGCCCGGATTGGTTCCGCGACGCCAAATTCGGCATCTGGGCCCATTGGGGGCCACAGGGCGCGCCGATGGAAGGCGACTGGTATGCGCGCAATATGTACGTGCAGGGCACGCGCCAGTACGAGTATCACCTCAAGACGTACGGCCATCCATCTCAATTCGGCTTCAAGGATGTCATCCAGCTCTGGAACGCCAAGCACTGGGAGCCTGAAGTTCTCATGCGCATGTACAAGCGTGCCGGCGCGCGCTACTTCGCCTCGCTTGGCGTACACTGCGACAACTTCGATTGCTGGAACTCCCGCCATCATCGCTGGAACGCCGTCAACTACGGCCCCAAGCGCGACATCGTCGGCACCTGGAACAAGGTGGCGCGCGATCATGGCCTGCGCTTCGCGGTAAGCGAACATCTGGCCTGGAGCTACGACTGGTTCAACGTCAACAAGGGCGCCGACAAGACCGGCCCCTACGCCGGCGTGCCCTACGACGGCGTGAACCCGGAGAACCAGGATCTTTATTGGGAGCCGCACCCCGAGAGCGGCGCCAACTTCCCCGTGAATCCCTCGCGCCGTTTTCTGTGGTCGTGGTTCGCGCGCATCAAAGACTTGATCGATCAGCAAAAGCCCGACCTCGTCTACACTGACGGCGGTCTCTTCGGGCAGATGGGGCGCGACATTGTCGCCTACTACTACAACGCCGGCCTCGGCTGGCACGGCGGCGAACAGCAAGTGGTCTACACGCTGAAGGAGGCCAGCCCCGACGGCGTCAACGGCGAGTATCAGCCTGGCGGCGGCACGCGCGACATGGAACGTTCCGTGCCTGACGTGATTCTGCCAGAGCCGTTTCAGATGGACACCTGCCTTGGGCAGTGGCAATACTATCGCGACTTCAAGTACCGCCCGGCCAAGGAGCTCATCCACACGCTGGTGGATGTGGTCAGCAAGAACGGCACCATGCTGCTGAGCGTGCCGCAGATGCCCGACGGCACGCTGGACAGCGAGGAGGAGAGCATCCTCCACGACATCACCATGTGGATGCGCATCAATAGTGAAGCCATCTACGAGACGCGCCCTTGGAAGAAGTTCGGTGACGGTCCCGCTATCGCCGCCCATCACCGCATCGCCAACCCGCGCGGCCCCGGCAAGCCGCTTTCGCCGCAGGACATACGCTACACCACTAAGGCTGGCAAGCTCTACGTCTTCTGCATGGGGCAGCAGGAAGCGGATATCGAACTCACGTCACTCGGAGCCGCCGCGCTGCCGGGCGTCAAGAACGTGCGCCTCATCGGCTCGGAAGAGAAGCTCAAGTGGTCGCAGCAGGACGGCGCGCTGAAGATCACGCGGCCGGCCTTCCAGCCGCACCCGTTTGCGATTGTCTTTGAAGTGGCGAGCTGACATGACACGCCGGGAGTTTGCCGGAACCATCGCCGCGCTGCCTTTGACCGCCACTTCCAAGACGAACGTAATCGAGCCCTTCGACTACCGCGGCGTGCGCCTGCTGAAGAGCCGCTGGCAGCAACAGTTCCAGCAGTCGCGCGACTATTACCTGGCAGTGTCGAACGACGACATCCTGCACGGCTGGCGGTCCGCAGCCGGCCTCGCCGCGCCCGGCAAGCCGCTGGGCGGATGGTGCGCCAAGAACAGCAACATCGTCTTTGGCCAGTGGCTCAGCGGCATGTCGCGCATCTGGCGCGCCACTGGCGATCAGGCTCTGCGCGACAAAGCTGTTTATCTTGTCACCGAGTGGTCCAAGACCATCAAGCCCGACGGCAATTGCGGCATGGAGATCTATGCCTATGACAAGTTGCTCTGCGGCCTGGTGGATTTGAAGATCTACGCCGGGCATGACACGGCTGTTGAACTACTGGACCGCACGCTCGCCCATGTCATGCGTACATACAGCAAGGAGCGCACACCGGGCACGCGCGATCTGATCAACGGCCGGCCTGAGGAGTGGTACACGTTCGCCGAGAACCTCTACCGCGCCGCCGAAGTCACCGGCAACGCGAGGGTCAAAACCTTCGCGGACAGTTATCTCTATCACTCTTACTGGAACAGGTTCCGTGAAACGGCCTCGCCCGCCGACGCGCACTGGGTCCACGCCTACAGCCACGTCAATACGTTCAGCAGCGCGGCCAAGGCCTACGCCGTCACGGGTGACCCAGCCTTTCTGCGCATCATCCGAAACGCCTACGACTATCTGCAGAACAAACAATGCTTCGCCACCGGCGGCTCCGGGCCCATGGAACGCTTCGTCCCGCCAGACGGCACACTGGGCCGCAGCCTGGAGGCGCGCCCCAACACCTTTGAAGCGGTCTGCGGCTCCTGGGCGGGCTTCAAGCTGTCGCGTTATCTGACCACGTTCACCGGCGAAAGCCGTTACGGAGACTGGGCCGAGCGCCTCTTCTACAATGGCGTCGGGGCCGCACTGCCCATCGTCGAAAACGGCAAGCACTTCTACTACGCCGATTACCGCGTCCACGGCGCCATGAAGTTCTACAAGGTGTCGCGCTATTCGTGCTGCTCCGGCACGCTTATCCAGAACGTCGCAGACTATCACAACCTGATCTACTACCGCGACGCCGCCTCGCTCTACGTGAGTCTCTATGTGCCGTCCGAAGTGACGTGGCAACGCCCCGAGGGCGAGGTCCGTCTGACGCAGGAAACCACGTATCCGGAAACCGACACCACCACGTTGAAGCTCCAGATGGACCGCCCGGCGTCCTTTGCCCTGCGGTTCCGCGTTCCTGCCTGGACGCACGATGTCTCTGTGAAGCTGAACGGTGCGCCGCTCAACGTGGCCGCGAAGCCCGGCACGTGGGGCGTGATTGAGCGCACCTGGACCAGCGGCGACGTGGTGGAACTGCGCATCCCGCTCACCATCCGCATGGAACCGGTGGACGCACAACACCCGCGCCGCGTGGCCATTGTGCGCGGACCGGCTGTGCTGGTATACGACGATTGGGCCATGGAAGTGCTGCCGCGCTTCCCGGAGCCTGACCAACTGGAGAAGGCACTGATTCCGGGCGAGCAGCCCGGCACGTTCCGCGTCCCGGTGCCCGGCGGCACGAAACTGGTGGCGCGCCTGCGGCCTTTCTATTCAGTGGGCGAAGCCGCACCATACCGCATGTATCACGACCTGGATGCGCTCCCCATACCGGTCTGGTAACCACACGTCACGATGCACAGGCCACGGACGCTGCCTGCGGGACAGCTTGTCCCGTCTTCTTGGGCACTGACGTTCTTTCCCACGGCGCGGGCAGCGGCGGCAAATGCGGCAGGGGCTCAGACAGAATTTCGGCGGCGCGGCCAGCAGCGGCGACATCGACCGGATCAGGCAGGATGAAGGGGCTGGCAAGGGGAAATTCGGTCAGAAACGGGTCGTCGGGCTCGGGCTTGCAGCGCGAGCGCTGCATGCGATCCGTCTGGAGTTCACGCAGGGCTTTCATGGCGCGCTCGTAGGAGCGTTCAAGGCTGTGACGGTAGCGCCCTAGAAGCAACAACTTCCGCGAATTGGGTTCATCCCGTTCAGCTTCGGTGAGCGCGGTTTCATCGTCGCGGATGCGGCGCAAGTTCCAGCCGTGGACCAGTAGGCGGTGGAAGAATTCGAGTTTCAGGATACTCTCCGGCGCGATGACCAATCGCGTAGAGCAGCAGCCGGATTTCAGGGCGTTCTGCGATGAGCGCTGCGCGTTGAGACGATTGGCCGTGATTTGGGCTACGGACGCCATGGGAATTCTCCTTGGAAATGAAAAAGGGCAGGCCGCGCTGGTGAGCGAGGTCTGCCCTAACACTTCCAGTGTAAGAGCAGGCCGGCAAGAATTTAGTGGAAGTGGTTGATTCGACTAGT
>CAYZIX010000202.1:0-7158 GCA_964478395.1 uncultured Candidatus Solibacter sp.
GATCACTCTCAAATACCGGTGATCCAAACCACAGCGCCAGCACAATGGCCACCCCGGCTGCCGCCACCGCCAGCAGCCACCAGCGGCGACGCCCACGCCGGACAACCACCGCGGCGTGCACGCCTGGCGCCGGTTCATTCTCAGACTTGAAACGGAACTCGGGGATATAGGCGCCGGGCGACAGCTCAATCCGCACGCGGGCGCCCGCGCCCTGTTCGTCGTAATATTGCGCTAAGCGTTTCCGCACGTCGGCGGCCGCATTTCGGACCACGGAGTCCTGATTAGTGTCGTAGTCGATCTCACGGCCGAAGATAGCGGCGCCGATGACGCGTTCTTTCAGTTGCTCGAACGATCCGGCCAGGGTGTTCTCGACAGTGTACTGGAGGAAGGCCTTGCAGCGCTTGCTGTTCTTGAAATGCGCACTTTCGAGAATAGCCTGAAGTTGCCGCTGAACCAGAGCTTCGTTCACCTCGTTCCGGCACACGGCACTGGGCTCTTCGTTCCCGCTCACCGCCCGATTCTAACATACGTTACTTGCTGTAACGCCGACGTCCACCACCTTGCTGGACGTCGGCCGAAACCGCTTCTACGGATTCAAATTTGACCTGACCCGCCGCGCCGGATCCCGCTCTCATTCCAAAGCGCGCAGCACCACACCGGGTGGCCGGCGGCATGCTGTTAGCCTCGACGTCGAGCACTGTTGTCAGCCTTTACAGCCGCAACCGGCGCTCAACACAATGAGAGGCACAGCGCCACTCTCACCGATCTTCGGCGACAGCCGGCACCAGTTCACGGTCATTTATACGATTGCCCAGTGGAGCACCTCTATGTCACTCTTCGTCCCTCATCGTGCGCGCCTGTTACAGCTTCTCATCTGTTGTTCGGCAGGCCTGCTTGTGGCGCAGGACTACCGTGCGCATGTCCAAGGCACAGTTAGCGATGCAAGCAACGCCGTCGTGACCGACGCCACCGTCACGCTGCGCAGCAAAGATACCGGCGTCAGCGTGGCCCGCCAGAGCGATGCCACTGGCCACTTCCTCTTCGACTACGTCGTGCCCGGAAAATACAGCGTCACGGTCGAAAAGCAGGGCTTCAACACCTTCAAGCAGGACGACCTGACCGTGGTGACACGCGGCGACATCTCGGTCGACGCCAAACTCACCGTCGGCCAAATCGCTCAATCAGTAGAGGTTTCGGCACAGGCCACAACGCTCGAATTGAACACCACCACCATGTCGCAGACCGTTGGCACGTCGATGTTGATGAACATCCCCACGCTGGCCCGGAATCCGTTTACCCTGGTGCTGCTCAATCCTGCCGTAGTAAACCAGTACAGCACGCTGGCCAATCTGAATCCCTATTACATGCAGGCGGCCAACGGCATGGATGTCGGCGGCACTACCGGCGGGCGCAATGAACTGCTGCTCGACGGCGTGCCAATCGGCGTCGGCTCACGTGGCTCTTATGCGCCGACCATGGACGCCGTGCAAGAGGTCTCCATTCAGCAGAACAGCGTCGACGCCGAGTTTGGCTTCAGCATGGGCGGCGTCCTCAGCGTGGGCATGAAGTCCGGCACGAACGAATACCATGGCACGGCTTGGTACTTCGGCCGCACACCCGGCTTCAATGCCATGTCGAACCGCTACACGCGCTCGGCCAGCATTATCCGCCAGAACGACGGCGGATTCACCGTTGGCGGCCCCGTGGTCAAGAACCGTGTCTTCACCTTCTTCAGTTATGAGAAGCTCGACAAGACCGAACCGCGCGACGCCAATTCCACCCTGCCCACCTCGCTTGAGCGCACAGGCGACTTTTCATCCTCGCTGAACATCAACGGTGCGTTGCGGACGATTTACGATCCCAGCACTACAGTGACCAACACGGCCACCAACACGGCCTCGCGGACCCCCTTCCCCGGCAACATCATTCCCTCATCGCAGATTGATGCCTCGGGCAAAGTGGTAATGGGCGACATCTGGTCGCCAAACAACAGCGGTGACAACATCACCGGCACCAACAATTACAAGAAGACTTACGCTTATTGGACTGAATACTGGAACCTGTCGAACCGCAGCGATTTCTACATCAACAACCGTCTGCGCATGTACACGCGCTACAGCATCATGCGGACCCGCCTGGACAACGACAACTACGCCAACTCACCGGCCGTTACCTCCGGCAACGGCGGCCTGATGGATGCCTTGAACGCCGCGGCCGACGCCGTCTACACTTTCAGCCCAACCTCAGTGCTTAATGTCCGTTTCGGCACCACCTACGTCGAGGATGAGTTTAATTCGGATTGGTCGAAAGTCGGCGAGAGCGGACTTGAAAAGATCTGGGGCAACAATAAATGGTATAGCGATTACCTAAAAGGTCTGCCGGCTATTTATTACCCGTATGTCTCGATTGCCGGAAGCACCTCGTTCGGTAAAGGCTCAACCTGGTTTTACCGTCCGCGTAAATACAGCACTTCGGCCACCTATTCCAACGATCGTGGCAAACACTACATCAAGTGGGGCGGTGCTTTCCGCTACTCCTACGGCATCGCGTTGGCCCCCAACCTGATGGAGTGGAAGTTCTACCCTGTCGATACTTCCAGCTCGTATATCAACAGCAACACAAAGCTGTCCGGCGACGGCTATGCCTCACTGCTGCTCGGCGTAGTGAACACGGGCACGGCCAAATATGTGGTCTCGGAAGACATTCTGTCCAACCAATACGGTCTTTTTTTCCAGGACGACTACAAACTGAGCCGGAATATTACACTCAACCTGGGCATCCGCTACGAATATGAGACCGCACCGCGGGAACGCAACAACCGCATCTCGCGCTTCCTCAACCTGAACGAGCCGATCCCCGAGATGCAGTCCAACGCACCGTCGATGCCGAGCGCCGTAACCGCCATGCGGACGTCCAGTCCGATCTACAACGGCGCATGGGTCTACACCGACGCCCAGAACCGAGGCCTCTACACCGCCAAGAAGACGCTCTTCCTGCCGCGCGTCGGCATCGCCTACCGCCTCAAGTCCAAGACGGCGTTGCGCCTCGGCTACGCGCGCTACGCCCTGCCCATGACCAACGCCATTGGTCTGGGCTACAACATCCCGGCTGATGGCTACAGCGTGAGCACTACCACGCTCAGCCTGCTGGAAGGCAAGCCGCGGAGCTTCTTCAACGATCCCTTCCCCTCCGCCGGCAGCAACGCCAATCCGTTGACTGAATCCACCGGCAAGAGCCTGGGCCGCTACACACACCTGGGCGAAAGCGCCACCTGGTGGCAGCAGGACGCCAAGGTGGCCACCAGCGACCGCCTCAACCTGACGGTCCAGCACCAGCTACCGCAGCGCATTCGCCTTGATGCCAGCTACTTCTTCGCCTTTACGCACCACTTCCAGTCGTCCAACATCTGGGGTGGCACGAACTCCACCGACACCGCCCTCAATATGGTCGATCCACGTTTGCAGTACACCTACAAGGCGGCCTACAGCGCCTCGGTGGCCAACCCGTTCTACAACTACATGACGGCTAAGACGTTCCCCGGCTCCCTCCGCAACCAGTCGACCGTCGCCGCCAACCAACTGCTGCGCCCCTACCCGCAGTACACCACCCTGACGGTGGGTAACGACGACCGCTACAGCAACCGCTATCAGTCACTACAGTTGCGCGGCGAGCGGAGCTTCTCAAGCGGCAGCGGGTTCAGTATCGCCTACAACTACAACCGCGAAGCCACCACCGGCTATTACGACGACGTCGACAAGTACGACAACAGCCTGCTGTGGTGGGGCAGCACCAATCCGCGCCACCGCGTCACCGGCGCCGGCACCTACGAGTTCCCGGTGGGTCGTGGCCGACGCTGGTTCAGCCGCATGCACCCGGTTCTGGACGGCGTTCTGGGCGGCTGGTCCACCAGCCACATGGTGATGTGGAACTCCGGGAAACTGCTCAGCTTCAGCGGAATGGTGGCCAACGGCGATCCGCGCATCGACAATCCCACGACGTACAAGTGGTTCGACACATCGGTCTTTTCCGTGCTGCCGTCCTACACGCGGCGCAGTAATCCGCTGTACTACTCGGGCCTTTGCGGACCGGGCTTCTGGAACTGGGACGGCACGATGGTGAAGTACTTCCCGCTGACAAACGTGCGCGAGAACATGAAGATCGAGCTGCGGCTCGACGCCTTCAACGTGTCGAACAGCTTCATGAACGGCGACGTCGCCACCGGCGTCACCAGCAGCAACTTCGGCAAGGCAATCGGCCAGAACAGCAACAACCTCGGACGTTCAATCCAGTACACGCTGCGTATTCACTTCTAGCCGACAATCACCCAAGCACAGCTACCCACCCTGGCCGGCCCGCTTCAACGGGCCGGCCAACGTGTCTCAGCCCAACTGGCGCAGAATACAGTTAGGTGGCCCGGCGGGAAAACCGCCGGGCTGGCGCACAGATGGCAGAACTGACCCAACTGGCGCGCGCGATTTACGATGCGCGCATCGATCTGCAACGGCATTTTCCGGAGCCGGAGGGCGCCGATGAGGCTCGTTATCTTGCCTGGCTGCTGAGCCACGGACGGGTCGCCTATGGACTGAGCGCAGCCGAACTCCGCGTGGAACAGGCGTTGTGGCAGGCCGCCGTGAGAGAACACTTAGCGCCCAGGGCTCGCCTGGCGGCAATGCGCACATCGGCAGCGGCGCACGCGGGGGTGGCGGGCGTGCTGTCGTGGATCGAAGACATCGTGCACCGCAAGCCGGGCCCCAGCCGCACGGAACCGGGCTGCAATCTGGTGGGCTATGCGCGCGCCGAAACAGGCGTGGGCCAAACCGTGCGCGCAGCGGCGGCATCGGCGCAAGCTGCCGGGCTGGGCACGTCTGTGATCAGCGTACGGCCCGACGGCCGGCAGAGCGAGCTCGACACCAGCGTGCGCACGGCCGGCGAGCCGTTTCCCTACCGTGCCAGCATCTTCTATGTGAACGCCGACCAGGTGGAAGCGGCCATGCGCCAAGTGGGGCGCGGATACAGGGCCGGCCGCCTGAACATCGGCAATTGGGTGTGGGAACTGGAAGAGTTCCCCGCCTACTGGCGCGGCGCCGCGCGCATGTTCGACCAGTTGTGGGCTCCCAGCCGCTTCTGCCAACAGGCAGTGGAGCGCGTCTGCGCAAAGCCCGTGGCGCTAGTTCCGTACGCCATCCAGATGGAGCCGGGCAGCGAGCGGCCGGAAACGCCGTCCGGCATGTTCACGTTTCTGACGATGTTCGACATGCTGAGCGTCTTCGAACGCAAGAACCCGCTGGCGCTGATCCGCGCATTTGCGCGCGAGTTCCGGCCCGGGGAGCGCGTGCGTCTGGTGGTGAAAGTGAGCCACGCCGAAACATTCGGGCGTGAGATGGCGCGGATGCGCGAAGCCGCTGCCGGCGCAAACGTCGTGTTCGAAGACCGTACGTTGAGGAAGGCCGAGGTGAACGCTCTGCTTGAAGCGTGCGACTGCTTCGTATCGCTGCATCGCGCCGAAGGCTTCGGACTGTGCCTGGCCGAGGCGATGTGGCTGGGCAAGGCGGTGATCGCAACAAACTATTCGGGCAACACCGATTTCATGAACGAACAGAACTCGTTCCCGGTGGATTACCGGATGTGCGAGGTGGGCGCCGGGTCGGCGCCGTACAACCGGGCAAGCCGGTGGGCTGATCCATCGATTGACGACGCGGCGCGGCAGATGCGGCTGGTGGTGGAGAATGCCGAGCTGCGCAAGCGGCGCGCAGCGGCGGGGCAGGCGTTTGTACGCGCGCACCTTTCGCCGGAGGCGGTGGGACGGCAGATGGCCGCCCGGCTTGGACAATACATTCCCGAATGGCGTTGAGCCGGCTTTTGCGCTCATAGCCGGCGGACTGTGCCGATATGGAACACAGGACCGCCTGAATGGAAGCTGAAGAGCACTTTCGCCAACGGGTATCGGCCGTGGCGTACGAGATTGCCGCGCGTCTGGGCTACTCCGATGAAGATAAAGAAACAGTGCGCGCGCTGGCGCAGCACGGCGCGGCGCCCGTACAGCGCGATGGCTCCTGGATAACCCGGCTGGAACGCGACTTGGCGCAGGAAAGCGCCGTGGCGGGTTGGACGCCTGCGGACGTGGACCGGTTTTCGCCCGTGCTGGACACCGCGACAGCATTTGTCGAAGGCCTGGACTACGGTGCTTACGGAGAGAGGCCGGCGCGGGTGATCCTGGGAGAACTGCGGGAACTCGCGTCCGAGGGGTTTCTGGAGCGTTCGGCGGTGGCGGCGCTGGAGGCGTTGTGTCTGCCGGCAGCGATGGCGGCCAGTGGTCCGAAGCTGCGTGTGTACCCGGCGGTGCTGATGCGCGTGCTGGCTCTGATGCGGAATCCGGAGGCGGCCCTCGATCAGATCGAGGCCCTGGCGCAAAGCGATGCGGTGCTGGCGGCAGCGGTGCTGCGGGCGGCCAACTCAGCGGCTTACGCACCTGCCGCGCCGGTGACCACCATCTCGCGCGGGCTGGCGCTGATGGGGATGGACCAGGCCCGCAAGGTACTGGCAGCGGCCGGAGCACGGACGCTGTTCGCATCGGCGTCGATGACGCGTCTGTGGCAGCACTCTCTGGAAATCGCGGCGGCGATGGAATACCTGGCATCCTTGTCTCACATCACAGCGCCGGAAGAGGCGTTCGTCACTGGACTGATCCACGACATTGGCCGTCTGGCGCTGGAATCCATCCCAGCCGAGTACGCTGCCGCGCATCGGCGCATCGGCGCGGTGTGCCCGATGCTGGCCGATATGGTGGTGGCAGGCGAGGATCACGGCGCGCTGGGCGCGGCGCTGCTGCGCGAGTGGGGGTTGCCAGAAGCGCTGGTGCTCGCTGTAGAGTTCCACCACCGGCCGGAGGTTGCCCCAAACAGGTTGGCCGCGCTGGTCTACCTGGCTGAGTTCGCAACAGATGCGAACGAGGACACGCCGTCTGTGGGCCGCCTGCGGGCGGCGCTGCGGGCGGCGGGTATCGACTGGAACGATGGACTCAGCGAGGAGCTCTCCAGCACCCGTTTGCTGGGCACCCCATTGATGGCGCTATAGCCGGGCCAAGGATGCTACACTGAGTGAGTCTGACGGATTTCTTCCACGGTGTCGGGCCGTGGCGCAGCCTGGCTAGCGCGCTTG
>CAYZIX010000203.1:0-6994 GCA_964478395.1 uncultured Candidatus Solibacter sp.
TATTGCCTCTGGGAGTACAAGTGGGATAGGCGAGCAGTTCGAGCAGTTGGGCCAGCTTCTCGCCGCGCTGTGAGCGAGCGTGGGACGGTCATGAAGTCATTAATCTTGGCGACGCCTACCCGGCTCTGAGCGGGCGTCCAACTTCGTTCGAGAACGGGGAACGGGCGGAACGGGGGAACGGTGCCCTGGTGACGTCCCCTCCACCCGCCAGTCACACCCTTCGCAAATAATCTCTAGCGCCCTAATCCGCTGATTCTCGATTACCTTCGCCCACAGCCGCCTCCCGCCCCCGTCCAACTCCTCCTCCCGCCCTGCGACACTCCCTCCCGGAGTCGAACTATGCCCAAAAACCCATCTGACAAACAGCGTGAAGCCTCGCGCCGCAACGGTGCGCGCTCGCGCGGACCCCAAACCCCCGACGGCCGCCTGATGTCTTCCCTCGGCCCGTTCAAGCACGGCAAATACGCCAAATTCGCCGCCGTCATGCGCGCCGAGGACTCCGACGAGTTCATCGCCTACCGCGACTCGCTCGTCCGCCGTTTCCAGCCCGCCGACGACGTCGAAATGTACCTCGTCACCGCCCTCGCCAGTTGCGATTGGCGCCTGGAGCGCTTCGTCTTCGCCGAAACCCGCGCCCTCGACAACGAGACCCTCGGCCATCTCAACTCGCCGCTCGTCCGCCAGCAGGAGATCTTCGTCGGCGACCGCGCCACCCTCGCCATCGAGTCGCTCGTCGGCCGCTCCGGCCTGCTCCAATTTCTCGGGCAGCAACAGACGCGCATCATCAACCAGCGCGCCTCGCTCCAGCGCCAACTCCTTCGGATTCAGGCCACCCGCCCGTCGTCCTTGCCGCCGCTGCTTCAGTTCGAGCCCTACCCCATCGACCCCGAACTCGCCCGCGCCGCCTCTTGTAACGAGCCGCGCGCGTCAGCAAGCGGTGGTGTGTCGGTTTTTGACCTCGGGCGTCAGCCCGAGGCTGCCCCGCAAACCATTGACTTCACGCGGATAACCCCCGTTTCCCCGTCATCAAAAGAACCCGAGCCGCCCATCCGCCTCCCCTTCGATCACGGGCCGGAACGCCATGTTGCCTAACTCCCTATGGCTACCAGCAGCATCAATTTGGCCCGCTTGTGGGCGTCTCTTCCGCCGGTCTCCCGGCCCACGCCCGAAGTCTGCCCGGACCCGGTCGAATGGGCCCACACCGCGCTCGGCTTCCAGCCGGACCCGGTCCAGGCCCGCATTCTCCGCTCCACGGCGCACCGCCTGATGCTCTGCTGCACGCGCCAGTTCGGCAAGTCCACCATCACGGTCGTCAAGGCGTTGCACTATGCCCTCGCGCACCCCGGCTCGCTCATTCTCGTGGCCGGAAAGTGTGAACGCCAGTCGGCCGAATGGTTGCTCAAGCTCCGCGCCATGCTCGCGCGGCTCGCCATCGATGCTCCTGGCGACGGCGTCAACCGCCACTCCGCCGTCCTGCCCAACGGCTCCCGTCTGGTCGCGCTGCCCGGTAAGGAATCGAATGTCCGCTCCTTCTCCGGCGTCTCGCTGCTCATCATCGATGAAGCGGCCTTCGTTCCGGACGAGCTCTATTTCGCCCTGCTGCCCATGCTCGCCGTTTCGCGTGGCGCGCTCTGGCTGCTCTCCACGCCTAACGCTCAGTACGGCTTCTTTTACGAGAACTGGCATCTTGCCGCCAGCCCGTTTGAAAAGTTCCTCGTCCCGGCCACCGAATGCTCGCGTATTCCGGCAGAATTTCTCGCCGAGGCGCGCATGCAACTCGGTGAAACCGCCTTCCGGCGGGAGTATCTCTGCGAATTCGCCGCCTCGGGCGAGCAGATCTTCACGCGCCAGATGTTCGAGCGTTGTGTCGATCCGCGCTTCGACGCCTGGTACGGCAGCCAGCCCATCTGGCCGGACTCGACACCATGAACCGCCTCGCTCCGCACATCTATTTCGGCCTCGATCTTGGCCGCCGGCGCGACCGCTCCGCCCTCGCTGTGCTCGAACGTATCCACGTTCCCACTGGCGAGCTCGATCCTGTCACCTGGGAGCGGAAAACGGCGCTCTACTTCGTCCTGCGCCATATCGAGCTCTTCCGCCTGGGTGTCCCGTACCTGGAAATCGTGCGCCGTATGGAGCGCCTGCCCGTGCCGCCCGTCCCGGGCCACCCTTACGCGGCCGATGCCCTGCGCACGCTCGTCGTCGATGCCACCGGGGTTGGCGCGCCCGTGGTCGAGGCGCTTCACGCTGCCCATCTGTCCGCGCGCATTGTCGCCGTCACCATCACCGGCGCGGGCGCTTCTCATCCGGACACCTTCGGTGGCGTCCTCGTGCCCCGGCGGGATCTGCTCTCCAATCTCCGCATGTTGATGGAGCGCGCCCTGCTTCGCATCGCCCCGCCGTTGGCCCGTGGGCCTTTCGCTGAAGAACTGCTCCGCGTCACGGATCGTTCCGGCAATGCCCATGACGACCGTGTTCTCGCCGTCGCCCTCGCCGCCTGGCAAGCCACTCGCGGCCTCGCTCAATGGCTGGAGGCGTACACCCAGCCATGACGCCCCATTCCAATGCGCACGCGTCAGCAGGCGCACCAAAGCGTCTTTGTCCCGACCTTCAGGTCGGGCTGGCGTATCCGGCCCGCACCCCGGCGCGCCCAGCCCGGACTGAAGTCCGGGACAAAGACGGGCCAACGTGTCCGTTTCGTAAACGGCGCGGGCTACTGCTCGAAGCCGAAGGAGATCAGCGCGGCGGCCAGGCCGTCGGGGCTGGGCTTTTCTGTTTCAAACGTGACTTCGACGTCGCGTTCTTTGGGCTCGATGGTGAAGGAGCCGCTCTTGCGGCCGGCGCCGGAGAATTCCAATGTCCCGGCAGGCTGGCCGTCGAACAGCACGTGGAGGTTCATACCGGCGGCCTGCCAGTCCGCGACAATCAATTCCAGCTTGAACTGGCGTGCGCCGGACGGCTGATGCAGGCGCGCGGTGGCGCTCTGGTGAGCCCAGCGATGCGGTCCGTCGAGGCTGCCCCAACCCTTCTCCAATGCGATCCAACTGGGGCCGCCATCCATGGTGACCGTGCCGGGCAACGGCTGTGGCGCGGTCCACACCGTGGCGTGGCGCGTGGCCGGATCCCAACCGAGGAAGGTGGCGCCAGAAAGCGCGTCGCCCGGCTTCACCTGCTTCAAATCCACCTGCGGTTGATGCGTCGAGTGGCGCAGGACAAAGGCGAGCGTCGGCTCGTCGATGGTCGCGGGCACCTGCTCGTAACGGAACGATGCGCCCTGGTGCGGGAGGGCGTCGAGGAAGGGCTGCGTCAACGCAGCCTGCCGCAGCGCGTGGGTGCGATAGCGGCGCAGGGCGCCGTAGTTGAATGGCATCCACACCAGCAGAAAAACCACCGTGGCGATGCGGCCAAAGCGCGTGGCCAGCGCCGCGATGATGATGCAGAGCGCCACCAGCGGCAGGTAGAGCCGCTGGTTGGAAGGTGGCCGCGAAAGGAGGAACAGAGGCACCAGCAGCAGTGGGAGCGATGCCAGGGCGAACAGGGCGCGGCGGTCGCGCGTGGCCAGCGGGACAAACAGAAGCAGCAGCCACGCCCACTTCACGGCCAGCAGATCGTGAACGACGCGCAACGCCGGGCTCCACGGAATGCGGCCGAGCGGCGCGGCGTAGATGGCGGAAAAGCCGTACCACGCCATCAGCGCGAGGAACGGAACGACGCGGCGGTAGCGCTGCTCGCCAATCAACCATTCATAGAGCACCAGCACCACGGGCAGCAGCAAAGCGGTGTCCGAGAAGCGCCACGCCAGCGCGAAGAGAATGAAGCTGGCCACGCCCCAGCCACGCGTCCAGGCCAGCAGCGCGGCCAGGCAGATGACGCCGCAGCCGAGTTCGAGAATGCCGCCCGGCTGCCAGAGTACGGGCGTGATGGCGAGGTTCAGCGCGAACAGCAACGTGGCGGCCATGGACGGCCAGGGGTCGAAACCAAGGCGCCGCAGGAACAGCCAGACGAGGATCGACATCACCACGTGCAACAGCAGCAGCGCGGCGACGTAAGGAGCGAAAGTCAGCCCGAAGAACGAATAGATGGCCTTGCACCAGAGCAGCGCCAAGGGGCGGTCCGCACCGTTGGTGGGGCCGGGCAGCAGCGTGTTGACGGTTTGTGTGTAGACGCTGGAGGAGGCGGCACTGCCGATGGCCGCGAGGTCAGCGGGTTGGAAAGAGCCGTGCCAGGCGGCGCGGTGCAAGATAAGAAGTGTGGCGGCGACAGCGATCCAGAAGAAGCAGGAGGCAAACTTGCGAGTAATTGCCGATGTTTGTGTAATTCCGATGGGAGTAGGCGTATCGGTCTCCAAAGAGGTGACAGAGTGCGAGCGCGTATTGCGCGCGTCAGGCCTAAAGACCATGCTACACGCCTACGGCACCAATATTGAAGGGGAGTGGGACGAAGTGTTCGCGGCCATCAAGCGATGCCACGAGGTGCTGCACGCGCAGGGCGTGGAGCGTATATCGACCACCATCCGCGTGGGTACGCGCACGGATAAGGCGCAGACGATGGAAGATAAAGTCCGGAAGGTGGAGTCGTTGCTGTAGCCTGAAAGACGTGAACAGCTACACGGTGGAGCCCGAGTCGGCGGGGTTGCGGCTGGATCATTACCTGGCGGCGCGTCTGCCGCAATTCAGCCGTTCGCGCATTCAAAGCTGGATTGAAGAGGGGCGTGCGCACGTCGATGGTGAGGCGCGGCGCGCCAGTTGGAAGCTGCGCGCCGGTGAGCGTGTGGAGGTGGAGCCGGCTGAACTGAAGCCGCTGCGGGCGGAGGCCGAGGACATCCCGCTGGACGTGCTGTATGAGGATGACGATGTCATCGCCATCAACAAGCCAGCCGGCATGGTGGTGCACGCGGGCGCGGGGCGCATCGACGGCACGCTGGTGAACGCGCTGCTGCACCGCTTTGGCGCGTTGTCGGGCGTGGGCGGCGATCTGCGGCCGGGCATCGTACACCGTCTGGACAAGGGCACCAGCGGCGTGATCCTGGTGGCGCGCTCCGACGCGGCGCACCGCGCGTTGGCCGCGCAATTCGCCGCGCGTACGGTGCGCAAGACGTATCTGGCGCTGGTGGAAGGGATTGTCAAAAGCGACAACGGCTTTGTGGACCAGCCCATCACGCGCGACCCCACCCGGCGCACGCGCATGACGGCGCGGCTGAGCCGCGGCCGGGCGGCGCACACCGAGTTTACGGTACGCGAGCGCTATACGCGCTCCACGCTGCTGGAGGTGCGCATCGGCACAGGCCGCACGCACCAGATTCGCGTACACATGAGCTGGCTGGGGCATGCCGTGGTGGGCGATACGCTGTACGGCGCGGCGGCACGCGCAGAGCTGGACCGGCCGTGGCTACACGCCTGGCGCGTGGAGTTCACGTCGCCGTCGACGGGGAAGAAGATTGCGCTGGAAGCGCCGCTGCCGGAAGAGTTGACGCGCTACGCGGCCGGGCTGGAGCCGTTGCCCATGTCGAAGTTGTCGCCCAGGTAGACGCGGCGCACTTCAGGGTCGAGCGTCAACGTCTGCGGCGTGCCGGCGCGGAAGATGCGGCCGTTGTTGATGATATAGGCACGGTCGGTGACGGCCAGGGTTTCGCGCACGTTGTGATCGGTGATCAACACGCCGATGCCCGTGCGGCGCAGGTCCGAAATGATGCGCTGCAATTCGAGCACCTGGATGGGATCGATGCCGGAGAAGGGCTCGTCCAGCAGCAGGAATTGCGGGTTGATGGCCAGCGAGCGGGCGATTTCCACGCGGCGGCGCTCGCCGCCGGAGAGCATGTAGCCCTTGCTCTTGCGGACACGGTCCAGACCCATCTGATCGATCAACGATTCCAGGCGCGCGCGCCGTTCGTGGCGCGAATAGCGCAGCGTTTCGAGGATGGCGAGGAGGTTGTCCTCCACGCTGAGCTTACGGAAGACGCTGGCCTCCTGCGGCAGGTAGCTGATGCCGACGCGGGCGCGCTCGTACATGGCGAGCGATGTGATGTCGCGCGAGTCGAGATAGATGCGGCCCGTGTCAGCCTGGATGAGGCCCACGATCATGTAGAAAGACGTGGTCTTGCCAGCCCCGTTGGGGCCCAGCAGGCCGACCACCTCGCCGCGCTCGACACTGACCGAGACGCCGTCGACGACACGCCGGCCGCGATAGGTCTTTGAGATCTCTTCCGTGCGCAACGTGCGCGCATCGCCGTTCGTGGAGATCGAGGACACCTAGTTCCCATTATGCGATAGTGGCTCGCAGGAGGTTGGATGCCCCATCGCATTTGTCCCTGGTGGCTGGGATATCTGTTGGCCAGCCCGCTGCGGCGGCTGATGCAGGACCCCGGCAAAGTAGTGGGTCCACATGTGCGCGCCGGAATGCGCGTGCTGGAACCGGGGCCCGGGATGGGCTTCTTCACGCTGGAGATGGCGCGGCGCGTGAGAGAGCAGGGGCGTGTTGTTGCCGTCGATATTCAGCCGAAGATGCTGGCCAGCCTGCGCCGGCGGGCGGTGCGTGCCGGGCTGGATAGGCAGATTGAGACGCGGCTGGCGCAGGCCGCCTCACTGGGCATTGATGACCTGGCAGGAACCGTTGATTTTGCTTTGGCCTTCGCCATGGTGCACGAGTTGCCCGATGCGGCGGGCTTCTTCCGCGAAGTGTCTGCCGCGCTCAAGCCAGGCGGGACAATGCTGCTGGCTGAGCCGGCCGGACATGTGACGGATGCGGATTTCGAGGCGGAATTGAAACTGGCCGCCGAAGCCGGGCTGCACGTGACGGCGCAGCCGGAGATCGCCCGCAGCCGGGCGGTGGTGCTGAAGAAATGATCTGCATATTACTATGTCGTGGTTCAAATTCCGGCGACAACATGCAGAAGTCACGCCAACGCTAAGGACAGGAAGCTGTTCGTAGCCCCGAGCTGACGCTCATAGGCGCTAACTTAAGGCGGCAGCAGCGAAGAAGAGTTGTTGAGTTTGGC
>CAYZIX010000204.1:0-6936 GCA_964478395.1 uncultured Candidatus Solibacter sp.
AAACAAAATGGCAGTCTGAAGCAGATCATGCCGCAATACCCCTGCGTAAACTCCTCCTCGGGTTCTCAGACCATGTCAGAGAAGCAAATCATTGGGAGTTTATCACACGTTTTCGCTACCAAGGGGAATAATGCGGCTGATCGCCTGGCATAGATCGTGTTCTCGATGCAAAAAGCCCGCCCCGAAGGGCGGGCTTGAACATGAAAATAGGCGTGATTTAGAACGGGTAGAGCGAAATCGCCTCGCTGCCCGAGACGCCCGCGCCGACCGTGGCCACTTCACCTTCACCGTCGGTACGGCGGCAGAAGATGCCGGTCTCGCCGAGGTAAACCTCGTATTCGGCCGGGCGCACCAGCGAACCCTGAATGAGCGCTTCCGAGAGCGGATCCTCGATGTACTTCTGCAAGGCGCGGCGTAGCGGGCGGAAGAATATCAAGCGAACATCTCCTGCGCCCGCCCGACCCGTTCGCGCACCCGCACACCATTCGGGCAATCCACCGAACACGCGCTGCAATCGGAGCAGCGAATGGCGCGAATGTCCTCAGGTAATTCGAGGAAATGCTCGCGCGCCATGGGGAACTGGCCGTAGCCTTCGGCGTAGCTCACGTAACGAATCACATCCGAAACCGGTACGCCCTTGTCGCAGACGCCGGAGCAGGCGCCGCACATGCGGCAATAATTCGGGCTGATGCGGGCCAGTTGCTGCGCGAGCAATTGCTCGTCCTTCGGCGTGTAGGGCTCCGCCATGGCCACGAGGTTCTCCTGGAGCTGATCGTGATCCGTCATGCAGACGATGGCCGTGTCGACGCTCTCGTTTCGCAGCACCCACTTGATGGCGGCCCGCGGTACGCCCGGCTGCGCGAGCTGCCGGGAAAGCGCCTGCGCGTCGGCGCCGTACAGACGGTCGCCTCGCCCAACGCGCGAAACACCGCCGGCCAAGGCTTTCATCGTGACAATGCCCATACCGGACTTGCGCGCCTCGCGGATCGCCGTCGTCATGTCCGTGCGCGGAGCCGCGGTGTTCTTGTTCATATCAGCGGCCACCGAGCGCATGGCGAAGTTGTACGTTGTCAGCGCCACATCGGTTTGGCCCTGTTTGGCCAGGTACAGCAGCACGCGGTCCATGTTGAAGTGCGTGCTGACGCCCGCGAAGCGGATTTTGCCGGCCTTTTTCGCGATGCGCTGGGCCTCCAGCAGCTCGTCGGTCACCTCCGCCGGATCGTTCTTCATGTGCAGGTACCAGATGTCGAGGTAGTCCGTCGCGAGCTCGCGCAAGCTGGTGTCGAGGTCGGCCAGCGCCGCCGGCTTCGTCTTGCCCTGGCTCTTTGAGGAGATGATCACCTTCTGCCGGCGGCTCTTCAGCGCCGCGCCCACCATGCGCTCGTTATTGCCCTGCTGGTAAACGCGTGCGGTATCGAAGTGGACGACGCCGGCGTCGGCGGCGTGCTCAATCACGCTGGGGTCCGACGTCGTCATGCAGCCGAAGGAGAGCGTGGTCACCTTCAGACCGGTGCGGCCCAGCGTACGCCAGGCGAGCTTGACATCATCATTTGGAGGGGCTGCGGCAGCAGGCAGCGCCAGTCCGGCGGCGAGAAATCCACGGCGTGAAGAGGGCAGTTTCATCTAGGAGGCTCCCGTGTCCGGAGTATAGCGGGTTCCGGAGGCGGGCGGCACGGTGGGAGCCGGTCTGGGAAGGCCGCCTGTAAGCGGCTGCATGCGCTTATCGGCCGGAGTACCGGCGAAACCTTATAGCGGAATGAAACTGGCGGCCGGACGGCCTGGAAGTGATTGAAAAGATGGTGGCCAGGGACGGACTTGAACCGCCGACGCCGGCCTTTTCAGGGCCGCGCTCTACCAACTGAGCTACCTGGCCATCGACTTTTTACAGGGTATCAGATCAGGCCCCGCGAACGCTACTGGAGCGGCGTGTGGCGGAACGGAATGGTGTCGGCCCAGGCCGACTGCCCTACCGTTAACAATGAATGCCGCATCGTCGTGGTGTCATAGCCCGTCTGCGTGTAGGCGCCAGCGGACGAATCCCAGTAATTGCCAACCGCTTTCGAGAGGTTGAACACGATGGTCGTTGAACTCGATACCGTAATTGCGTCGGCGGGGACCACCATGTCTTCTACCGCAACATAGGCAGGGGTATCGGCAACAAAACGGCCCTTCAGCGTCACGATGGTGGAGCCATCTTCGCTCAACGCCTCGCTGTAGCTGTCGATTCCCGGCACCATGTATTGGGTATCGGAATAGGTGCGGTAGTAGCCCAACGTGCCGAAGTCCGACGCCGACATTGTCTGCGTGCCATCCGACGATGTGACCACGACATAATACGTTGTCAGGCCCTGCTGCCAGAAATCACCCAAGGACCTGATGGCAGGCAGAATCAAAGAGTAGCCGGCGGGAAGATCTTCAGTCGCCTTCAGCGAATCCAGCGCAAACTCATTTCCGCCCGGCAGGACCACAAACGCCTGGAAATAAGTTCCAGCGGGAATGGTCTCGGTACAGACGAAGTAGGCTTCGCGCGCGCTGTCAAAGATGTTGACCTGCACAACCCCGGGAGCGGTGGCCGAGGCAGCGGCTGCGGCCGACCGGCTCTTGGCCGCCGACGGTGAACGCCGGGCAGCAGCAGCGGCGCGCACCAGAGACCGGGCGGCATCATTGCCCGCGGCCGGGACCAGGGATCCGGGCCGGACGGAGCGAACGCGCTCGGCGCCAAAAAGCGAAACGGCCGTGACGGCCGCAAGAGCCAGAACCGGAAGTTGGCGGATCACAATCTACCTCCTGTTGCACAGCCAGCTACGGTGCGAGACGGTGCCCCCTATCGCTTGGTTGCACCCATTACGCAGGAATCTCAATGATCGTCTTTGTGCCCTCGCTCTTTTGGGAGGTAATGGAAAGACGGTAGCTGGCTCCGAAGAGCACCTGCAGACGCTCGTTTACGTTCGAGACCCCGATGCCGGGGTGGGCAAGGATGGAATCCAGACGTTCATCCTCAATCCCCACTCCATCGTCCGCTACCGAGAGCAGCAGGCGCAACCCTTCCGGGCGTCGCTCAAAGCGGCTTTCGATGACAATGGTCCCGCCCGCCAGCTTCGGCGCCAGTCCGTGCTTGATGGAATTCTCCACCAGCGGTTGCAGCAGCATGGTAGGCACCTGGCAGTCCAGCGTGGCTGGCTCAATCTCTTTGTGAATTTTGAGCTTCTCGCCAAAACGGGCGGTTTCGATAGAGAGGTAATCCTCGATGAATGCCAGTTCGTCGCGCAGCGGAGCGAAATTGTCGGTCTTGCGCAGCAGGCGGCGCAGGATGTTCGACAGCCGGTAGACCACCTGGCGGGCGCGTTCCGGATTGGTGCGGATCAGCGAACTCACCGTGTTCAGCGTGTTGAACAGGAAGTGCGGGTTGATCTGTGACGAGAGTGCGCTCAGGCGCGCCTCCACCAGCAGGCGCTCCTTGATGTCGAGCAGGCGTTCATTGCGGGCGCTACCCCATATTTTGATGGGCAGCGAGACGGCGAACAGCGTGGAGCAGAACACCATCACGGTAGCCCAGCCGCTGGTGTTGCCGTAAAGGGTGAAGATGAGCCGGTCGCCGAACAAACGCAACACGGCGTAGCGGGTCAACTCAGCCAGCGCGATGGCGGCGAAGCCGGCAATCTGGAACAAGCTGCTGCGGCGTTCGGCTGGGTAGCGGATCAAGCGGTAGAGCGAGAGATCGAAGAAGGGCGAGATGCGCCAGACTTCTTCGGGGTCGGCCGCAAGGTCGCGCAACAGACCGCCCAGCACGCCGACCGCTGCGTAAAGCGGCATAGCCAGGTATTCGCCATGCACCAGGGCGGGGATCGAGCAGAGTATTCCGGTCAACAGGCCGGAGATGTAGCCGCCGACGATTCCGGCCAGCAACCCGCCCTCCAGGCACATGTCGGCGCCGGCGTAGCTGTGCGTGAAGATGCGGATCACTGATCCCGTCATGCAGAAGCCGGAAATGCCCAGCGTCAGTTCAAGCCGTTCGATGACAGTCCGCTCCTCACGCAGCAGCAGGCTCAGGAACTTCGACGAACGTGACAGTATCGACGAGATCGAGGCCGCCGCGGCGAGTTTGATCAGCAATGTGATGAGCTGTCTGTCCATGCGGGGACGCGCGCCTACCCGACCATACTAAAATAAAGACAGATCGTCACGTTTCCATGTCATCCATCCCAGAGCTAGCACGCGTTGCAGAGGCCGATTTCCCGACCGAGTACGGACATTTCCGCATCCTGGGCTTTGCGCTGGGCGAAGGCGAAGGGCGTGAGGAGGCCGTGGCTCTGGTGATGGGCGACGTGCAAAGCGGCGCTCCGCCGCTGGTGCGCATCCATTCGCAATGCCTGACCGGCGACGTGTTCCACTCGCTGCGCTGCGATTGCCGCGCGCAACTGGAGCTGGCGCTGGAGACCATCGCGGCTGAAGGGCGCGGCATGGTGATCTACGAGAAGAAGGAAGGCCGCGGCATCGGACTGCTGAACAAGCTGCGCGCATACGAATTGCAGGATCACGGCGCCGACACGGTGGAAGCCAACGAGCGGCTGGGCTTTGAGGCCGACCTGCGTGAGTACGGGATGCCCGGCGCGATTCTGCTGCACTTGGGCGTGACAAGCGTTCGGCTGATGACGAATAATCCGGACAAGATTGCCGCGCTGGCGGCCGCCGGCGTGCATGTGGCGGAGCGCGTGCCGTGCCAGGCCAAGCCACGCGGGCCCCAGTCGGCGCGCTACCTGAAGACCAAGAAGAAGCGCCTCGGTCACATGCTGGAACTTTAGGCCCGGCGTGCGAACTCAAACCAAGCAAGCGTTCATCCTCTCCGTCGCTGGCAGCGCTTTTTTCCTCTTTCTGGTTCAACCCCTGCTGGCCCGCCAGATACTGCCGTGGTTTGGCGGGACGGCGGCCGTCTGGTCGGACTGCATGGTGTTCTACCAGGTGCTGCTGTTGGCGGGCTACATCTACGCGCATGTGTTGACGCGCCTGGCATCGCCGCGCCGCCAGGCTACGGTGCACGCCGCCGTGGTGGCGGCCAGCCTGGCGGTATTGCCGCTAGGCGTCCAGACGCTGGCGCAACCGCACACGACCGGCGGTAGTCCGGGCTTGCAGATTGTGGGTCTTTTGATTCGCACCATCGGCCTGCCGTACTTCGTGCTCAGCGCCACCAGCCCTTTGCTGCAAGCCTGGGCGGCGCGGCTGGAGCCGGAGGGCCGCGTCTACAGGCTATTCGGCTGGTCGAATCTGGCCTGCGCCATAGCGCTGCTGTGCTTTCCTTTTCTGCTGGAGCCGTGGCTGGCGCTCGATACCATTGCCATGCTCTGGCGTTGGGGCTATGCCGCCTGGACGCTGGCTATGGTGTGGGTAGCCGTGCAAGTGGCGCGCGCCGATGGATCGTCAAATGCACCGGCGCCGGCCGCTGGAGGCGCGCCGGGTGTATGGCGCCATGTGCAGTGGCTGGGCCTGTCCGCGCTGGGCTGCGTCCTGCTGTTGGGCGTGACGAATCACCTCTGCCAGACCATTGCCCCGATTCCGTTCCTCTGGACCGTGCCGCTGCTCGTCTACCTGCTGACCTTCGTTGTGGTCTTTGAGCGCGAATGGTATGCGCGCGCCTGGGCTGTGCCGCTGGCGGCGCTGTCCGCGCTGGCCATGTCGTGGGCCTTTCTCTGGCTGCCGGCGGGGCGCATGTTGGGTATCGGTATTCCCATCTTCGCCGGGGGCCTCTTCATCACCTGCCTGTTCTGCCACGGAGAACTGGCCGCGCTGAAGCCGCCGCCGGATGAGCTGACGCGCTTCTACGTCGTCGTGGCCACCGGCGGAGCGCTGGGCTCGCTGCTGGTGGCATTCGTCGCGCCGCGCCTGTTCACCAGCTTTGCTGAGCTGCCGCTGGCGCTGGCCGTGCTTGCGCTGGTGATTCTGGCCGGGTCGCTGCGCCGCCGCACCGTGCTCAACACACTGGTCAACGGGCTTGCGCTGGGGGCCATGGCGCCGGCCATCGCGCATTTCATGATTGCGGAGCGGCACATCGATGCCGGCCGCAACTTCTATGGCAGCCTGTATGTCGACCAGACGGCCGCCGAGGGCCGCTGGCCGGCCATGCGCAAAATCGTGCACGGCGGCACCGCGCATGGCTCTGAGTTCATGGCGCCTGGCTGGTATCTGACGCCTACTACGTATTACGGCCCGCGCTCGGCGCCGGGCCTGATTCTCGGCAAGCTGCCGCACCCGCTGCGCGTGGGCATCATTGGCCTGGGCGCTGGCACGCTGTCATCCTACGGCCGCGCGGGCGACACGTTCCGCTACTACGAGATCAATCCGCTGGTGGTGGACTTCGCGCGCCGCCACTTCCGTTATCTTTCCGGTACGCCGGCGCGCACCGAAATCGCCTTGGGCGACGGCCGTCTGGAGTTGGAGCGCGAGCCCGCGCAGGGCTTCGACGTGCTGGTGGTGGACGCCTTCAGCGGCGATTCGATTCCCGTGCACCTGCTCACACGCGAGGCCTTCGCCGTCTACCGCCGCCACTTGAAGCCGGGCGGCGTGGTGGCGCTGCACGTCTCGAACTTCTATCTCGATCTGCAACCCGTGGTGGCCGCGTTGGCCGCAGACCAGGGCTGGCAGTCCATTCCCTTGCGCGAATCTGGCCACTTGGACCCGGGCACGCTGGCCAGCCAGTGGGCCGTCGTGGGGCCCGCCGACGCATTGGCGCGTCTCGCCTTACCTGGCAAGCCCATGTATGCGTCCTCGAAGCGAGTCTGGACCGATCAGCGCTCCAGCCTGTTGACCGCGCTGCGCTGATGCCGGGCGCACCGTGTTAGCGGTCATGGTCCGCTGTTTTGATCCGCACGGGCCGTCCAGCTTCTGCCCCACCGCCGCCGGATCGCGCCGCTGACCCAGGTCCACGCCGATGAACGTGTGATC
>CAYZIX010000205.1:0-6847 GCA_964478395.1 uncultured Candidatus Solibacter sp.
CGCCCCCACCGCCGCTCTCGCCCGAAACCCAGGCCGCCTGGCGCAAGCAACTCGATGAGGAGATCGCCCGGGCTTGACCAAATAAACCCGATCCGCCGCCCGGCCTAGGGCTTCACGGCCTCGCGGCGGTAGAAGAACAGCCGCCCATCTTCGCGTGATACCACAAGGTTTGGACCCTTGCCGCCGCCCAGCGGCCCGGCCGACGCCCCCACCTCGTGTTGCCCCAGGTAGATCGGCTCGCCGTTGTGCCGCAGCACCTCCGGAAACCGGAAGCGCGGCTGCGCGTTGGTGCCGGTGTTCTTCAGGAACAGCACGGTTGCGCCGGGCAAACCCAGTGCGCGCGGCAGTCCATGCTCAGGCTCCGGCACGGAATGGTGGCGCGGCGTGCCCACCAGCAGATCCACCACGCCGTCACCGTCCCAATCCACCAGCTCCAGCTTGGACCGGCCCGTGCCGCCCGCCCCAAGGAAGTTGGCGCGGATGGCCGAGCCGTCCTCCATCCGCAGCTTGCCGCCGTCTTCCAGGTTGTAGTCGTCCAGCCGCCAGTACAGGTGAAACTCGTCCTGGTCGTCGTTCGCCACCACGGCCATGCGCCCGTTCAGCCGCGCGACGCCCGGCCGCACGCGCCATGTGCCGTGCAGGTCCAGCCCGTCAAGGTATAACGGCACGGCCGGCTGCAACCGCCCGCCGTGGTTCAGGTAGACCATCTGCCGGTTCAGCGAGTCGCCGGCCAGGATGTCGGGACGCCCGTCGCCGTTCCAGTCCACCACGTTCGGGCTGATGTAGCCCCAGCGCGCCTCGCCCGGCCCCTGGATGTCGCCCTTGTAGCCCGGCTCGACATGAATCGGATACCCGCCCGCCGCCAGCGCCACGCCGTCGGTGAAACGCGGCTCCTCCGTCGTGCCCGTGTTCCGGAACCACAGGACGCGACCCTCGGAGTTGCCCACCACGAGGTCCACGGCGCCGTCGCGGTCCCAATCCACTTGCGTCGGCACGCCCAGCGTGCCGGTGAAGATTCTGGCGTTCTCTTCGAGCACCGCCACCGGCGCCGCGAACCTCAGCTTCGCGCCGTCCAGCAGCCGGTAGTAGTACAGCGCGCCCTCTCCGCCCGCAATCAGGTCAGACTCGCCGCTCACTGGATTCGGGTACGCCACCGGCGACGCGCCCACGGTCGGGTGCCGCAGCAGCACGCCGTCGGCGCCCACGGCGCGGCGCCGCTTGCCGTCGGTGTGCACATAGATGTCTCCGAAGCGCGACCCGCTCACCAGCCCGTACGTCGCCACGCTCAGCGTCTGGTTCGACAGCAACACGTCGTGCGCCGCCACCAGCTTCGCCTCGCCCAGCGGACCGGAGCCCAGCCCGGCGCGCGTCACCTCATACAGGTCCAGGTACGGCAGCCCGCCGCGCCAGATGCCCGCGCCGTCGTACGGCACATACTGCGGGTCGCGTGAACCCACGCCCGCCGGCGCCTCGCGCGTGCCGTCCGGCACGTGGAAGTACAGCGTGTAGGCGTTATCCGCCCGCCGTTGTGCCGTGACGGCCACGGGCGGCCGCGGCAGCGTGCCGAGGTCCATGCGTCCGGCCTCGTGGAATGCCCCCGCCGAGTACGTCGCGTGGATCAGTTCCTTGCCGTCCACGAACAGGCCGTGCGCGACGCCCTTTTCCTCCCAGATGGAGCACGGCGGCGCCGGGCTCTTCGTCGGCAGCTTCACCAGCGTCCGCGAGCCGAACACCGGACGCCCGTCCGCTGCCGTGGCCGTCCAGCGGTACAGGAACAGCCCCACAATCGGGCTGTTCCGCCCAGCCATCACGAACAGGTCGGGCTGCTTGGATCCGTGGATATGAGCCGTGCCCACCGGCACGCTGGTCAGCCCGGCGCCCAGCGGTCCGCGTTGGGCTCCGTCGCCTAGAGGAATAGGTTGGCCGGACTGCAATGCTGCGGCCAGCAGGAATGTCAGAAGGCACATCGTGCCTTCTAGGATATGCCCGCCGTGCCCGCCCGCCGCCGCACCCGCCACACCAGGATGGCGGCCATCGAGTAGTTCCACACTGAGCCGATCACAACGCCCGCCAGCGTCGCCAGCGGCGCGGCCATGCCCAAGTCCTTCATCGACAGTGCTACCGATAGCTGTGCCGCCAGTCCCACCGAGCACGCCAGGTGGAAACCGAACAGTCCGCGCCACAATGCCGTGCCACGCAGCCGCCGCGCCCGGAATGTCAGGCTGTTGTTCAGAAAATAATTGAACGTGATGGTCAGCAGCGCACCGGCCGCCTGCGCCGGCCCAAAGCCCACACCTGCGGCCACGGCCAGCGCCGCCACCGAGAAGTTGAAGCCAACGCCTGCGGCGCCGACTAGGCCGAACAGCAGGTAGCCCACCGGGATGCGTCCGCCGAACAGTTTGTCCAGCAGCAGTTCCAGGTATTCGAGGCCCACCACAATGTCCAACTTCGATTCACCCGCCTTCCGCTGCCGGAAGACATAACCCACCTCGGCCAGCCGCACCGGCCGCTGCGAACTGGCCAGCAGGTCCAGGAGAATCTTGAAGCCAACGCCACTCAGCCGGTGCACCACCTCATGCAGGTATTCGCGCCGCAGCATAAAGAAGCCGCTCATCGGATCGGAGACGTCAGCCCGGCAGATGCGCCGGCTCAATGCCCGGCCAATGTTCGACAGTGCTACTCGCCCGGCGGCGAACTCTCCCATCCCACCGCCAGCGACATGCCGGCTGCCAACCACCATGTCCAGCTCTTCTTCGCGTAGGCGCTTGAGCATCTGCGGCAGAATGCGCTCGTCGTGCTGCAGGTCAGCGTCCATCACGGCAATGAACGGCGAACTGGTGGCAAGCATCCCCTCGATCACCGCCGAGGAGAGCCCACGCCGGCCCACGCGCTGTAATACGCGCACTCGCCGGTCGCGTTGGGCCAGCCCGCGCACGGCCTCCGCTGTTGAGTCCGGTGAGTCGTCGTCGACGAACACCGCTTCCCAATCCACTCCCGGCAACGCCCGGTCAAGCAGCTCCACAAGCGGCCCGGCGTTAGGCCGCTCATTGAAAGTTGGCACGACGACAGAGAGCTCAGGCATGAGGACAGGCCCAGCGAGCATAATAGTCGATCCGGACTAGTACTGGTGCGAAGAAAATGTCCTGGAGAACCATTTGCTCATCCAAAGCTAACCGCGACACTGAAATCACAGAGAAACAAACAGGTTTCTCCTCCTCCAAATACTTAGCCGGCCGCACTCTCTCCTCCTCGCGGCCGGCTTATTCTTTTTCCGGCGCAAGACGCCGCGACTTCTCCACCAACCGCAGTACGGAGTGGTCTGTATTCAGATGCGCAACGCCGGCCAGCGCCACCCAACGCACGTCGCGCGACTCCGGGCTCACCACCGGACGTTGTTCGTGCCGCGCCTCCAGCAGGAAGCGTATGTCGTAATGCGTGTGCGCTGGCTCGCGTTTCCGGGCTGGAATGGCGTGCGCGTCCACGTCAAAGATCTCCGTGTGGACAGGCCGCGCATCCAGGCCCGTCTCTTCCAGTACCTCGCGTCGCGCGGCCGCCAACACACTCTCGTCTTCCGCGTCCACGTGACCGCCAGGCTGGAGCCACTTTTCGAGCCGGGCGTGGAACACCAGCAGCGCATGCTTGCGCTCCAGGTCGATCACCCACGCCGAGGCTGTGATGTGGCCCTCCTCAAGCGAGCGCGACAGGCACTGCGGATTCGCCAGCGTGAAACGCACAATCCGATCAAGCATCGCCCGCTCGCGCGCATCGGCTGGCTTGTGGCGGGCCAGCATTTCAATCAGGTGGCTGCGCGGACTCACCGTGCGGAAAACCTCAGGTTATCGATTTCAAGGAATGCCTTCTGGCCAGCCGGCCGCTCGACCGAAAACACGACGGCGGTGAGATCACCCACGTCAATGGTGGCGAAATCGGCCAGCCGCAGCCGCACACGGCCCCAACGTGGAGTTGCCTCGAACGCCACGTGCCCGGCCGCTGTGCGGCTGCGCAACGCCAGCGTGTAGGAACCCCGTCCGCGCGCGTCGAACTCAATCCATTTATAGACGCTGGCGTCCACCGGCTCGACACCGCCCTTCGAGAGCGGCAGCATCATTAGCGCCGCGGGGTGGTCCTTATCGGTCATCTCAGCGAGAATCGTCAGAGCATGATCGCCGGGTGCGCGCTCGGTTACCTGATAGCTCATCAAGGCATGATCGTGGCCGCCGTCGGTGTTATTCAACCACAGAGTGTCCAGCCGTGAGCGCAGATCCGGACGCTCGAAATCGTCCAGTAACGCCGGCGCCGGCTTCGCCCTCATAGGCGTCGGACCTGGCTTCGCCACCGCGGCCAGCAGCGCCTCGCGGTCCTGCTCCACACCGCCAAGCCAAACGCGCGACACCTTGTGGATGTCGGCGATGCGTTCGTCCGGGCGGCCGTCCACCAGCACTAGATCGGCGCCCTTGCCAACAACGATGGAGCCGCGGTCGCTGTCCAGTCCATAAAGGCGCGCGGAGTTCAACGTTGCGGCCTGAATCGCCTCCAGCGGCGTCAGTCCGCCCTGCACCATCAGCTCCAGCTCGTGCAAGGACGACGCTCCATGCGGAGTTCCCGGCATACCGGCGTCCGTGCCGGCGCCAAGCAGAATGCCCGCTTGCCGCGCCACGGCGCAGTTGGCCAACAAATTCTCCCAGCGCCGTTTGCGCGCCGCGGAAATCTTATCGCCGTGCGGCTCGTAGACCGCCAGAGTCTGCACATAGCCGCCATGCGCCATCAGCTTCAGCGTGTCGGCATCCAGCCGCGCGTCGCCGATGCCGTGCAGAATGATGTCGACGCCGGCGCGGGCCGCAATGCGGGCCTTGTCGACAGTGACTGTGTGCGTCACCACCTTCAAGCCAAACTTGTGCGATTCGTCCACCAGCGCACGCAGCGTCGTCTCATCCATTGAGGTCATATCGGTATCGGCGCCGTAACGCCAACCGTCTGTGAACACTTTGATCACATCCGGCTTGTAGGCTGCGAAACGGCGCACGGCGGCGCGCGCCTGACGCGGCGTGAGCACCAGTTGCGTGTGGAAGTCGCCGCGCCCGCCTTCGGCGCCGTGACCGCCGGGCGTCGAAAAGCGGCCAGCCATCAGCACATGTGGAGCAGGCAACCCGTTGGCAATGAGCGCCCGCATCGGCAGGAACTGTTCCGGATACGTACTCATGTCGGCCACGGTGGTGACGCCGTTGGCGAGATAGAGTTTGAGAATCTTGCCCCAATCGAGATCTGCGCCGCCACCGCTGGCCAACAGATGCGTGTGAGTGTCGAATAGCCCCGGCAGAAGCGTCTTACCGTTCGCGTCGACACGCGCAGCGCCAGCCGGCACGGCCGCATCGCCCACTGCCGTGATGCGGCCGTTCTCCACCACCACCGTCACCACGCGGGCCGGCGAACCCGTACCATCCACTACTCGCGCTCCGACAATAGCCAGCGGCTGGGCGTGAACGGCCAGCGCGGCAACCAGGAGCGAAACCAGGCGAAGTCTCATTTCTCTCCCAGTGTAGCGGGCGGAACAGGCGAGTCCTTCCAGCCGAGCTTGCGGAAATTGCGGAAGCGGTGGAAGGTCAGATAATTGGCATCGTGCGCGCTATGCGGTCCGCCGTTGTCGTCATCGTAGGCGGTACGCACGGCGGCGACGATGTCCTTGCCGTCGAACTGCCAGTCCGGATACTGGAAGGCATGCTTTGTGACGTCTGGATGGTGCAGCAGTACGGTGCGCACCGTCCACTTGCGCAGGTCGGGCGACGATGCCAATGCCAGCGTGTTGCGGATGCCGGCCATGTGCTTGCCGGTCTGATAACTCGGCGGCACCCAGTTGGTTAATGTCCAATAAAGGTGGCTCTTTGGGTCATAACGGATGACGAATTTCTTTGCGCCACCGGGAAAATCGACGATGCCGCTGGCGGGGTCGAAGTTCGCCTGCTTGCCGTCGGCCGAGATCTCGACAATTGCCGCCTTGCCACCGTCGTGCGTATCGACGCGCAGGATGTCGACAATCCCGCCCTTGGGGGTCACGACGGCATTGCCTTCCAGCCAGGCGTTGAAGGTGCCGTTGAGCAACGATGGATCGTGCGCCACGCGCCGCGAACCGGTCCACGAACTGGCCAGCAGCGGATCGGCATCGACGGGCATCGACAGCATGAAGGCGCGGTAGTACTTGCCCCAGACGGTAGTATCTTCGGTGTCTTCCATGGCACGCCACAACCGTCCGTTGTGTTCGACAACGGGCATCGGCGCCGTGTGGTAATCGCCGCGCATCAGCACGCCCGTCTTTTCGTCCACGGGCTGGGTCCACGTCTTGCCGCCATCGGTGGAGCGGCGAATTACCAGATCACCGTAATGCCCGGTGGTGCCCATGAAGTAGAGCGCGCCACGAAAGACGAAAAGGTTCGACCAGAAGGCGGGCCGGAATTCAGCGGCCATCTGCCACGTCTTGCCACGGTCGTGGGAGATTAAGATGCGCGACATGGCGCCCTGGAACTCCTTGGAGCTCGGGCCGAACAGGTCGTGTGAGGCGGCGTAGTCGCCGTTCGGTAGGACGGCAATGGAGGCTGAGCCAATATAGAGTCCTGAACTCGCGGGGGAATAATCAATCACAACCCCCGGCGGGCCCGCAGCCCAGGCAAGGATCGACATCAAAAACAACGCCACAAGGCGCATGGTTCCACCTCCAAGACTCTGATATATCATCGGAGCATGTTCTCCGCATCCAGCCGCCGACATTTCCTGCAGGCCGCGCCCGCCGCAGTGGCCGCGGGCTCGCTTGCCACCACTACCGCAGCCGCCGAGCCGGCCGCTGCGGACATCAAAC
>CAYZIX010000206.1:0-6824 GCA_964478395.1 uncultured Candidatus Solibacter sp.
GTACGCGCCAGCAGGTTGAAGCCCTGAAAGACAAAGCCCAGATAGTAGCGCCGCAACCGGGCGCGCTGATTGCGAGTGAGCTTGCTGACGTCCAGTCCTTTGAACAGAAATGCTCCGCCGGTGGGCGTGTCCAGGCATCCCATGATGTTCATGCAAGTGGACTTGCCTGAGCCGCTAGGGCCCATCACGGCCACGAATTCGCCTTTGTCGATGCGGAAATTCACCCCGGCCAGGGCCTGCATTTCAGCCTCGCCCATGCCGTAAATCTTGGTGACCCCGCGGAATTCAATCACGGGTTCAGGGGCGTTCATTTTCCTACCTTCTGTGTTTCGACAATCACCGGCGTGCCGGCCGCCACGGCGCCCGACACAATCTCGGTCAACTTGCCATTGGTCGATCCAATCTTGACCACGGCCGCCTTGGGCCGGCCGTCTTTGAGGATCCACAACTTGCCGCTGCCAGCGGCCGGCTGTACCTCCTCTTCCTCACCCTTCTTGTTGCCCATCGGCGGCGGCCCGGGCATCAATTTGCTGAGGAAACCGCGCTTGTCCTCCTGCTCGGTCTGCACCGGCGGCGTGAAACGCAGCGCCGGATTCGGCACCAGCAGGGCGCTTTTCACTTCTTTCACCGCGATGGACGCGGTGGCCGTCATGCCCGGCCGCAACAGCAGCTCAGGGTTGGAGACGGAAATCACAGCCAGATACGTCACCACGCCGCTGGTGGTGGTGGACTGGTAGCGCACCTGCGTGATGCGCCCCGGGAAGATATGGCCAGGGTAGGCGTCCACCGTGAAGCCGACATTCTGGCCGGCCTTCACCTCACCGACATCGGCTTCGTCGATATTCACCTGCAACTCCATCTGGTGCAGGTCGCGCGCAATGGTGAACAGGGTCGGCGTGCTGAAGCCGGCCGTGATGGTCTGGCCTGGATCGACAACGCGGGTCAACACAACGCCATCGACCGGCGACTTGATGACAGCCTTCGAGAGGTTGGTCTTGTCCTGCGCGAGCGTGGCGTCAGCCTGACGGACAGCGGCTTCGGCGCTGGCGACGGCCACTTTGGCGCGGTCGTAGGCAGCCTGCGCCGCCTCCAGGTCCTGCTTGGATGGCAGTTGGTTGTTGGTGCGCTTGCGCGCCTCGATAATCCGGTTCAGCGCCAGTTCTTTCTCGATCACCGTGACCTTGGCGTCGTCCACCTTGGCGCGCGCCGATTGCAGCGACGCCTCGGACTGCAACACCTGAGCCGACAGTTTTTCAGTGTTGACCTTGGCCACAATCTGGCCCGTTTTGACGTAGTCGTTGTAGTCCACCAGCACTTCGTCGAGGATGCCCGACACTTCGCTGCCCACCGTGATGGTCTTGGTGGGCTGCAACTGCCCGGTGGCGGTAACGTTCACACGCAGGTCGCCGACGCGCGTGTTTTCGGTCCGGTACTGCACGGCCGGACGGGCAGCGCTCGCCTGGGCATTCTTCCATAGCATGGACCCGCCCAGGCCGAAAATGATCACCACCACCAGCAGCGTCGCCAGGCGCCGCCAGCGCGCCCGCTTGGTCTGCACGCCAAGTGTCGCTTGAATATCGTCGTTTCCGCTTGCCATGGTCGTCTCCTTGCCTTCAAACCCTTAATTCCAGCCACCGCCCAGCGCCTTGTAGAGGCGCACCAGATCCGTCGTGATGTTGGCGTTGCTCTGCGCCAGCGCATTCTGCGCTGACAACAACGTGCGTTGCGATTCGAGCACATCGAGAAACGTCTTCAGCCCCGCCGAATAGAGCTCGCGCGACATCGCCAGCGCCTGCCCGGCCGAGCCCGCCGCAGCTTTGAGCGACTTGTGCCGCTCCTGCTCCTGCCCGAACGCCACCAGCGCGTTCTCCACATCCTTCAGCGCCGTCAACACGGTGCTTTCGTAGGTCACAATCTTCTGGTCGAGCAGCGCGTTCTGCACCTTCACCTGTTCGCGGATCTTGCCGCGGCTGAAGATGGTGTGCGTCACACCGCCGGCCGCGTTGCCAGCCAGCGCAGCAGGCGTAAACAGATTCACCAGCGAGAGCGAGCTGAGATTCAGCGCGCCGCTGAGCGTAAAACTCGGATAGAGGTCGGCTTCAGTAACGCCCACCTGCGCGGACTGCGCGGCGACGTCGCGCTCGGCGGCGCGGATATCCGGCCGGCGCCGCAACAGGTCGGCCGGCACGCCGATGGCAACCTCCGCGGGCACGCCCGGCACCGGCGCCACCTTTTTCATCTCAGCGTCCAATACGCCGGGGCGCTCACCCAGCAGCAGCGCCAGCGCGTTGATCGATTGTTGAAGACTTGTCTCCAGCGCCGGGATGCTGGCCTCTGTGGACTCCACCGTCTGGCGGGCCTGGACCACATCCAACTGCGTCACCAAGCCGCTGTCGAAGCGGGCCACCGTCAGATCGTACGTCTCGCGCTGCGACTTCAGGTTGTCCCGCGTCACGGCGAGCTGTTCCTGGTAATTGCGGATATCGACGTAGTCCAGCGCGACTTCAGCCGTCAGGCTGACCAGCACATCACGGAGGCTCTCCTGCGCCGATTGCAGGTCAGCTTCATAGATCGCGATCTGGCCGTGCAGTTTGTTGTAGAAGTCGGGCTCCCAGCTAGCCGTTACTCCAGCGCTATAGGACTGCCCAAAGCTACCCGAACCGGCGCGGCTGCTCGAACGCGTTCCCGTCGCCGAGCCATCGGCCGTGACAGTTGGCAGCAAACCGGCCTTGGCTATGTTGCGCTGCGCCTGGGCTTGGCGAACCTTGGCTTCGGCAGACCGCAAGTCGAGGTTGGCCTTTACGGCGCGCTCCTCCAAAGAGGTCAGTACCGGATCATTGAGCGTAGACCACCAATTGGAAAGGGTCTTGTCGTCGGCTGGCTTAGCAGTTACTTTTGCTGATGTCGTAGACCACTGCTTAGCTTGTCCTAGCGGCGCCGAAACCGGCGCATCATATTTGAGCTTACGCTTGGCACAGCCGCCAGCGAGCAGGAGCGACGCTCCTAACGCCAGTCCAACGGCCGTTCTGATCGCCTTTGTCATGGGCTGCTTCCTCACGCCTCCACTTTCCGCCAAACAGCCGGACGTACAGTAGAGACAGCAGGCGACGTAGACGTGAAGTCACGTAACACATCTTTAGAATCAGTTGCTTAGACAGGTATGTTACTGCGTGAGTTAGGGCTGGATTTCCATCCGGGAAAGCAGGTTACGGTAGCGCGCATCCTTGCGAATGGGGTCAAACACGGGATCGGCCAGGATCTGGCCAACCATCGGATCATGGCGTGAGACCGCCGCGTCGAACTGCTGGAACACCGCGTCGTAGTCTCCCAAACCGGTCTGAACCAGGGCGGTCGCAGGAAAGGGCAGACGAGATTTCTTCTGCTGTTGTAGCAATTCGTTCAATATCTGTTTAGCGCCGGCGCGATCGCCGTTCCGAGCCAGGAAGTATCCGATCACTCCATACTCGGGGACATCCCGCCGGCCGGCTGGCAAACGTTTCCGCAACTCATTGATAGCGCGGTTCGAATCACCAGAAAGCCCCATGGAGAGGAAATAAAAGAGATCTTCCGGCTTGGGAGAGCTGTCATTGCCGCGCAAATCCTGCAATTCGGCCATGGCCCGCGTGTATTCGTGGTTGTAGTAGAACATCCGGGCCATCATGCCGCGCGTAATGCGTGTGACGGGATCCAGATCGAGCGCACGCATGCCTGCGCCCATAGCTTCCTTCAGTTGCCCCGTTGGCACCAGATACATTGTGGCCTGTAGGAGGTATGTCTGGGCCAGATTGGGATTTAGCTCGATGGCGCGCTGGAAACTGGCGCCGGCGCCGCTCCAATTCCATTCTAAAGCCTGGTAGGCGCCCATGGCGGCGTGTGCTTCGGCCAGTTGGGGATCCAGTTCCAGGGCCTTACGGGCGGCAGCGCGTCCGCGCTGGATCACGGCCTGATCCATGCCGTCTTCCCGCATTACGGCCAGTTGCAGGCTCTGCGCCAGCCACGCCCAAGCCGGAGCGTAGTTCGGGTCAAGCTTCAGAGACTCCTCGAAGAGCTGGACGCTCTTCTCTACCCCACCCGGATCCCATTGATACCAATAGTATTGACCACGCAAGAAAGCCGCATGGGCCTGCCAGTTGGCAGCCGGCCGGCGCATGACGCGGGCACCGGCCTCACTGCCCAGAGGAACGTTGATGCGGGCGGCAATCTGGCGGGCCATGGCCGCTTCCAGTTGCGGCAACTCGTCCAGAGAGACATCGCGAGTCTGCGCCCAAACGTAGCTGCCAGTTCGCGTCTCAGTCAGGCGCGCCGTAATCTCGACGCGTTTTTCCTTCACTTGTAGATGACCTTCAAGGATATAGTCCACTTTCAGGTCGTTTCCCGGCTGGCGCCCGGCCGCCTGGAACTGAATGGCAGATCCACGGCTCATCACACGCAACCCGGGAACTCCCGTCAGACCGGTGATCAAGGCATCGGCAATACTGTCGCCGAGCATCTGCTGATCGGCCGGAGCCGCTTGAACTACAAATGGCAAAACAAGCAGAGAGGCGTCGCGCCCACCGGGCGTGCCGGGTGGGGGATGGTGGGGCAGCAAGAGAATGGTGCCGACGACGCCGCAGACGAGCGCGGCGGCGGCGATGAAGATGCTCTTGTGCGACGGCAACCAATCGAGCAACCGGGCCACGCGATGCGGACTGGCGGTGGCGGCCTCTTCAAACTGAGGGACGAAGCTGCGCGGGCGCAGGCTGATGCGGAGCGGATCGGAGGCGCCCTCCTCGTCGTAATACTTGCGCAGGCGTTCGCGCAGGCGGCGCGCTTCGACGCGCACGATTGAGTCGATGCGCGGATCGAAATTATCACTCTTGCCGAAAACCTCGAAACCGAGCACAAACTCGTTCAGCTTGTCGGTGTCGCCGCGCAGGGCCTGTTCCACCACGAAACCGAGGAAACTACGATGCCGTTCAGAGCCGGCGAAGGCGTTGCTGGCCAGCACGCGCTCCAGCTCGGCGCGAATTCGGGCCCGTTGTTCCTCTGATACAGCTTCGCTACTCATGCCGTGGGGAAGGCATCTTCAGTCTAGCCCAGGATATCCAGAGCGGCGGCAAGTTCGCTAGCGGCATGCGCATCGCCAGCACGCTGGGCGGCCTCAATGCCGGAGCGGTAGTAGGCGCGTGCGCCGTCCAGACGCTCCAACCGCTCGCAGGCCTGCCCGGCCTGGTAGTAGGCGGAGACGTAAGTGGGATCGCGCTTGATCAGCTCATCAAGCTGGGCGACGGCGCTTTCCCAGTCGCCGGAGCCGCCGTGCTCCATCGCCAACATGTAGCGCACCCGGCTGTCGGCCGGGTTTTCGTCCACCATCTTGCGCAGTGCATCCAATCTAGCCATATCATTCATGCTACCGTGCCTCTATGGAAGGACGACGGGTTAAAGACTCCGCCAGCACGCTCAGCGAGTTCGCCCTGCCGAACGACGCCAACCCCTTAGGAAACCTGCTGGGCGGCCGCATCATGCACCTGGTGGATCTGGCCGGCGCCACGGCGGCCATTCGCCATGCGCGCTCGCAGGTGGTGACCGTTTCGGTGGACACCATGACGTTTCTGCGCCCGATCCATATCGGCGAATTGATCACACTGAAGGCGAGCGTCAACCGGGTGTTCCGCACTTCGCTGGAGGTGGGCGTGCGGGTGATTGCGGAGAACCTGGAGACGGGCGAGGTGCGCCACACCAACAGTTCGTTTGTGACTTTTGTGGCGCTGGACGCCGAAGGCAAGCCGCACGAGGTGGCGCCCGTGATTCCGGAGACGGACACTGAGCACCGGCGCTGGCGCGAAGCCGGCGAGAGACGCGAACAGCGCCTGCTGGCGCGCGGCCAGGCGATTGAGCGGGACCGCCGCTAGGCCTTATACATGTACTTGATGTAAGACTTGTAGACGAGCAGGTTTGGGCCTTCGTCGCGGGTCAACTTCAGGCAACCCTTGTCGTACCATTCCAGCGTGCCGCGCAACTCTTCACCGTCGTGCAGAACGATGACGATTGGCGTCTTCGCTTGCATCTGCTTCACGTAGTAAAAGTTCTCGGCGTTCGTCGTGTCCGGAGGGGCCTGTTTCTTCTGCGCCGCAGCGCCGCGCATACTGGACATAGCGCGTTCCTTCACTTCAGCCAGAGGGGGACGGATCAGACGGCGATTGGGGGACTCCACGACGATTCTCCTAAACGACACGCAAGAACGTCCCTTGAACGGAACGTGGGGTGCGGCTCGATCTGCCTTCATTGATAACACACCGGCCATGGCCGGGCAAGCTCGGCCACGGGCCTGTCAGGCGTTGAAATAGACGAGCCGGTGTGCCATGCTGCCGAATTGTGAGACTCACCGCGCTGGCCGCAGTGTTTGCCGTGTGCGCCGCCCCGGGGGCCGTCGCGCCGGGGCTGGACGCCATCTTTGCCCCGCTGGCCAATGGCCGCACTCCCGGCATGGCCGTGCTGGTGCGCCAAAACGGACGGACAGTGGCCAAGCGCGGCTACGGCGTACGCGAATTGCGGACATTCACGCCGGTTGACGCACGCACGAATTTCCGGCTGGCGTCGTTCACCAAACAATTCACGGCGATGGCCGTAATGCTGCTGGTGGGCGACGGCAAGTTGAGTTACGAGACGCGGCTCAGCGATGTGTTCCCCGGCTTTCCCGGCTATGGCCGGAGTATCACGGTGCGGCACCTGCTGAATCACACGTCCGGACTTCCAGACTACGAAGACCTGATGGACGGCGGAGGGTGGAGCGAGACGCGGCAGATCAGTGACGACGAAGTGCTGGAACTGCTGGAGCGGCAACC
>CAYZIX010000207.1:0-6794 GCA_964478395.1 uncultured Candidatus Solibacter sp.
ACGCGCAATCTGGCGCTGATCGACAACCAGTTGGTGGCCGGATTGTTCGATATGGCTGCGGCAGCGCGCTCTATTGTCGACGACAACTTCGGATGGGAGGTCTGGAACGCAGCCAACGCCTACCCTTGGCAGCGCGCCTTCGGACCGCTGGAGACCGTGAATCTCACTTCAGCGGAGATCTTCCTGCACAGCCGCAAACTGCGCCTGCGCCGCCGTGAGCCGCGCGCCAAACAGCGGATGATGCCGCGTGGACTGAAACGCCGCCCTAAGGAGGAGACGCCGGGCGAATGGGCGCGCCAACTCGACGGCAATGCCATCTGCAGTTATCCGCCGGAAGATGTTGTCATTGAGGATTACGGCAAACGCCTGCGCGCCGAGGCGCGCGCACTGCTCGGCGACCAGCATTCACGGCCGGAGCTGTTTTCCACCTCAATGCTCGACGGAGTTGATATCCGCGAGACCATCCGCAATTGGCATCAGTCAAAGCTCTACGTCCGCCAGTTCGAACGTGTTTCGGGCGACGTCGGGGCCGTGGTCGTCATCTTCGATGAAGACCCGGAAAACCGTTATACCTATCTAACGACGTGGCTCGGCGAGCATCAGAACGAGAGCGACATGGCGTTCTACTCGACGCCGCCGTTCGATCACATGGTGGGCCCTGGCATTGGCCGTGCCGAGTACGGCGGGTTCCTGATGGCTCTGCCGCCTCGGCGGATGATGGACGTCTGGACAGATCCGGATTACGACTTCGCCGAGACCAAGGCCGAGCGGCTGCTGCTGGCCGCGCTCGATTATTCGGTGGAGCGCCACGTCGTCTACGTGGCTGCGCACCCGCCGCGGTCGATCTTCCGCAGCATCGCAGCCCACCTCAACCGCCAGATCGTCTACACTCCCATTGGCCAGATGCCTTCCGCCAAGCTCAAGAAAATAAGGATCGTTCATGTGCTTGACAGCTATGCTCGCCGGAACATCGCCAAGGACTATCTCTGGTGAAACCGCTGGGGGCACCGGACGCGTCCCACCAGACTGGAGGGCGCGGCGTTTTGCCCGCTCCGGACTGATATACTGAGGGTTTGTTTGTGGTGAGAATGGCCTTGAGATTCCCAATGAAGTGGACTGTTTTCTTGTTAGCGACCGCCTCGCTTTGTCCGGCGCAGCAGTTTTACAATTCTCAGGCCGCGCGCCTGGTGATTGGCCAGAATCCGTTCACGGCCGCCGAGTGGGCCGTCACGGCCGACAGGCTCGGTGCGGTGACGGGCGTTGCCTACGCCAATGACACATTGATTGTGTCGGACTCTAATCTTATCGGCGCCGTGCCGAACCATAACCGGGTCCTCATCTACCGCAACGTCAGCAGTTTTGTGCCGGCGCGCAACGCAGTTATTCCAAAGAACGGCACGAACTGTCCGGCTTGCATCGGCTCCGCCTCGACGGTGCTTGGCCAGGCGGATATGGGCTCTGAAGTAGACTATGCCTCCCTGACTGATGCCAGTACGCTTTACCAGCCGACAGCCAGCCAGCTTCGCATGCCTACCGGAGTGGCCTACAACGGCAAGGTTTTAGCCGTCGCCGATACGGGCAACAACCGGATCTTGATCTGGAGCACGCTCCCCACGGCGAACATGCAGAACGCTGACTTCGTTGTCGGTCAGGCGACCTTCACCACCAACACGCCGGGCACAACGGATTCGACGTTGCGCGGTCCGGTCGGGGTGTGGCTCGATTCGAATAATGGTCTCTGGGTCGCCGACCGGATGAACGATCGCGTGTTGTACTACGGCGCCATCACGCAGAATGGACAGTCGGCCAAGCTTGTGCTGGGCCAGTCCAACTTTAACGTCGACCAGCAAAACGGCAATTATCCCGAGTACCTTTCGAGCGCCAAGACGATGCTTGGCCCGAGCGCGGTCTCAGGTGACGGCACTCGCATCTTTGTCGCCGACAGCGGCGCCAATCGCGTGCTTATCTGGAACACCATTCCGACCTCGAACGGTCAAGCGGCCAACGTTGAAATTGGCCAGCCGGACATGAGCTATCCGCGCTGGTCGAAGACCGACACGCGCGCCAGTCCGCTGATGTGCGAGTACAACGGAACCGACACCAGCGGTAACGAGACTTACCCCGACCGCTGCTCGTACACGCTCGACACCCCCTCTGGCGTGTTCTCCGACGGCCAGAAGCTTTATATTCTCGACACCGGCAACGACCGGGTTCTGATCTACAACTCGATTCCGTCGCAAAATGCGATGGCTGCCGATCTCGTGCTCGGCCAGATGGACTTCGTGGACAACCATGCGTCCGATTCTGGCGAGCCGCGCCGCGTTGCGGCTACCGATTCGTTCAAGACGCCAAGCGGTTTTGCCTTCGATGGAACCAATCTGTTTGTAGCGGACATGATCAACCGCCGCGTGGTAGTGTACTCGCCCGGTGATTTCGGCCTTCTGCGCACCGCCGTGCGTAACGCCGCCAGCCCGAAGACTTACGCTCAGGGCACCATCACCTTTGGCGGCACGCTGGAGGCCAGCGACAAGCTGGCCGTCTCCATCGGCCACAAATACGACACGGACGAGTACGACGTCCCCATCACGCCGCGTAAATACCAGATCAAAACCACCTCGGAAGACGGTTTTGAAGACATCATCGACCGCATGGCCGCCTCCATTAACGCGGAAGATCCGTACGTCGTGGCCTTGGCGAACTACGAGAATAAGCAGATTGTGCTGCGCGCCAAGAAGGAAGACGTCAACGGCAACTACGTGACGCTGACCAAGGAAATCATGCCATCGACTGCCACCACAACGATGACATTGAGTGGCTCCACTTTGGATGGAGGACGCGACTCCTCGTTGGTGGCTCCGTATGCGATTGTGGCCATCCTGGGCGACAACCTGGCCGATCAGACCGTCGCCGCCCAGCCGCTGGACCGCGATCTGCCGCTCGAACTGGGCGGCGTGCAGTTCTTTGTTGACGGCATTCAGTGCCCGATGGTCGCCGTGGCGCCGGACAAGATTGTTGCCCAGGTCCCGGTAGCGACTTACGACCGCACCAGCTCCAGCGGCGTACTGCGTGTTGAGCGCAGCGACGGCTCCATTCAAATGAGTTCAGCCGTCGCAGTCAACATCATCGCCGAGAATCCGGTGGTCTATTATGATCCCACCATGACGCCGGACGTGGGCTTGGCTTACCACTTCTCAAGCAATGCCACCGCCACAATCTCGGTGGATGGCACCGTCCAGGCCGGCGATAAAGCGACCATCAAGATCCGCGACCGCGAGTACATTTACCGCGTTCAGGGCACCGACACGCTGACGTCCGTACGCGACAACTTCATAGCGATGATCAATGCCTCCGATCCGGAAGTGGAAGCGTTCCGCGCCGGCCCGTTCCAGCGCATCCGCTTGCGGGCGCTGATCCCAGGTCCTGAAGGGAACGCAATTCCGATTTCCGCCACTGTGGACGTCGGGGGGCAATTGATTTTGTCGGCCTTCAACTCGCAGCTCTGCTGCGCCAATCAGGCCGGCGCCCAGATAACCAGTAGCAACCCTGCCCTGCCCGGCGAAACCATCGTATTGCTAGCCAGCGGTATCGGCCGCGTCAGCCCCGAAGAAGCTACTTATGCGATGTACGACGGCATGCCTTACTGGGGCCCTGCCGACAATTACGCAACTGAGTTTGTCTCGTCGTTGATCGGCGGTAAGACGGCCAATGTGCTATATGCCGGCCTGCGGCGTGGAGCCGTCGGGGTGTACGAGGTCCACCTGGAGTTGAACTCCGGCCTGGAGACCAACGCACAAACCTCCGGCTACATCGCGCAGAGCTATCAGATCTCCAACACATTTACGATTCCGGTCGTGAATCCTTCCAGTTCGTCGAATTGAGCCTGGCCATGCGAAACCAGTCAATCAAAGCAATCACGCTTTCCGCCGCGCGGCGCGGTATGGCCTTCCTTGTGTCGGTCAACCTCGCGCTGCTGCCGGCCCTGGCCGAGACGCCCAAGCGCTACCTCATCACCAACTACGTTGGCAATGGCGTAGCTGGCTCGGCGGGCGACCAGGGTCTGGCTACCTCAACCGAAATGAACTTTCCGGCCGGACTACGGTTGGACAAGAAGGGCTTCCTCTATATTGCCGACCAAGGCAACCACCGCATCCGCGTTGTCGACACCAATAATTACATTGACACGATCATCGGCAACGGCTCGGGCGGCTATTCCGGCAACGATGGAGATCCGGTTGACGCAGAACTGCGCTATCCGTCAGCCACGCTGCTGCTCGACTCGGGCTATGTACTAGTGGCCGATACGCTCAACCATGTTGTCCGCAGCGCCCTGCCCTGGACATCCAAAGCGGACGGCAATATTTACGCCTGGGCCGGCAATAACGCGGCGGGCTACTCGGGCGACTATAAGGAAGACGGCCCCGACTCGGACCTCAACGCCGACGTTTCCGGAGAGGCCACCAGCGCCCAGTTGTACAGCCCGACGGACCTTGCCATCGACTCAATTGGGAATGTCTACATTGCCGACTCGAAGAACAACCGTATCCGCCGCGTCGATCCGAACGATCTGATCAAGACCATTGCCGGCTCCAGCACAACCGGTTACTCCGGCGACGAGGGCAAGGCAGACGAAGCGGCGCTGAACCATCCCACCGGCATAACCATCGATTCAAAGGACATCCTCTACATCGCTGACAAGGAAAACCATCGCATCCGCCGCGTGGATCTGAATGCCAACATCATTTCCACCATTGCCGGCACAGGTGAAGCGGGTTTCAGCGGCGACGGGGGCTTGGGTGTTAACGCCAAGCTCAACTATCCCTGCTGCGTGGCCTTGGACGGTCAGGGCAACCTGTTAATCGGCGACACTTCGAACAACCGCCTCCGCCGCCTGGATCTCTCCACCGGCCTGATCAGCACGATAGCTGGTAGCGGTAAGTTCGGCGACACGCATGACGGTTCATTCGCTTCTGCCGCCAAGTTGAACTTCCCCACCTACATGGTTGCGCGCTCTTCGGACCAGGCGATTTTCTTCTCCGATTCGAACAACAACCGCGTCAAATTGCTCATCCCGGTCACCGAAAATGTCACATACGGCCCGGTGATCGACGCGGGTGGCGTCACTACGTCGGCTACTTTCGGAGCCTCCGCCACGCTCGCCCCAGGCGCTTGGATTGAGATTCGCGGCGTCAACCTCGCCACGGCGACGCAGAGCTGGACGTCCGCTGACTTCGTGAACGGCGTGGCGCCCACCGCACTGGCCGGCACATCGGTCACCATCGGCGGCAAGGCAGCTTACGTATACTCGGTCAGCCCCACAACGGTGCGCGCGCAAGTGCCGTCCGGCCTTACCGGCAGCAAGGCCATCCTGACGCTCTCCACACCTTACGGCAAGACGTCGAATTACATCGTCGCTCTGGCTTCCAGCCAGCCCGCTATTGAGGCGCCCTACTCTCTTTATCTGAATGGCGTTCAGTACATTGCCGCCCAGTTCTCGGATGGCAAGTACGCACTGCCTACGGCCGCTGTTTCCGGCGTTAGTTCGCGCCCGGCGGTGCCTGGCGACGTTCTCACCATTTACGGCGAGGGGTTCGGTGATGTTTCACCTGCCATTGCCGCCGGAACATTGGTCTCCGAAGAGACCCAACTCACCGGCACAGTGGAGGTCTATTTCGGCGATGCCCAGGCCGAAGTGCTTTACGCCGGAATGGTCCGTGATAGCGTCGGCAAGTACATGTTCCAGGTCGTGGTGCCGTCTTCCAGCCCGTCCGGCACAGTGCAGTTCAAGATGCTGTACAACGGCACGGAACTTAACCGCTCTGTCTTCGTGACCGTCAGCAACGACTAAGCGGGACGCTCCACTTCATACGGCTTAAAACGGCCTGCGCGCAACGCCGCCCGGGCCGTTTCTGCCTGCGCTTCAGTCGAATAGAAGAACGCTCCAATCAGCTCACGCACAAACAGCACGCCGCCGCGATAGCTGTCCGGCTCCACCAGGTAGTCAATACCCGCTCCGTCCAGCGCCGTCTCAACGCGTTTGGCCTCGCTCAGCCGTTTGGCAATATAAACCAATACCAGTTCCTGCTCGCCGAAAAACGTCTCTTCCTGCCGCATTGCTACATTCCAGCGTAACGCAAGGGAGAGTCCAGCCGGGTGAACGCCACCTATTTCTTGAGAGCCATGACCGTCGCCACTCCCACCCGTTCCCCGGAAGAAACGCTCTGCTGGCTCGCACTACGTCTGACTCCGGGCCTGGGGGCCAAACGGATGGCCGGGCTTCTAGAGCGGCACGGCTCGCCGGCCGCCATCTTCCGCACGCCAGCCAAGGAACTCGAAGCCGATGGATTGAACTCGTCCGTCGCTCGCAGCTTGGCAAGCGGCTGTATGTTCGAGGACGCCGCCGAGCAGGACGAGCGGTTGCGCCAGACCGGAGCTCAGCTCGTAACCATCACCGACTCAGTCTACCCGTCCCGTTTGCGCGAGATTTTTGATCCGCCGCCCCTCCTGTTCGCCCTCGGCCATCTGGAACTGCTGGAGACCATCAAGGTGGCCATTGTGGGCAGCCGCCGCGCTTCGGCCTACGGTATCGCCGTGGCGGAGCGCCTGGGCGCGGAGCTTGCCACCCTGGGCGTCACCGTGGTCAGCGGCATGGCCCGTGGTATCGACACGGCCGCTCACCTCGGCGCCCTCGGGGGCGCCTTGGATCACCCCGCACCCTCCACGGTCGCCGTCTTCGGTTGTGGAGGGTGCGCCTTGGATCAACCCGCACCCTCCACGGTCGCCGTCTTCGGTTGTGG
>CAYZIX010000208.1:0-6723 GCA_964478395.1 uncultured Candidatus Solibacter sp.
CGCGCACCCCGGAGGGCAAGGCTCGTTCCGCCGCGAACAGCCTCAAGGCCGGCTACCACTCTTCCACGCTCGTCATTCCGGATGAAATGCGCGCTGAATTCGACGAATACCGCCGCGCGCTATTGAAAATGACCGCTCCGGCCAACGTCATCGAGGAGGACCACTTCCGCCGGCTCCTGCTCCACGGCTGGAACCTCCGCCGCGTCCAGGACGCTGAAACGCAGGCTCTGCTCGACGGCGCTGACGATCCACGCCTGCCGCTGCTCGCCAAGTACCGCCGTGACCTTGAACGTTCCTACGGCCGCACGCTCAAGGACCTGCGAGCGCTCCAGTCCGAGCGCGCCCTCCGCTCCACCTCCCCGGCCGCCGTCCACGACTTTCTCACTCACGAGGCCCCGCTCGCCACGCCTCCGCCGCAGCGCCCGATGAGCGCCACCGAAGAGTACGCGATGCTCGAACAGCTCACCGCCCTGCCGCCCATTCCGCATGAGTCCTTCGCCCAAATCCAGGCCCGCCTCGGCCTGCGTAATAACGGACCCGATCCGGCCCGGGCGCGCTAATCCACCAGCAGCCGCACCGGCCCTTCCAGCCCGTTCGGGTGCAGCGTCTTCAGCCGCTCGCGTTCGCTCTTGAATTGGATGCCCCAGGCGCCGCGTTCATAAATCGGCGGGCCCTGCGCCATCCAGTTGGCACTGGAGTTCACCACGCGCACCTTCAACCGGTTCTCGCCCACCTGGAGCAGACTGGTCACGTCCAGTTCAAACGGCCGCCAGGCGCGCGAACCCGCCGGCTTGCCGTTGATCCAAACTTCTGCCGCTAGTCCAACCGTGCCCAGATCCAGCCACACGCGCCCCTTCGGTAACGCGTCGAGTTTGAACGTGCGTTCGTAAGTAGCGGCGCCTGAATAGTTGGCCAATGTCGTGTCTGACCAACAAAATAGGGAGATAAATTGCGGTTTCGGTTGAAATTCGATGGCGCGCTCGGGCAGTCCGCTTTCATCGCCCGAATAAGTCCAGTCCGGCCCCGCCGTGCCCGGCGGCGCGGCAATCCGCACGTTCACCGGACGCGGCGTCTTCTCCGGCAGCGTCTGGTCCTTCGAGTACACCAAGTCGCGCAGCGTGTTGCCCTGCTCGTCGGTAATCCGGAACAGGAAGCCCATCTTGCCGGCGTGTGCGCGCCCTACCTTCAGCAGTACCGTGTTCCAACCCGGCTTCACGTCGATCTTCGGCCGGTGCGCCCAGGCGTCGCGGATGTTGACGAACGGTGCGTGCGAGTGGAATTCAAGTTTCAATTCACCGTTCCACCAGAACTTCGCGGAATCGAACGACGTCACGGCCGCCCGGGCTTTGCGTGCCGCAGGCGACCACACGTTCACCCGTGCGTACCAAATGTCTTGCTCCGGTGGGCGTACGGCCTCGGCCGGAGACTCGTACCACTTCCAGTCCTTCGGCTGCTGTTCCTCAAAAAACCCCTTGTGGTCGTTGTACGGATACGGGCCCGCCAGCCACCAGCCGCGCTGCGCCAACCGCTCCGGCGCCAGCCAATAGTCGCCCGCGTAGGGGACCTTCACCGTCGATTCCGGCGTGAACGTCCAGCCGTCGCGCGGCAGTTCGGCCAGCACCGCTCGCTGAGCTGAAGGCTCCGGCGGGGCCGTGCTCTTCCCCGGGTGCAGCACCACGAAGAAGCCATCGTACGGGCCCAGGTGTACCGTCACATCCTTCGTCTTCGCTCCCAGCGCCGTGCGCTTGCCCGTTTCGGCGTCCCACTTCTCCACCGTGCCCGCATGTGGCAGCCGCAGCCGCGCCTCGCGCACGTCGCCCGAATCGTTCACCACCCAATACCAGTCCACGCCCTCGGCCGAGCGGTGCGAAGCGTAGACCGGCGCCTCCACGCCCACCTCCGGCCGGCCCAGCGCCGCAAGCACAGGTTTCAGATCGTCCTGGTAGGCCTGCGGCGTCTCGATGCGCCGCGTGTAGTTCCACTTCGTCATGAACAGCTCGTGCGCGTGCGCTTCCACGCTGAGCACCTGCCCGCCGGCGGCGCGGAAGGCGTCAATCTTGCGCTGCGATTCCGGGCTGATGCACGACATCGGCGGCAGAATCAGCGTCTCGAAACGCTCTCCGGCCAGCTCCAGCGCCTTGCCGTCCAGCCGCGCCTGGGCCAGGTAGTGCGCGTCCAGGATGTGATACTCATAGCCGTGCCGCGCCAGCTCCAGTTGCAGCGCGGAGTAGTAGTCCTGCGTCGCGTCCATCGAGTTGGACCAACGCATGAAGTCGCGCCCCTTGCCCGTGTACAGCGAACCGGCGTTGGCGGCGGCCGATTCCCAAGGGCAGTAGATGGCGATGCGCGCCCGGTGACGGCCCTGCGCGTTCATGTACTGCGCACGGCGCACCGTATCGGCGTAGTGCTCGAAATAGTCGAACTGCGGCTGCGTGAGGAACCACGACGGCGGGTACTGTATGTGCGTCGGATCGTATTCGAAGTAATGCGGGATCAGCCGGTTCGCGCCCCACAGCAGCGCCATGTTCGAGCCCAGCCGCGCCTTCTCCAGGCTCCAGAACGAGTCGTGCCCGGTGAGCCCCTGGTTCTCCACCATCAACGGCCGGCCCTCGAAGTGCGCCACCGACAGCGCCTCCATGAAGTCGATCGGCATCCGCGCCCGTTCAATCAGCGCGTCAATGTAGATGGCCGACGAGGCGCGCCACATCCGCCACATGTCGGCGGTCCAGATCACCTGCAACCGCATCGTCTCTTCGATGTCCGAATGGCCGTGCTCCACCTTGTGCCGCGTGCACCAGTCCGTCACCTGCTGCACGTAGTTCGTCGAGTAGAGATACGCGAAGGTATCCAGGTAGTCCTTGCGCAGTTGCTGGGCGCGCGGCGAGTCGCTACTGAGCAGCGGCAGCAGCGGGCGCAGGTCGTAGCCGTGACGCGCCTTGAACGCATCCCACAGCGCCGGCGTGTAGGGCAGCGGCGCCCCAAAGGCGCCCTCGTGGTCCGAGACAAAGAAGCGGATGGTTGTTCCCAGGTGTTGCGGGAAGCGGCGCGCGTATTGCTCATACACCAGATCGATATACGTTCGCACAGCCGCCGGATTCAGCAGGTCCACCCGTTGGTCGCGCTCCACGGCGGGCTCCAGACTGTAGGTGAAAAGCTTCCAGCCCTCGCCCGGCGTGGCGTCCACCAGTTTCAGCGAGTCTTCGACAATCGAGCCGTCCGCGTCAACCCGCGCGGCCACGCGCACCACGGGGTCTTTGTCCGAAAGCACCAGCTTTTTCATCTGGTATTCGGGATGCAGTTGCAGCACGCGCGAGGGCTCGGGCTTGAGCGACGCGTAGTCCCACACCTGCCCGCTCGGCCACAGGAACTCGTCGGAGAAGTTCAGCGTCAGCCCGGCCGCCTTCGCTTCGTCGAGTGCCACGCCCACCTGCTCCCACCAGGCTTCAGTCAGGTAGCCCGGCTCCAGACCGGCCCAATTCATCACCACGGCCGCGCGCACGCCATGCGCCACCATGGCGCGGATCTGGCGCCGTGTCTCGACTGGTGTGATGCGGCCGTTCCAGAACCAGTACGGGCTCACGGAATAGGCCGCGGGCGGATTCTGAAAACCGCGGTAGAGCGCTTCCACGCCGGGCTCGGCGGCGGGCAGCAGAGTGGCACAGGCGATCAGCAACGACAGCAAACGCATGCCGTCATGGTATCTGAACGCCGAGCTTCGCGAGCGACGCGCGCACTACCGTTCCCAATTCGGTGTCAGGACCGATAACCACGTCGGCCACTTTGCCGTCACGATCGATGATGAACAGACCCTGCGGCATTGCCAGCTTGTAGAGCGTGCGCCACGTCAGTTGGCCGTTGTCGAGCAGCTGTGTCCAGCCCGGATCAAGCCCCTTCAGATAATCGACGGCCTTTTCAGGCGTCCGCTCGCTGCTGACGCCCAGCAAAACAATATCGGCGCCTTTTGCTTTGAGCTTGGCCAGCACCTGCATCTGCTCCCGGCAGGGCGAGTTCGGATACCAGAAGTAGACGAGCGCCACATGCCCGCGCAACCCGGCAAAATCATAGGGCTCGCCATCTACGGTCTTCAGGGAAAGGGCCGGAGCCGCTTGGCCAATCAATGTTTTGGCGGAGCCGGGGTTCGGGCGGTCCAACCTGTCCACCTCGTGAAAACCAGGTGGCGGCGTGTAGACAAAGTCCGAGTCCGCGACCGGCTGGTCGACCGCAGCCTTGACATAACGCAGCGTCCGGCGGCTCTCGGCTGGAGCGTACGGCGTCATCGAATTCAGCGTTCCCCGCAGGACGTATTCCTCACGCAAGATCAGGTGGCGCGTCGTGTCCACCCAGAAGGTCTGGCCGGAATAGGTGACCTTCAACAGGTTGGCGGGCACGCGGTAGTCCACGCGGACGACGGCGCATTCGTGCTCGCGCCCATCCATCTCCACTGTCTCGGTGCCGATCTGCTCCACCCGTTCGGAATTGCCGTCGAAGCGTTGGATCAGCTGCTCGGCCGACCGCAGGCTGTTCAACGCCATGGCCGCTTCCTGTCCCAGACCTTTCATCTCCAACAGCGGCCCGTTGAGCGGCACGCGCATATACTCGCGCAGATGCAGCGCCGCGATGGTCACCGTCTTTCCGTCCGACGCCACCGCGTAGCCTGGTCCGGCGCCGCCTTCAAACTCGTAGTGCACACGCCCACCCGCGTCGCGGATATAGAGTTGCCGCGTCTGCGTCCAGTTCCGGTAGCGCTCACCGGAGCTGATGGCGTCAGTGATGATTTCGAAGTGGCTGGATTTCGAACTCCGCACGGTGGCCGCGGCCTGCTGCAAAATAGCGGCGGCGGCATCATCGGCGCGGAGCGGAACAATGGCAAGAATTACCAACGGCAGCAGAAGCCTCACCTTGGTCCTCCGGAAACAAAAGACGCGGCCCATGCCGCGGGCGTGGACTAATTTTCGCGTCATAATGGCCCCATGGGTGAACTGGCGCGCATCGGCGTAGCAATTGACGAAGAACTATTGGAACGCTTCGACACGCTCAATGAGCGGCGCGGCTACACCAACCGCAGCGAGGCCTTCCGCGACCTGATTCGAGATACCCTAATCCAGGCGTCTACCACCGACGACCAGCGCTCCGTCGTGGGTACGCTGACTTTGGTCTACGACCATCACGTGCGCATGCTCACCGACCGGCTCACCGAGATGCAGCACGACCACCACGAAGAGATCGTCTCGACGCTGCACGTGCACCTGGACCATCACCATTGCCTGGAGGTGCTGGTGTTGCGCGGCAAGGCCGGCAGCGTCCGCAAAATTGCGGATAAACTGGTGGCCACCAAGGGCGTCGAGCACGGTCGCCTGACGTTGACCACCGCCGAGTGAGGAGAAGCTCATGAAACGCTATGCCATGGTTTTGGCGCTGGTCGCGGCGCCGTTGCTCGCCCAGGAACTGAAGCCTGTCCTGCTGCCCAAGCCACAGAGCACGGGTGGCAAGCCGCTGTATCAGGCTTTGCAGGAACGTAAAACCACGCGCGAGTTCGCGCCGGGAAAGCTGACGCCTCAACAGATTTCCAACATCCTGTGGGCCGGCTTCGGCATCAACCGCGCGCAGGGCCCGCGCGGCCGCACTGGCCGCACGGCGCCGTCCGCGATGAACTGGCAGGAGACGGAGCTATACGTCGTGCTCGAAAGCGGCGCCTACATTTACGATCCAGCCGGAAACCAGTTGAAGCCGGTGGCGACGGGCGATCTGCGCTCGAAGACCGGCCCGGGCGGCGCGGCCACGGCAGCGATGAACATTGTCTTTGTCACTGACCAATCCAAGATGAGTCATTCGGATCTTCAGGCCGTTTTTGCTGGTACGGACGTCGGCTTCATCGCTCAGAACATCTACCTGGCTGCCATGTCGGAAGGCCTGGCTTGCTGGTTCCGCACCGTACATGGAGACGAATTGCCCAAGGCGCTGAAGCTCGGCGCGAATCAGAAGGTCATGTACGCACAGTCGGTCGGTCACGGCAAATGACTATGCGCCGTGGGCCGCAAGTGTGATATTTCTACAGGGCGCGGGTCTTTATTCACATGAACGAACAAGTTAGTCTCGGTGCCGCCTTAACCGTCATCATTGGCGGATTGCTGCACGGCAGCTTCGCACTGCCGATGAAGAAGATCACCAAATGGAAGTGGGAAAACATCTGGCTGGTGTATTCGGTGGTGGGTCTGATCTTCTGTCCCATTCTCCTGGCGCTGGCCACGGTGCCGGGCCTGGGGCAGGCGTTCGCCAATACCTCCGGCGCCACGCTGGGCCTAATTGCGCTCTGCGGCTTCGGCTGGGGCCTGGGCTCCACACTGTTCGGGCTGGGCATTGCGCGCGTCGGAATCGGTCTGGCGTTCGCCATCATCCTCGGCATCACGAGTTCGGTCGGCTCGCTGCTTCCGATGTTGATTCGCGATCCGGGCGCGCTGGGCACACCTCGCGGCATGGGCCTGCTGGGTGGCTTGGCGGTGGTCGTCGTCGGCATCGTCTTCTGCGCGCTGGCGGGCAGCCAGCGGCAGAAGGACCAGAATCCTGAGTCGGCCGGCGGTCACGGTGCAGGCTTCATGACCGGCTTGCTCATTTGCCTGGCCTCGGGCATTCTGTCACCCGCCCTGAACTTCGGTTTCGATTTTGGCGAGCCGCTCAAGAACGCCGCCATTCAGTTGGGCGCGCGAGGTGATCTGGCCGGCAACT
>CAYZIX010000209.1:0-6523 GCA_964478395.1 uncultured Candidatus Solibacter sp.
CCGCGGCTGCGGCCCGTCCGGCGATAGCGCTCCAGCAAGGCGGAGAGCCGGGCCACCACTTCCGGCTTCTGACTGTAGAGGTTCACGGTTTCGGCTGGATCCGAGTGCATGTCGTAAAGCTCGCCCACAGGGTCACCCGGCTTTGGCTCGATTCGGGTGGGCGGAGTGAAGCCGCCTGAGCCACGTCCAAGCACGAGTTTCCAACGCTCGTCGCGAATCGCAAACATGCCCATTGAAGAATGGTGGACCACCGCTTCACGCGGTGAGCGCACGGCGGAGCCCGTCATTAGCGGCAGCAGATTGAAGCTATCTTCGGCGGCGCCGTCCGGCAACCGGCCGCCGGTCAGGCCTGCGACCGTGGCAAAGAGATCGGTGAGGCAGCCGAGCGCCGGAGTGACGCTGCGCGGACGGATGTGTCCGGGCCAGCGCGCCAGGGCCGGGATGCGATGGCCGCCGTCCCAGATGTCGGCCTTCATGCCGCGCCAGCCGTTGTTGGCGTGATGATGAAAGCGCTCAATAAACTCCGGCCTCCAATAAGCGCCGTTGTCACTCGCAAACATGACCAGCGTGTTGGCCGCAGCGCCCGATTCGTCCAGTGCGCGCACAACCTGCCCGGCGGCATCATCCACCTGTGCGACGAAATCGCCATATTCACCGGCGCTCGACTTCCCGCGGAATTCGCGCGTGGGCATCCATGGCGTATGCGGGCCCGTCATCGCAAAGTAGTGAAAGAAGGGGCGGCCGGCGCGCGCCGCGGCACGGACGCAGTCAACGGACTTGCGCGTCAACGTGGGCAGCACATCCTCAATGCGCAAACTGGGCGCAATGGGGCCGCCACGCCAAAAGGCGCCGGTCGGATTCGATCCACCCGAACCGGGCGTCGAGGCAGTCGGCTGCTCCACGACGCGATCATTTTCAAAGTAGAGATATGGCGGCATGTCGAGCGAGGCCGGGATGCCGTAGTAGTAGTCGAAGCCCCGGTCCACCGGTCCGGGACGCAACGGACGCTGGAAATCGGTCTTGTCCTGGTCTCCCAGGCCCAGATGCCATTTTCCGACGCCCGACGTGGCGTAGCCAGCCGATTTCAGAAATGACGCCACGGTCATCCGGCCGGGCTCGATCAGACTGGGCGAGTAGCCGTTTAGCACACCGCTGGTCAGGCGCGAGCGCCAGCAGTAACGGCCCGTGAGAATGCCGTAGCGCGTCGGCGTGCAAACAGCCGAGGGCGAGTGCATGTCTGTGAAGCGCACGCCCTGCGCGGCCAGACGGTCGAGATTCGGCGTGGGAATGCGCGAGTCCGGGTTATAGCAACCGAGATCGCCCCAGCCGAGATCGTCCGCCAGAATGTAGACAATATTGGGTGCGCGCACCGCCGGAGCGGCCGCAAGGCCACCTGTCATGGAGCCGAGAAACGTGCGCCGGTTCATCGGCTTCCATTCTACGCGGGCCGGCGCTGGCGCTAATGCTTCAGGCTGTCGATGGACGGCAGTTGCGAGACATCCCAGCCGCCGCCGAGCGCCTCAATCAATTGCACGCTGGCCACCAGACGCCGCGCAAGCAACGTCACTTCCGTGCGCTGGTTGGAGAGCAGCGCGGTCTGCGCCGTGATCACGGGCAGGTAGTTGCTGACGCCCGCCTTGTACTGCGCGGTGGAGATATCGAGCGAGCGCTGCGCGGCGGCGACGGTCTGGCGCACTTCACCGGATTCGTTTTCGAGCACGCGCAACGTGGACAACGCATCCTCCACCTGTTGGAAGGCGGTAAGCACCGTCTGGCGGTAGTTGGCGACGCTGGCGTCGTACAGGTCCTGCTCCTGCTGAATGACAGCACGACGGCGGCCGGCGTCGAAGAGCGTCTGGGAGAGGCTGGCGCCGAGCGACCAGAAGCGGTCCGGCAAGCTGATAATGTTGGCGAGGTTCGAGCCCTGGAATCCGCCTGACCCGCTAAACGAGATAGTTGGATAGAGCGCCGCGTGCGCGATGCCGATTTGTTCGTGCTGCGCGGCAAGCTGACGCTCGGCGATGGCGATGTCCGGGCGGCGCTCCAGCAACGCCGACGGTAGCGCCACGGGGATGGCCGGCGGCGGAGCGCTGAGCCCGCGGCGCTGGATGGTCAGCTCCGCCGGCGCCTTACCGACCAGCAGCGCGATGGCGTGCTCGTAGACGGCGCGGTTCACGCCCAATTCGGTCAACTGCGCGCGGGCCGCGCTCAACTGCGTCTCGGCCTGCGCCACGTCGGCGCCGGTAGCGACGCCACCGGCAAAGCGGTCGCGCGTCAACGCCAGGTACTGCTCATACGACTTCACGGTGTGTTCGAGCACGTCCAACTCGCTGTCTGTACCGCGAAGTTCAAAGTAGTCGAGAGCAAGCGTGGCCTGCACGGCAAGGCGTGCATTTTCGAGCTGCGCCGCCGTGGCCTGCGCCGTCTCCGCGTTGGCCTGCACAGTGCGCCGGATGCTGCCCCAAACATCGGCCTGATAGGCAAAGTCGAGCACTGGGAATTGAAGACTGTTGCGGACCGACGGGTGCGAACCGCTGGAAGCCGCAGCCGAAGAGCGTGAATTCGTGACCGATGTACCGCCCGCGATGGTCGGGTAGAGCGCGGAGCGTGCGCTACGAACAGCGTCCTTGGCCGCGCGGAACTGCGCTTCGTAACGAAGCACGTTCTGGTTCGAGATGCTAACCTGCTGTTCCAGCGCGTCGAGTTCGGCCTCGCCGTAAATCTTCCACCACTGGCCACGCAATGCGCCGTCGTCCGGCCGGGCCTCTTTCCAGCCTTCCGGAGGCGGCTCCTTGAAGGCCGGCGGCGCAGGCGCGGCGGGCGCCTGGTAGCGCGGCCCCACCATGCAAGCGCCAGCCGAGACGGCCGCGGCGACGGAGGCGAGCGACGCGAGAATGCGATAAATATCAGGCTTCTGGCTCATGGGCGATGTGTGGCGAGATCCAATGTCGGATGTAGCTTGGACAATTGACCAGGACAACTCCGTCGCGCAACTTCTCGCCGAAATAGCGCGCCGTTACCTGGTCGAGCAGCGTGACCTCAGCGAGGTCGAGCACCACTCGATGTTGAGCGCCGCCGGAGCGGATGGCCGCCTCCAGTTCCGGTAGCGACTCCTTGCTGATATGGCCGCCAAGGCCGTACGTGATGGCATCGCCGGTGGCGCTAATGACGGTCATTCGGAACACTGGAGCGCCTCCCGTCCGTGCTTGCGCTGCCACCAGTGCTGCATACGGTCGAAATAGAGGTAAACCACCGGCGTCGTGTAGAGTGTCAGCACCTGGCTCACCAGCAATCCACCGATGATGGTCACGCCAAGCGGGCGGCGCAACTCTCCACCCACACCGCGGCCAAGCGCCAGCGGCAGTGCGCCAAGCAGCGCGGCCATGGTCGTCATCAGAATTGGCCTGAAGCGCAGCAGGCAGGCCTCGAAGATCGCCTCGCGCGGGCTCTTACCCGAACCACGTTCAGCGGCCAGCGCGAAATCGATCATCAGAATCGCGTTCTTCTTCACCAAGCCGATCAGCAGGATGATGCCAATAATCGAGATCACACTCAGCTCGGTGCGCATCAGCATCAACGCCAATAGTGCCCCGACGCCGGCCGACGGCAGAGTGGAGAGAATCGTGATGGGGTGTATGTAGCTCTCGTAGAGCATGCCCAACACGATGTAGACGGCGACCAGCGCGGCCAGAATCAACAACGGCTGGCTCCCCAGAGAATCCTGGTAGGCCCGCGCGTTGCCGGCAAAACCAGTCTGCACGGTGGACGGCAGCCCGACCCGGCGCGCCGCGTCGTATATAGCCTCCACCGCGTCGCCCAGCGCCACGCCCGGCGACAGGTTGAATGAAAGCGTCACGGCCGGAAACAGTCCCTGGTGTGGAACCGAAAGCGGCGCGGTGGACGTGGTGTAGCGCGAGAAAGCACTAAGCGGCACGGCCTGGCCTGAAGGCGTGCGGACATAGATGTCGCGTAACACCTGCGGATCCTGCCAGTACTCGGGCGCCGCCTCCATAATGATGTGGTACTGGTTGAGCGACGTGTACATGGTGGACACCTGGCGCTGGCCGAAGGCGTCGTAGAGAGTGGCGTCGATCAGTTGCGGCGAGATGTTGAAGCGCGCCGCGGTTTCGCGATCGTATTCGAGCCGCGCTTGCAGGCCACGGTTCTGCTGGTCGGAGCTCAGGTCCGTGATTTCAGGCAGCGTGCGCAGCTCTCTCAACATCAGCGGCGCATACTTGGTGAGGTCGGACAGGTTGTCTCCGCGCATGGTGAATTGGTACTGCGCGTTGCTCATGCGGCCACCGACACGAATATCTTGCGCAGCCTGAAGGAACAGCGTCGCACCCGGCACACGCGCCAGTTTGGGCCGTAGCCGCGCAATCACCATATCGGCCCCGATGCCGCGCTCGGCCAACGGCTTGAGCGAGACGAACATGCGCGCCGTATTGACCGTGCCACCGCCAGTGAAGCCGTTCACCGTATCGACGGCCGGATCGTTGGACACGATATGCACCATCTGACGCAGAATGTGGTCCATCGCCTGGAACGAAGTCGCCTGATCTGCCTGGATGGAGCCCATCATGCGCCCGTTGTCCTGCTGTGGGAAGAAGCCCTTGGGCACGTGGATGTAGAGATAGACATTCAGCCCAATGGTGGCCAGCAGGATCATCAGCGTGATGAAAGAGTGCCGCAGCACAACGGTCAGCGTGCGGCCGTAAGCGCCGACGACGGCCTGAAACAGCCGCTCGGTGAAACGGTACAATCGGCCGTGGTCGACGTGTTCACGCAAGAGGTGCGCACACATCATCGGCGTGGCGGTCAGCGAAACGAGCATCGAGACGGCGATGGCCACCGACAGTGTGATGGCGAATTCGCGGAACAGGCGGCCGACAATCCCACCCATCAGCAACAACGGGATGAAGACGGCGATCAGCGAGACACTCATGGTGATCACCGTGAAGCCGATTTCGCGAGCCCCCCGTAGTGCGGCCTCGAACGGCCCCATGCCCTGTTCCAGGTAGCGCGTGATGTTCTCGATCACAACGATTGCGTCGTCCACGACAAAGCCGGTGGAGATGGTCAGCGCCATCAGCGACAGGTTGTCCAAACTGAAGCCGCAGAGATACATCACGCCGAAGGTGCCGATCAGCGAGACCGGCACGGCGACGCTGGGAATGAAGGTCGACCGCCAATTGCGCAGGAAGACGAACACCACCAGGATCACCAGCAGCACCGAGATGATGAGCGTCCATTCGGTGTCGCGCACCGAGGCGCGGATGGTCACGGTCTGATCCATCGCCACGCGCATCTTGATCGACTGCGGCATGGAGGCGCGCAATTGCGGCAGGACGGAGCGCACGCGGTCCACCGTGTCGATGATGTTGGCGCCGGGCTGGCGGAAGAGGATCAGCAACACGGAAGGCCTACCGTTGGCATAGCCGGCGTTGCGGATGTCCTCGGTGGAATCGACCGCACGTCCGATGTCCTTGATACGGACGGCTGACCCATTCTTGTAAACCACGACGAGCGGCTCGTAATCGACCGCTTTGAAAATCTGGTCGTTGGAGCCGATTTCCCACGTCCGCTGGTCATCGGAGAAATGCCCCTTGGGCAGATTCGCATTGGCTGTGCTGAGGGCCGTGCGCACCTGCTCAAAACCGATGCCGAGCCGGTTCATGACACCCGGATTCAACTCGACGCGCACCGTTGGCAACGAGCTTCCGCCCACCGTCACCTGGCCGACGCCGGGCACCTGTGCGAGCTTCTGCGCCATGATCGACGATGCGGCATCATACATCTGGCCACGCGTCAGCACATCAGAGGTGAGCGCCAGCATGAAGATCGGCGAATCGGCCGGATTCACCTTGCGGTAGCGCGGATTGTTCGGCAGATTGGTAGGCAGGTAGCCGCGTGCGGCGTTGATGGCGGCTTGCACGTCGCGCGCTGCGGCGTCGATATTGCGATTCAGGTCGAATTGCAGCGTGATGCTGGTGGACCCAAGCGAACTGGACGACGTCATCTCCGTCACCGACGCGATGCGGCTGAATTGCCGTTCCAGCGGCGTCGCCACGGAAGACGCCATCGTCTCCGGGCTGGCCCCCGGCAGGCTGGCGTTCACCGAAATGGTGGGGAAATCCACCTGCGGCAGCGGCGACACCGGCAGCAGCCCGAAGGCCACCCCGCCGGCCAGCGAGATGGCAATGGTTAGCAGCGTTGTCGCCACCGGCCGGTGAATGAATGGCGCGGAGATGTTCATCGCGCTACCCTGCCTGGCGCTGCCGTGAGAATCGGCGCGCCAGCCGGTCGAAGTAAAGGTAAATCACCGGCGTCGTATAGAGCGTCAGCAACTGGCTGAGGATCAGGCCGCCGACGATGGTAATGCCCAATGGGCGGCGCAGCTCCGAGCCGGTTCCGGTACCGAGCGCCAGCGGCACGCCACCCAGCAGTGCAGCCATGGTCGTCATCATGATGGGCCGGAAACGCAGCAGACAGGCCTGATAGATGGCGTCGAGCGATGACAAGC
>CAYZIX010000210.1:0-6521 GCA_964478395.1 uncultured Candidatus Solibacter sp.
ATTCCCAACGCGGGCTACGCCGTTTACCTGCTGGCGAAGAACAAAACATGGGGTGAGTACACGGCCGTGGGCACCAGCACCGGCTATTGGTTGGGCGCGGCCGTGATGGGCGTGCTGTGGTACGGCGGCGTCAGCATCTACGGCATGGGCGCTTCGCAAATGGGCGCGCGGCTGGGCACCGTGCTCGGCTGGCCCATCTTCATGTCCATCGTCATTGTCATCGGCAACGTTTGGGGAGCGCTCACCGGCGAGTGGAAAGGCGCCAGCCCGAAAGCCATACGGCTGGGCTGGTTGGGCAATATTGTTCTGTTGGTGGCCATCACCATCATCGCTCAGGTCAAATAGTCTGGCATCATAGAAGAAGCGGAAGGGTGGCAGAGCGGTTCAATGCACCGGTCTTGAAAACCGGCGACGGTGCAAGCCGTCCGTGGGTTCGAATCCCACCCCTTCCGCCAGCCTCTTAGTCTGCGCGCTATTTCGCCGGCTCGATCAGCACACCCATCGAAAAGTCCGCAGCTCTTCCCATCTGTCCTCTGGAGCCCTGACGCAAGGCGCTGGCATAGCGCTCGCGGAAGCCCGGGTGGTCGACAAGCGCGCTCCCATTGGAGCCCGGCGGGTCGCCAATGGCATTAGCTCCCGTTGTCGCGCAGATGAACCATGTCACGTTCTTCCCGACTGGCGCCACACTCAGCCAGTAACGTCCGGGCGCGAGATGGAGCTTCAATCCCGTGACCTCAATCTGATATCCGATGAGCGGGTCGCCGGAGGAAGGCAGCCGGCCCTGAATCTTGATTTGGGTGGCCGGGCTGACACCGGAGGCCACCTTCTTTCCGCTCTTTCCCGGCGACATATCCTTGCGGATCTCCCAGGCGGCCTTCGTGATTCCATCGAAGTCCATGTGATCGACCGAGAAGACACCAACCACGGTCCAACCACCTGCCGGCACCACAAAGTCGTCGTAAACCCGCGTGTATTCGGTGCTCGACGAGTACCAGTTGGCTAGACCGGGCAGCCCCGACTGCCAATCGCCGTTATACCAGCCAGTGCGAACTCTTGAATCCTGTGCAAAAGAGCCGCTCGCAGCCATGACCACCAGCATCAACGGCCAGAAATATCGTTTTGACATTGTTTTTTGAACTCGCCTCGTAGGGAAAAGGCGGCCGGGAGTTCGGCGTCACAACCGCCAAATTTAGTATACGGCGGACGCAATCTCCCCAACCTGCACAGGAGTTTCAGCGCAGTTCTTCGAACGCAGCCGGATAATGCACGGCACCGCCCAACGCGTCCAATGAGCCGGGAGTCAGCTCCAGCGCCATCCACTGCGTTCCAGGCGGGAATGGACCGCTCATTCCGGCCGCCGCATCCGCAGAAAATCCGAATCTAGGATAATAGTCTGCCTGCCCCCAGACGAAAATCGCGTCGTAGCCCATGTGCGACAGCATGGGAATTGCCATCTTGATTAAGGCCCCGCCAATGCCTCTGTGGCGCAGGTCAGGGTGCACGGTGACAGGGGCCAGAGCGACGGCGCGTACGGCCCGCTTAACGGCCTTCAGAGTCAGCTTTGAGAAGAGAATGTGTCCGGCCAGCCGCGCACCTGATTCGGCTACCAGCTCCAGCACGGCGTCAGAGGAACTGCGCAACCGTTCCACCAGTTGGGCTTCGTCCGGACGGCCATAGCAACGTTCGAGCAGATAGTGTATTTCCGGTGCATCGCCGGGCAAAGCCGGCCGAAGTGAGATCACGTGTTTCGAGTCCTGGTTCTGGCGCAACCGGCGGCAGGCCAGCCCCATGATAGCCTTAAAACACGGGAGGATGGAATTGATTCTTGGAACCGGCATCGATCTGGCCGAGGTCGATCGCATACGCGAGGCCGTCGACCGTTACGGCGCGCGTTTTCTGGCGCGTGTCTTCACGCCTGACGAAATCGCCTATGTCGAGCGCAAAGCAAACAAGTTTGAACGTTACGCAGCGCGTTTTGCGGCCAAAGAGGCGGGCATGAAGGCGCTCGGCACCGGTTGGCGCCGGGGAGTGCGATGGCAGGATTTTGAGGTGCGCAATCTGCCCAGCGGCCGGCCGACGCTTGAACTTCACGGCGTTGCCGCAGCTATCGCCGCGCGTATGGGAGTCCGGCAGACACAGCTCTCCATGACCCACACGGCAGTCTACGGTCAGTCGTTCGTGATCTTCGAGGACTAGCCCAGCGGACGCGTGGCCGCATCCCGGTCGTCCATCAACTTGGTGTGATCCCAGGTGTGCATCATGCGGTGGATAACCGTAATATTGCCTAACACAGCGATGATCCACAACACCGGCGCCATACGGTTGAACAGCGCCCCGATGATCACCAGGACAACACGCTCCGGGCGCTCCAAAAACCCAGCCTTGCAGGATGGGATTACATTCTCGGCCCGCGCCCGCGTGTAGCTGATCATCACCGATGCGGTCATCACCACAGCCGTTAGCACGACGTAAAAATTGCGATTGATCGTGGCGTAATACACCAGCAGGCCCATCAGCAAGGCCAAGTCGGAATAGCGGTCCACCACTGAATCAAAGAAGGCGCCGAAGCGCGTCACCCGCTTAGTTTCGCGCGCCACCCGGCCGTCCACCATATCGAACAGCCCGGCGCCAATAATCACCAGCCCGGCCCAGAAGAACTTCCCTGCCCCCAGCAGCGCGGCGGCATAGATATTGATCACCAGCCCGATGAAAGTGAGAACGTTTGGATGAATCCGCGACAGCGCCAGCCCGCGCACAATCCAATACAGAATCTTACCGGCGCCAACACCAATGGCGCGTGTATACGTCATGACAGGAACTGTCCCTACTCGGCGGCGTCGTGTATTGTCGTCAGTGTGAGAATCTCCATCTTCCGGACGCCGCCGGGAATCGAGATTGAGACTTCATCTCCCTGCTTCTTGCCGAGGAGGCCACGGCCAATCGGACTGCTGGTGGAGATCATGCCGTTTGCCGCGTCTGCCTCTTCGCTGGCCACGATCTTGTAACGAACTTCTTCGTCTTTGTCGAGATCGAGCACAGTCACCTTGGAGCCCAGCCCCACCCGGTCATGCGGGATCTTTGTCAGGTCGACCATCGAAAAGTCGGCCAATCGCTTCTTTAGTTGAGACAGGCGGGCGTCAACGTAACGTTGACGCTCCTTGGCGGCATGAAACTCCGCGTTTTCACTCAGATCGCCGTGCTCTCGGGCTTTCAGGATTTCTTTCGGAAGCTCGTTGCGCAATTCGTATTCGAGTGCGGTGATCTCTTCCTCGAGCTTCTTCTTCAGCTCCATGATGTCTTGATTATAGATCAGCCAAGGTAGCCCGGTTCGAGGGCCTAAAAAAAGAGCGGCCACGCCCCGTCTGGCCGGGCATCGGCCGCTGAAGTCAAAAGATACTATCTTTCGACACTCTATCGCATTCTCACAGATTGTCAAGTCCGAACTGTCAGTACGTTCTTACAGCCAAGCTCAGCGCCACGTCTCCCGATTGCACCTGGAAGATGCTCCAGCCTGCAACAGGGCCTCCGAGAGCCCTCAGTACCCAGGTATTCGGGTAGTAGGATGAGGCACTTAAGCTGATCACCGTGGCACCGCCGTAAATCGGTGTCACAACGGGCCGGGCCGTCACCGGCAATCCCGCGTCATCGTGCAATCTGAAAAAAACATAGAAGACGCTGTCGGCGTAAATTGTAGCCGGATTGGTACCGATCTCGGTCAGCGCGGCCGCAGCCCCGCCCGTCACCCCGTGCCAATAGGGAATTCTGCTCTCAATCAGGGTGCTCCGATCCACCACCTTCACAAATCCCTCGTACGCCCCCGGCGCCAAGCCATCTACTTTCCACGCCAAACTTGCCGTTCCACTTCCACCTGCCGGAACCGCCAGATTGGTTACCGAGAGTTCCGGCTGGGAGTTGGCGGCAGTCTCCAGGCTCAGTTCATACTCAGTATCGGTAGTGCCGAGATTGCGAAGCACAAACTCCCGCGTCAGATCAATGCTTCCACTCCCGGAACCAAAGCTCACCGACACCGGAGCGGCCGCCACGGTCGAACGCATGGCATTCTCCAAATCCAGCACCCCGGCTCCAGCAGTGTTTACCGGCAACGTTTCCCCACTTGAGTTGACCATCGCCATGGAGGAATTCACCAGCAGCGAACGGTAGGCGTCTACATCCAACTCTGGACGCACCGCCTTCAGCACCGCGGCCGAGCCAGCCACCAGCGGCGCCGAAAAGCTCGTGCCCTGCGTGGTGACGTAGCCGCTGGGATCGCAAATTGAACACTCGCTCGAGTCGGCAATGACTCCGGCCGTGTAGACGGGTGAGCCGCTGGCCACCAGATCCGGCTTGATGCGCAAATCGACCGATGGGCCAAGGCTCGAAAAGTAGGAAATCGTGTTCGGCCTCGTCGATGGAAATCGTACGGCTACCTGGAAATCCTCGTTGTTCGCCAGGTCATCCAGCAATTGCAGTCCGCCGGCCCGGCCGACGAAAACGCCCGGGATGGTCGGATTGGACGACACGTCCATCGTCAACACATCATCGGAGCTGCCGCTTGGCGGCTCAGACGAGTTATACACGATTGCCGCAGCAGCCCCGGCCGCCGCCGCATTGGCCAGTTTGTCGGCGAAAGTGCAGCCGCCCCGTTCAACAATTGGAATGAAGCCGGTCAGATCCACCGAATAGGCTTGGCACCCAAATTCGTTGTCCAGAGCCGCCACGCTGAGTGCTGGCCCCATCACTGTTGCGGCGCCGGAAGAGTTCGATGAGCCCTGCCCGGTCACCTTCGCGCCCACCGTCGGCACCACGCTGGCTGACTTTGAAGTCACCGCGTTGTTCGCGCCCACCGCAATCACACGCTCGCCAGCCGCCGTGTCATCAACGCTCATCGGAGTGCCGTCATTCCCCGCAGCATTGACAATGACAATGCCAACGTCGCTGGCCGGCTTCGCACCCAAAACGTACAACTCATCGTTCTCGGGCCCAAGCGCGCCCGTGGCCCCCAGGCTCATGTTGATCACGTCCATTCCGTCCGCCACTGCCCAGTCAATGGCCTCCAGAACCACATCCGTGCTCGTCGTGTGACTTTCCTGCGCAAAGACCCGATAGACGCCAATCCAGGCCCCTGGCGCCGCGCCGGAAATCGTTCCCTCCGGGCTTTCCACGCGCAGCCCTGCGGCCGCCATGGCCACTCCCGTGCCGTGGCCGTAGGTATCCTGAATCGTCGATTCGTCGAAGCTCCGCGCCACAATAATCTTGCCGTTTGTCAGCGCCAGATTGTCCTCGCTGCTGGCCTTGGGGAAGCCCTCCGGCGGCGTGGCCGTTGACTGAAAAGCCGGATGTGTTGCGTCGATGCCAGTATCCAAAAGCCCAATCTTGATCCCCGATCCGGCCGTGTCACGCCCTCCGGCCAGATCCCACGCCTGCGCGAAGTGGTGTGCCACAGCAGCGTTGTTTAGCGACAGGGTGAGACTGTGAACTGGCCACACGCGTTTGACGCCCGGCAGCGCTGCCAGCGGAGCGTCATCCAACGCATCCACCACCAACGCATTGGCTACCATCGACAACCGCGCACGCGGCCGTATGCCACGCGTGCGCAGACGGGCTTCCAACCGCGTATGCTCCGCAGACAGTTCAGCACGCCGGGCAGTGGGATTGGCGGTGCGGGCGGCTGGAACTCCCTCCAGTTCCAAAATATAGCGGCCAGGAACAACGTCGCCGGCCCATAAGGTGGTCACCGCCAGCAGCAAGGCAAGAAGGTTTGTTTTCATCGTCCTGGAGTGAGCGTCAGACTGCAACTACTATACTCCAACTCCCAGAAAATCGGCGCAACGCCTTCATGAAATTAGTGGCGAAGATTCGGAAAAGATTGCACAATATTAGCAGCGGCTCGGCAAGCCGCTGCTATACTGGGTGATTCGAAAGGAAAGGCCTGCGGCAATGGCTCTCGACGATAAGGAAAAGCAACGCCTTCTATCAGTTACGCTCGGTAACATTGAAAAGCAGTTCGGCAAGGGCACCATCCAGCGCCTCGGTGCGCACGACACGATTGTCCCGGTGAGCGTTATCTCAGCCGGTCTGGTGTCAATCGACTATGCCCTCGGTGTGGGCGGTTTCCCGCGCGGGCGCATTATCGAAGTGTTCGGACCTGAATCGTCGGGTAAAACCACGCTTGCCCTGCAGGTTGTTGCACAGGCACAGAAGAACGGCGGGATGGCCGCCTTCGTTGATGTTGAGCATGCCCTTGACCCGATCTATGCCCGCAAGCTGGGCGTTGACGTCGACAATCTCCTCGTCTCGCAGCCGGACTACGCCGAACAGGCGCTTGAAATCACCTCGGCGCTGATCAGCTCCAACGCCGTAGATGTTGTTGTGGTGGACTCGGTCGCCGCCCTAGTGCCGAAGGCAGAACTGGACGGCGAAATGGGCGACACCTTTGTTGGCGTCCAGGCGCGCTTGATGTCACAGGCCATGCGCAAGCTCACTGGCACGGTCTCAAAGTCGAACACCTGTCTCATCTTCAT
>CAYZIX010000211.1:0-6440 GCA_964478395.1 uncultured Candidatus Solibacter sp.
CGGAAAAGTCCCTTATGTCTCTTCTAAGCACACGGAGACAAACCGGGCGGCAGGACCCGTGCGGATCCTGCCGCCCGCCGCAAATTGAGTTTTCTGCAAACCTACTTGCGCTTTGCTTCGAACGGGCGCGGCTGGCCGCCCTCGCGCATGGACGTGCCTTTCAGCACATCGCCTTCCACGGTGCCTTCGTAAGTGGAGGTCATCTCGCCATTCGGCGTCTGCATGACGGTCTTGAAGGTGAACTTAGCGCCGTCGATCTTGCCTTCCTTGATCTCGCTGACGCGGGGCTCCATGTCGCCGAACGCTACGCTAATGGTTCCGGTCAACGTGCTTCCATCGGTCTTCAGCGTGAAAGTTTGGGTAATGGTACGCTCGCCCATGGTGCGCTGTGACACCCAGACGCCGTCGATCGACGCGGCGCAGGCAATGCCGGCAACCAGGACAAGAGCAACGAAAATGGAGAGGATGGTTTTCATGGGTGGTCTCCTACTCCTCAGAAAGCGTTGCCACAGGGGCTAAAGGTTACCGGACATGGAGGACTTTTTTGAATACATAGACGTAAGCCTTCCCGTGCCGTTGGACCGTCTGTTCACCTACCGCCTACCGGAAACGCTGCGCCATCGCGTACGCGCCGGCTGCCGCGTGGTGGTGCCGTTCGGCTCGCGCCGGCTCACCGGCGTCGTGCTGAAGCTGCACAACACGCCGCCGCAGGCCGCCGCGCGCGAGGCCCTGCTGCTGCTGGATGCCGAGCCTGCCTTTGAGCCGGAACTGCTTGAATTGGGCCGCTGGGTGGCCGAATACTACTGTGCGCCGCTCGGCGAAGTGCTGCGTACCATGGCGCCGCTGGCCGGCGAGGTGCGCTCGACGCGCGTCTGGGCTCTGACCGACCGCGGCCGCGATATGACCCGCCAATTGCTGGCCGGCCAGGCGGGCGAGGACCCATCCATCCAGTTGCTGCGCGCGCTGGAGTTCCGCTCGCTGTCTGAATCGACACTCGAACGCAAGGTGGCTGGCGCTCAAAAGATAGTCCGTGCGCTTGAGAAGAAGGGCATGGTCGAGTTGGAGCAGGACGTGGCCACGCGCGATCCGCTGCGCGCCGCCGCGTCGCGGCTGTCGGTGGTGTTCACGGCGCGGCCGGAGGGCGTCAAGCTCAAGAAAGCGGAGCGGGAGTTGCTGGCGTACCTTGAATTGCACCCCGGCGTGCACAACTTGGCTGAAGTGGACGCGGCGGTGAAGGACGCGTCGCGCGCAGCGCGCGCCATGGCGCGGCGCGGCTGGCTGGAATTGAAGGTGGAACTCAGCAGCAACGAGAGCGGCTGGGCGCGTCCGCGGCATGAGTTGAACGATGCGCAGCAGGCCGCTTTCGACGAGATCCGAAAGGCCATCGATGCGCACGCCTACCAGACGTTTTTGCTGCACGGTGTGACGGGTTCGGGCAAAACCGAGGTCTACTTGAGTGCGATTGAGGCCGCGTTGGCGGCCGGGCGCGGCGCGCTGCTGATGGTGCCGGAAATCGCGTTGACGCCCGCCATGGCCGCGCAGTTTGAATCGCGTTTCGGCGATCAGGTGGCGATTCTGCATTCGGCATTTCACGATTCAGAGCGTTCGGCCCAGTGGCGGCGGCTGCGCAAGGGCGAAGCGCGCGTGGCGGTGGGCACCCGCTCGGCTGTCTTCGCTCCGGTAGTGAACCTGGGGCTGGTGATTGTCGACGAGGAGCACGATTCCAGCTACAAACAGGAAGAAACGCCGCGCTACAACGGCCGCGACGTGGCCATTGTACGCGCCAGGGCGGCGCACGCCGTGGCGGTGCTCGGGTCGGCCACGCCAAGTTTGGAAAGCCGCTTCAATGCCGAACGCGGCAAATCGCGCCTGCTGGAGTTGAATGCGCGTGTTGCCAACCGCCCCATGCCCGCGGTGGAGTTGATTGACATGCGTGAAGAATTCCTGGAAACACGCCAGAATTCGCTGTTTTCACGCAAACTGGTCAACACCGTTTCAGAGAAGTTGGCCGCCGGTGAGCAGGCCATGCTGCTGATGAACCGGCGCGGCTTTTCATCATGTCTGGCCTGCCGCAGTTGTGGCGAGCGCGTCGGCTGCATCAACTGTGCCGTGGCGCTCACCTATCACCGCCGCGACAACCGTCTGCTGTGTCACTACTGCAATTACGCCCGGAGCGTGCCCGAAGTGTGCCCGGCGTGCGGCAGCGAGCACGTCTATTTGATGGGCAGCGGCAGCGAGCGCGTGGAGGACGAATTGCACCGCGCCTTTCCGCGCGCCCGTATCGCGAGGCTGGACCGTGACACGGCTACTGGCAAGAAACAGTTTGAGCGCATTCTGGGCGGCTTCCGCGAACATCAGTACGACATCCTGGTGGGCACTCAGATGATCGCCAAGGGCCACGACATTCCGAACGTCACGTTAGTGGGCGTTATCAATGCCGATATCGGCCTGTCGCTGCCCGATTTCCGCGCCGCTGAGCGGACTTTTCAGCTACTGACGCAGGTGGCCGGGCGCGCCGGCCGCCACGAACTGCCCGGCACCGTGCTGGTGCAGACATCGAACCCCGGCCATTACGCCATTGAGTGCGCTGCGGCGCAGAATTACGCGCAATTTTACGAAAAAGAGCTGCATTTCCGGCGCGCAATGCGCTATCCGCCGTTCTGCGCCATGGCCAGTCTGATTGTGCGTTCCGAACGCCAGGAAGAGGCGCTAGCCATGAGCCGCCAGGTGGCGGAAGTGCTTTCTAGCGCAGGTGAGGGCATCAAGGTGCTGGGTCCGGCCGAGGCGCCCGTAGCGAGGCTCAAAAAGGAGTTCCGCTATCAGACGCTGGTGAAGGCGCTGTCGCGGCCGAAACTGAACACACTGCTGCAAGGCGTGCGCCGGCGCGCGCTGGAGGCCAAATGGCCGGCGACGGCACTGGGCGTAGACGTCGACCCCTTGAGCCTGTTATGACTTTTCAGATGCGCCCGTGGGAACGCAACGCCGCGAACCTGGCGGCCTCGCTCGGTTTTTACGGCGAGACTGTGTCGCTGGGGGGCGTGCGTCTGATCACGGCGAGAGTTGCCTTCCCGGTATTCAATATCGCGCTGCTGGATGCGCCAGTCTCAGGGGTGGATGGTGAATTGGAACGGCGTCTGGACTTGGCGCAGGGGCACTACACGCGCCAAAACAGGAAATGGTCGTTCTGGTTTTGCGAGCACCTGCTGGGATCAATCTCTGTGGGCCGTCTGGACCGCGTCTGCGAGCGCCGTGGTCTGCACCCGATTGCCGATTCGCCAGGCATGGAGGTTGATGCGTTGCCTGCGCCGCGCCGCCACTTGCCGCATCTGGAATTTCGTCGCGTGGAAGACGCTGAGACACGAGCGGCGTTTTCGAGCATCGTCACGCAGTGCTTCCACATTCCGCCCGATATTGCGCGGCTGGTTTATGAGTACGAGCCGGCATGGCGCTCGCCCTTGCGCGTGTGGCTGGCCTACGACGGCGGTTTGGCTGTTTCCAGTACGGCGGCGATTGTCGCGGGCGGCGGCCTGGGGCTTTATTCAATTGCCACGCTTCCGGGACTGCGCGGGCATGGCTTTGCCGAGGCCGCCATGCGTTATGCTCTGGACGAACTGCGCGCGACCGGTGCGACCGGCCCCGTCGTGCTGCAAAGTTCGCCCGCCGGGCTCGAACTCTACCGGCGTCTCGGATTTCGTAAAGTGACGCGCTATTTCGTTTACGCGATGGAGTGATATGTTTACCAACGGCAATCAATGCCGGGTGAGAGAATGTCGGCGATAGCGCGTCCGGTAAGGGCGGTGGCTACATCTTCATCGGTATGCGCTGGCTGGCCGGCCACGGGAGGCGGGGCCACCGGGCGGCGATGCAACATTCCGAACTCGGCGGCATTCTTCGGGTCGGTAATATATCGATCGAATGCGCGTACGGCTTGCAGGATACGTGGATCGCGTTCAACGTTCTGATACCACCATGTGAGCACGTTCGCGGCGCCAGCGGAGCGACGGCGGTCTGAGTGAGGACGTTTGTTCCACGGGCTACGATTTGAATCCGGGCGGAGAATGGGCCTCGGGTCGCCCCAGCTTCCGTCTGGGTTTTGCGTGCGCAGCACGAATTCAATCACCGGTTTGAAGTGTTTGTGTAATTCGGCGCGCATTTCTGGCTGATTGCTGTGTAGATCAAAACTCTGGATGCCCTCGCCAACGTAGGTCACGTTGGTATAGCGGAGGCGCTCCCAAAGATTGAAGTTGTTTTCAGCATCGCCATGGACCGCCGGATCAGCGTATTCACCTGGAAGAATGTAAGGAATTATGCCATCCTTACGGATTGTATTGAGCACCCAGCGCACGGCATTGTAGGCGATCTGGCGGTATTTTTCATCCTTGGTCTGCTGATACATCCAGATAAATGTCTCGCCTCCGACGAGCGCGGACGAGACTGTGTAATCATCATCGTATCGTTGGGTGATGGTGCCGTCCGGCTTCCCGCGAAAGCCAGTGGCGATGGCGCCCGACGGGCGGACCATGCGGTCTCTTTCCATGGCCGCGACAAAACGACGCAGGGCTGCGGCGTAAGCGGCGCGACGCTCCGGGCTGGCGTGTTTTTCGAGCGCGAGAATCTCGCCGAGCGCGTTAGCCGTGTCGGCCAGATAGATGGATCCATAGCCGGTGCCCCAGTAGCCACTGGGTAACTGCTTTTTGAGCAGCGCGTCGCCATGTTCCAATGCGATGTCAAGGTAACGGCGCTCGCCGAGAATTTGGTAGCCGGCGACGAGGGTGCGCATGTAATAGCCGGCCACGAAAATAGTCGGCATTTCGCGCTTATATTTGACAATATATTCACAGACGTCGCGCAGATTCTCGCGTGTGGCGTTGCAGTCCGTGCAAAAGGGACTGGATTGGGCGGCCGCGGCCGCGAGGGTCAAACAAGCGAGGATAGCGCGCATCATAGTGGGAAGGTGCCTGACGATTGGAGTACCTCCCGGATCATATTACATTCAGCGCAGCACCAGGCGCGCCAGCCCAGGATTAGCCGCTGAATCGATGGCGCGAACCACCACGCTGTGCTCGCCGGTGAGTGCCGGCAGACGTAGCGCGAAACGTTCCACTAGGCTGTCGGCCACGCCGTCCAGCGGGTCGAGTAGACGCCACGGCGCACCGTCGAGCGAGTACTCGGCTCGGCGTATGGGGCTGGCCGAGTCGCGTGCCTCAATATCAATCACAACTTCGTTGCCCGGTTGCCGCGTCAGCGTAATCACGGGCGGTGTCTGGTCAATCAGCACGGGCTGGCTTACCAGTTCGGCCTCGCGCGCCATGGATGGGCTGTTCACCAGCCGGTCGGACGCCACAACACGGAAGAAATAGCGTCCATCGGCGAACATTTCCGCTTCCTGCTGGAGGAGATTTTCAGTCAAATCGCTTTTCAGCAGCTTCCATTCACGCTCGTCCCCGGCGCGGTAGTAGACCGTGTAGACTAGGCGGTCTCCGTCGGGGTCGTCGGCCTGCCACGTGATGTAGAGCTGCGGCGAACCACTGCGCGACACGTTTTGTGTGGGCGTGCCTGTGGCGGCGGCCTGGGCGTCCCCGCCGTCGGTCACGGTGATGCTGTAAGACGTCTGAGCCTGGGCCTGCTGTGCGGGCGCGGCCTTGGGCGCGACGGGGATCCACTGCGGAATTATTTGCAGGCTGCGCACGACGGGGCGGTTGTTCTGCGGCTGGAAGCTGATGGAGACCGAGTCGATGACAGCGCCGGAGGAAAGCTCCGCCTGCCATTGAATGAAACGCGCATTGGGGCTGCTGACGGCGGCGTTGTCCGGGGCGCTGATGGGCGCGGACCAGTTGCTCCAGGTGCGGTCCGGACGCGATGAGTTGCCCGTGCGTGTGCGGAATTTCAATGCGCCGGCCGGCGCATCGGCGCGCCATTCGAGGTGGCCCCAGCGCGCGGCGTTGCCCGCGTCGTAAACTGGCGATTCGTAGGTGCCGGTGGCCGCGGGCGTGTTGCCCAGCCGGAAAAGCTTGGCCGTGTTGCTGGTGGCGGCGACAATGCCCTGAGCGGTGTCGGCGAGGCGCGTGGTTTCGCCCTCGCGCGTCTCCACCAGCAGTGTTGCCTTCAGATCCGGCGACAGGCGGTAAACGCGGCCGCGCTGATCGGTTGCGAAGAATACTTCGGCGCCGTGAACGGCAATGTCGTAGACGTTTTCTTCCTTTGACGACCAGAGCGTATCGATCAGATTGTCCGGACTAATGCGGTAAATGGCGGCCTTTTCCGCGCTCAAATCGATCACCGGCGCGGTGGGCATCTCTGTAACGCCGGTGGCGGGCTTCGGCTGCTCGGGCTTGGGCTTGAGATCCACGTTGCCCTGTTGCGCGGAGTCGGCGGTGACGGTGATGGTGGTGGTGACGGCCGGCACGACTGCCTGCGCCGCGGCGGCGGCCGTGGCGGCG
>CAYZIX010000212.1:0-6427 GCA_964478395.1 uncultured Candidatus Solibacter sp.
AGTGGGCGCCACCTTGCTGGCCAGTTCCATGACGCGGCGCATGGAGGGATGGTCCGCAATCATCATCCCGCAGCCGAAGCGCTCCTGTTGCTCCTCGCGAAGCAGATCACGCTCCATTTCGGCGCGGCTCGATTCAAGCGCGTTGCGCACTAGTAGACGGAGCTCGTCCGGGCTGCCGAGTGGCTTGCCGAGATAGTCGGCAGCACCCAGCTTCATGGCCTCGACGGCTGAGCCAACGGTGCCGAATCCGGTGATCATGATGACAGGCGTGGCAGGCGAAGCGGCCTTCGCGGCGCGCAGCACATCGAGACCGTCGCCATCAGGCAGGCGCAGATCAGAGAGCACCAAATGAAACTGGCGATGGAGGAACGCGTCGCCGGCCTGCGCGACCGTGGCAGCGGTGGAGACTTGATAGCCCTCGCCGGCCAAGATGGTTTGGAGCAGCTTACGGAAGCCAGCGTCGTCGTCGACAATCAGAATTTCTTCCCTCAACATTTCACTCCATATTCATAGGCAGGCTGATACAGGCTTCGGTGCCGCCGGCGGCGCGGCTCACTATCGTGAACTCGCCGCCGAGCGCCTCCACCAGCTTTCTGGTGACGGGCAACCCGAGCCCGGTGCCGAACGCCTTGGTGGTGCGGAACGGCGTACCGGCGCCGGCCGCCAGCCCCGGGCCATCATCTAGCACGCGCCATACCATTTTGCCGCCAACCGCCTCGGCCTCAAGCCGTACGGTGCCGTGCGGACGGCCATCGAGCGCCTCAAAGGCGTTCTTAACGAGGTTCAACAATGCCTGTTCGAGCAGATTCGCATCGGTGTGAAAAGTGACATCGGCGACATCGGACTGAAAATCATTTGTGCCACGCAGAGCCCCGGCGTGGGCCAGAATGGATGCGGCAACACGGCGTGTTTCAACCGGCCGGATGACGGGTGCCGCAGGCCGGCCGTAAAGAAGCAGGTCCTTGACCAAGCCTTCCAAGCGCACGGCCTCGCTGATGATAGGCGCCGTAAGTTCGCGGTCAGCCGGCGGCAGGCGCTCGGCCAGCAGCTGCGCGAAGCCCTTGATGGTTCCCAGCGGGTTGCGGATTTCGTGAGCGAGCACGGCCGACATTTCACCGATTTGGGCGAGGTACTGAAGTTCCAACTGGCGCCGTTCTGATGCAACGCGGCGCCGCACGCTCCAGGCCGCGAGGATTGATAGCGCAATGAAGGCCAGTGCGCCGAAACTGACAATCCAGAGCTGATGGCGGGCGTGCTCGACCAAAAAATCGGCAGAGCTCTCGGCCAGGTCAATGCGGGCCAGGCGCACGCCGCTCGGGCCGTGGAACGGCACCCAGGCGCGGAACAGGCCGCCCGAAACGGCCGTGCGGAACAGCTCGCGGCCCAGCCAGAGCGAGGCGAGCGCGTCCTTTTCAGGGTCGGCGGGCGGCTCCAGGACGGCAACTTCGGCCAAGCCCGGCTCATCATCGAAGGTGGCACTGATGTCGCCGGCTGAGAGCCCTTCGGGAAGATGTTCGAGACGGGCCGCGATGGCGGCGGCGCGGCTGCGCAAATAAACCGTCTTCTGGTCCTCAAGCGACCGGTAAGTGCGCAGGGCGCTGAAAACCATCAGCGCCGGCAGCGCCAGCGTCAGTACGGCCCACAGCAGACCAAGCGGTTTCCAGAGCGCCTTCACCGCGCATCGCCTCCTGTTGTGCAAAAGCTGCGCACCCGAGGCCGCAGAGCGCGCAGCTCTTGCGCCCACAAGCGCCAGCCTCTATCGTATGGCATTGATAATCCTGCGTCACCGGTTTGGCGAACGGCGTGCCAATCAACATGGCGGAGGTCGCGATGAAACGAATTCTCTTCGCACTGGGAACCGCGCTGGTTGGCTTTGCACTGCTGGCGCCAGCACAACAGGGCCGTGGCGGCACGCCGCGCGCCTACGGCGATAGCAACAAAGACGGCCGCTGCGACATCACCGGTCAGGCCGTGGGACAGGGCCGTGGACGCGCCATGTCCGGGCGTGGGCAGAAGCGCGGCTGCGGCGGCGCCAACTGCCCGAGAAACGGGCAGACGATGGGGCGGGGCCGCAACGCGTGGCGATAGATGACATGATGGATAAGTCATGCGGAGTTTAGGAGAACGACGATGAATCGAGCCCGGTTCATAGTGCTCCTGTGCGGCATGGCGGCTTGTGGCGCGGCCCAGACGGACCGCGCCTCCGAACCGGCCGTGGAGCTGAAGGGCACGATTACGCGCGTCCAGGTGACACACGGAGCAGGCATGCCTTACCTGGAGCTGAAGACCGAAAAGGGCACACGGCGCGTAATGCTTGGCTCGATGCGGTATTTGATGGAGCAGAATTTCAACCCCAAGGCCGGTTCGACGGCCATTGTGAAGGGCTTCGAGAACGGCGACGCCATCGCCGCCCAGACCATTTCCATTCCCGCCGATAAGATTTCCATCCGCTTGCGCGACGAAGACGGAACTCCGTTGTGGCGTCGCGGCCGTTACGGGCGTCAGAACAGATAGACTCAAAGGCGAGTCTACGTTCTGCCATGCTCTATCACAAAACCACTCATAAGAACCTGGACGAGCTCGATCAGGCGATCCGCGCCGCCGCGGCGCGCCAGAGCTTCGGCGTGATTGCAGTTCACGACCTGAAACAGTTGATGAACTCCAAGGGCGTGGAGTTCGGCAACGAAGTGCGCGTCTATGAGGTGTGCAATCCCCGCCACGCCAAAGCCGTTCTGTCGGATGCGCCTGAAGTGTCATCGATGCTGCCCTGCCGGATCTCCGTCTATGCCGGGACTGGTGGTGTGGCAGTGACCACCATGCTGCCCACGCAGTTGATGAAGGCGTTCGCGACAACGGCCGCCGTGCAAACGACGGCGGCCGAAGTCGAACGGGCGATGGTGGCCATCATCGACGAGGCGGTTTAACGCGGGCGCGGTAGCCGGCCACGGCATCGCGCAAGTCACCAATCGAGTGTCCCTCGGCGTGCATCCACTCGCGCACAGGAACACGCGGATCCACCGTGGGTGGAAGGTTGAGCGCCTCAACCAGCCAGGCCTTCGGCACACCGGTCTTGAGTGCGATCTCATTGAGCGTCATCATGCCCTTGACCTCGGGCTCCTCGCCACCGGAGTGCTGTTTGGGGTCGCCCTTCTTCGCGGCGCCGGCTGGTTTGGGATTCGGCGCGGGCTTTGGCGCGGCAGAGGCCTGGGCCACGGGCACCACGGGGCTCGCAATCATTTCACGCACAATCTCGCGCAGCTTGTCCGGCTCGAACTCCAGCTTGTAGGTCTTGGCCACTTGGTTCAGGCGTGTGCTGGGGGTGACGGTGGGAGGTAGTCCGGCCTTGGCGTAGAGCCGGTCCAGCGGCACACCGTAGCCCTTGGAGATTTCTCCCAAGGTCATCCAGCCGCGGATCTGCTCCGGGTCCGCCTTGCCGGCCAGATTCGTGAAGGCCACGGCGGCAGGCTTGGTGCGCCAGTAGCCCAGCGCCTGGCTGGCTCCGATGGTCACCAACAGCCCAACCACCAACGCCACGCCGTAGTGCACGGCGGAGAAACTGAAGCGAGCGCCGCTCAGCCGCAGCACGTTCGGCTTCGGGCAGACAGCGACGCACTCCAGGCAGTGGTTGCACTCGGCATCGCGGATTTCATTGGTCGACAGAAAGTCGATGTGCGCGAAACAGGTCTTCTGGCACAGGTTGCAGCTTTTACAGCCCTCGTCCGAACGTGTCACTTTGGTCAGGCCGATCTTGCCAACCAAGCCGATGACGGCGCCCAGCGGGCAGGCGTACTTGCAGAAGAAGCGCTCGTATTTCAGCGAACCGATCAGCACCACGCCGAGCACGGCATAGGCCCAAGGCATTTCATCAATGCCCTGCCCCAGATGGAAGAAGGCCAGGAACGGATCGACGGGCCGGAACACCAGCACGCCCAGATGCCAGGTGAAAACGATGATCACGCCCAGCACAACGTACTTGAGATAGCGCAGCCGACGCTCCCACGGCCCCGTGAGATTATACCGGCGCTTGAAGATCCGCTTGCCCAGCAGGCCGAGCCACTCCTGCAGGCTGCCAAACGGGCAGATCCAGCCGCAGAAGCCGCGGCTGAAGATGAGCGTCAACAACAGAACGGCCCCGGCCAGTAGAAGCGCCGAGGGCTCGATGCGGCGGATGTAGCCGCCGGTGGTGATGAACTGATAGAGGCTCTCAATGCCGCCAAACGGGCAGTACGCCTCGACCGAAGGGGAGCCGTTCGGCCCCCCTCCCTTTAGCTGGTGTTCCCAGGCCACATGCAACAGGAACACGAAGAAGAATGCCATGACGGCATGGCGGACCAGCCGCGGAGCCAGGCGCCGCCAGCGGCTCTGCTTCGCCGGTGAGTTGATCTGAACGTAGCTCATTGCGATTGTCTCCGGGCTGGTCTTGCTGACTAGTTACTTGTTCCAGGCGGGCAGACCGTCATCGGTGCGCAGCACCAGCGTGGCGCCGGAGGCGTCGGTGATAGCCAGCGCGACGTTATCGCCATCGCAGACCGCAACACCGTACTTGACCGTGGCCGTGGAGCCGGGGATCAGCTCGATATCGCTCTCCGCCAGCACCCACTCAGGCCCGAGTTCGACGGTAACGAGCGTGCCGGCGACGTTCAGCGTCAGCGTCGGATGCTGGATGCCAAGACCGGCGGTGACATGGTCAATTACACCGCTGACAGTCTGGATGTCCGTGATGCCCAAGGCGCTGCCGCGGAAGGCGCGGGCGCCCTGCCCGTTCGAACCGGTCCACAGCGGAAGGCCGGAGCCATCGCGCAGCGTGATGGACGCACCACCGGTCACCTTGGTGATTTCAATGGCGTAGAGGTAGGGATCACCGGAGAGGTTGGAAGGTGCGGCAAGAACGCGAACCGTCTCACCGGCGGCGAGGGAGAAATCGTAATTGAGCAGATACCACGCCGGAGCGACCTTGATCTGCTTACCGTTAACGACGATGGAAGGGTACTGCGCAGCATAGGCGATCTGGACGCTGGTAATGGCGCCCTCAATGGTCTGTTGCGCGGTCATGTTGAGACCTGCGCCGGTTTTCGGCGCGTTGGACGATCCGAGCTTGCCGTTCTGGCCCTGCGCAAAGGCGAGGGCGACGGTCAACGACGCAGCGATCAGGCACTTTCCGACTGTTGTGAACATGGCTTTCTCCAAAAGGTGGAATTCGACGGACGAAGAATGCAATGCACGCCCGCAGCCAACCCGATCTGTCGGCGTATCTTGTTGTTTTTACTACCCAAAGCGCGGTCCAGCCCGGCCCTACAGATGCAAGTTCTGCGTTGCGGACGGGCCCCGCCGCGCAAATGGTGCGCACCTTTCCATTAAGACTCCGGCAGTGCACCCCGATAAGAACGCCAAGGAACAAGACCGCGTCACTTCACGCCGGAAACGGCAATCTGGAGCCAGACGAGGAGTTTCGCATTGACGGGCGGCGCCGCCGTGAGGCTTGATGCGGCGGGCGTAATCAGATATTCAGGCCGAAAAGGTTGGTATTCTAAGAATTGCGCTCTCGCATCCTATTTCTCTTCCTGACTTCCCTGCCCGCCGCCGCCCAGGCACCGGCGCGTCCGCAATGGGTCACATCGCTGCAAACCGGCATGGCCGATACGTTCCAACTCACGCTGGGCGGCATGTTCGGCGAAGGGCCAGCGTGGCAGACCAAGGTCACCACCGGCGTGGCTAATCTGTTCAAAAGCGGCGACTCATTATCGGTCTACGGGTGGAATACGTTCGACTCCCGCTCGCAGATCAACAGCTATCAGGCAGGCATTGGCTATAAGCGGCCCGTCTGGCGCCGCGGCGCGCAATCGCTGGCGTTGGGCTCCGGCTTTCAGCACTGGCACTTCCCGACGGTGAAGAGCGGATCGCACGACTGGCTGATTCCAGGCAATCTGCAATACACGGGCAGGGCCTGGCGCGTGCCAATGCTGGTGACGTCGGACTCCTGGACACTCGTAAAGAGCCCACTGCCGACCGGTTCACTGGTCCACACGCAAGTATGGGCGCGGCATCGCCTGTTCAGGAACGACGCCGTGCAGGTGGAACTGCGCCACGGTCCGGCGCACACCTACTCGTGGAATTTCTACGGCACGCAAGGCAACCGTGTGTTCCGCTACCAGAGCATGGTGGTGCTGACGGCCGGAGCCTGGACTGTGGACGGCGGCTTTCGTAAGCAGGTGGGCCTGCAGGACGGCATCCAGAACAACAACTACTGGCAGTTTTCGGTGACACGCACGTTTGTACGCTAGTGCATGCGCCCGCGAATGCGCTGGGAAGCCCGGGCAACAGCCATTGGGTCCGCTCCGGTAAATGTCACCGGCGTGCCTCCTGGATGGCGGCGGCGCTTTCCGGAGCCGCGCATTTGGACTGGAATTCGGGGCTCGCCCAGACGCCG
>CAYZIX010000213.1:0-6344 GCA_964478395.1 uncultured Candidatus Solibacter sp.
CGCGGCGCCGTCGAGCACCGGAGCCAACAGCGACCCGGCAGCGGTGAGCGCCGCGGAATAGAGCTGCTTGGTTCCGGCACGCAGCGCCACTGAACGCACGTGCGCCTGCGATGCCCAGACCCGGACCGCACGTACGGCGGGCTCATCGCCTTCCACCACCAGCACCGGATGCTCCAGCGGAGGGGACAGCGCGGCGGCACAGACCGATGCCCGGCTCTGCCGCATCACGGCCAGGGCCTGGGCATCCAGCTCATCGTCGATCAAGGCCACGCGGCGGCCCTTCCAGCCGAAGCCGGCTGAGCGTAGCGTGTCAGCCACGAATGGCAGATCCTCCGCGGGGGCCTGTACCAGAATCAGCCCACAGGGTTCGAGGTCCGAAACAGCGACCGGACGGCCGCATTTGAGGATGTTGGCGTAGCGGGAAGCCAACCGCAGGTTGGCCGCTGCAACAAAGGAAATGGGATGCGCCAAGGCAGCGTGCCGCGTCAGCGTGGAGTCACTCATCCTCCCCGAAGCGAACAGGCCGATCGGCTTCGGTCGCATCATACGGCTGTAAAGTCTTCAACTCCCTGACTCGATCACGATACTGCGCGGCGCGCTCAAATTCAAACTGTTTGGCCGCTTCCCGCATTTTGTTCTCTAGTTCGGATATCAGGTTCTTTCGCTCCTCAGTGCTGAGGTTTTCACCTGACTCCGGGATTTCGAGCGGCGGGGTGACGTAGTCGGCTTCAGCGATGGCGACCAGCGCCATATCAATCGGCTTGACGATAGTCTGAGGTGTGATGCCGTTCGCCTGGTTGTAGTCGAGCTGGACACGGCGGCGGCGCTCGGTTTCAGCCATGGCGCGGCGCATGCTGTCGGTCATCACGTCGGCATAGAGGATAGCCATGCCATTGATGTTGCGGGCGGCGCGGCCCATGGTCTGAATCAGCGAGCCGGAAGAACGCAGGAAGCCTTCCTTGTCGGCATCAAGTACGGCGACAAGCGTGACCTCGGGCAGGTCCAGGCCCTCGCGAAGGAGGTTCACACCAATCAGCGCATCAATATCGCCACGCCGCAGATCACGCAAAATCTTCACACGATCTAGGGTTGAAACCTCAGAATGCATGTAAGCATTTTTTACGCCCAGTTCAGCGTAATACTCATGGAGATCTTCCGACATGCGCTTGGTCAAGGTCGTAATCAGCACGCGCTCATGGCGTTCGGCGCGGGCGCGAATTTCGCCGAGCAGGTCGTCCACCTGGCCACGAATGGGGCGTACTTCGACGCGCGGATCCACCAGGCCGGTGGGCCGGATGATCTGCTCGACGACGACGCCGGCGGTCTTCTCCAGTTCGAAGGGGCCGGGCGTGGCGGAGACGTAGATGGTCTGATGAACGCGGTTTTCGAACTCCTCAAAAGTCAACGGCCGGTTGTCGAGCGCCGAGGGGAGACGGAAGCCGTAATTGATCAGCGTCTGCTTGCGCGAGCGGTCGCCGTGGTACATCCCACCCACCTGCGGCACCGTCTGATGGCTTTCGTCGATGAACAACAGCGTGTCCGACGGCAGATAGTCGAGCAACGTGGGCGGCGGCTCGCCGGGCAGGCGGCCCGAGAAGTGACGCGAGTAGTTCTCGACGCCATGGCAGAAGCCCATGGTGCGGATCATTTCGAGATCAAAGCGCGTGCGTTGTTTGAGGCGCTGGGCTTCCACCGTGCGGCCCTGCTTTTCGAGCTCCTTCAGCCACCAGGTGAGCTCCTCGCTGATGCTGGCGAGGGCCTGCTCGCGGGTTTCGGGCGTCATCACGTAGTGCGACTTGGGGTAGACCGGCAGGCGCTGATAGCGTTCCTTCACCTGACCCAGCAGCGGATCGATCCGCGAGAGCGATTCGATTTCGTCGCCCCACAGCTCAATGCGGAGGGCGTCGTCGTCGTAGGTGGGCCAGATCTCGATGGTGTCGCCGCGCACACGGAAGGCGCCACGGCGGAATTCAGCGTCGTTGCGCTCGTAGAGAATCTCCACCAGCTTGTGAGTGATTTCGGAACGGGTGATGCGCTGGCCCTGTTCGAGCATCAGCAACATGCCGTAGTAGGCTTCGGGCGAGCCGAGGCCATAAATGCAGCTGACGCTGGCGATGATGACGCAATCGCGGCGCTCGAAGAGGCTGCGCGTGGCGGCCAGGCGGAGCTTGTCGAGCTCGTCGTTGACGGTTGCCTCTTTCTCGATATAGGTGTCGGAGGCCGGGACGTAGGCTTCGGGCTGGTAATAGTCGTAATAGCTGACGAAGTATTCCACCGCGTTATGCGGGAAGAAATTCTTGAACTCCTGATAGAGCTGGGCGGCGAGGATCTTGTTGTGAGCCAGGATCAGCGCCGGACGGCGCGTGGCCTCAATCACCTTGGCCATGGTGAACGTCTTGCCGGAACCGGTGACGCCGAGCAGCACCCGATGGCGCTCGCCCGCATCAATACCGGCGACAAGCTGCTTGATCGCCTCGGGCTGATCGCCGCGAGGTTCGTAGTTGATCTCAAGCCGGTAGTCCATTATTTGCCGTCCACCTGAGCGTTATATTCGCAGCCGACCATTGCCGACAGCGCAAGCAGGTACATCCAGACGCAGAGCGCAATGACGGCGGCGATACTGCCATAAAGCACGTTGTAATTGGCGATGTAGCGCACGTACCAGGCGAATATCTGAGTGATGGCCAGCCATAACCCCATGGATACCCAGGCTCCGGGCAGAATGTGGCGGCGGCGGCCGGCGTCGGGACCGAAATAGTAAAGCAACGTGGCCACGATGGTGATGGTGGTCATCGCCACGAGGTAGCGCGCAATGAGCCCGGCCAGGCGCACGCCGCCGCGCAATGTCTCACCGACCGGTAACACGCCGGCCAGATGCAGCACCTGATTTTCCGTGCGGTCGCCGGCAATCATAATGGCCGACGCGCCAACAACCGGGACGATGGAGATGACCACCAGCCAGAGCGCGATGAAGCGGCCATGTACGATGCCGCGCTTGCTCTTGCGCTGGTAAGCCGCCTGAAAGCCCTCCATCAGGCTCATCATCACACCGGAAGCCGCCCACAGCGCCAGCAGCGAAGCAACGATGGGCAGGCCCAGCGGATGCGATCCCTTATAGGCAACCTGTCGGATAAGCGCCTCCACGCCCGGCGGTGCCACCTTGAACAGCCCGGAGGTGATCTTATGCGAAATGTCCTCGGCTTTGAGTTGGACCAGGATGGCCGTGGTGGTGGTAAGGACGGGAAAAAAGCTGAGCAGCGCCGAATAGGCCGCTCCCTTGGCGAATCCGAGGGATCCGTGCTGATAGGCGCGCCACCAGGCGCGGCGGAATCTGGTCCAGAACAAGCCCACTCAGATTGGAGGGTACCGCACTTGGGGTGGGGGCGGACTTGCTAGTCTGGTGAAGAGCGCCCACCGATGAGAAGCCTTCACGTTCCGCACTCGGCTTTACCGGGAACCACCACGTTATTAGCGGACTATGTATACCGCTTTGAGCACGTGGCGCGTTTCTACGGCCACAATCCGGGCGAAGAGGGTGCGCTGCGGCGCGCGGCGCTCAACGTCCAGATGGACGACAACCACCGGCAGAAGCTGGTGGAGGCGCTGCGGCGCACAAACGGCGACAGCGCGGCCCTGGCGCAACTGGAACTACCGGGCACGGTGGCCGTAGTAACGGGCCAACAGGTGGGGCTGTTCTCCGGCCCCGCGTACACGGTGTATAAGGCGCTGACCGCGGCACGGCTGGCACGCCGGTTGAACGATGCAGGCATCCGCGCGGTGCCGGTGTTCTGGCTGGCGACCGAGGATCACGACTTTGCCGAGGTGGATCACGCCTGGGTGTTCAATTCGCGCCAGCAGCCGGTTAAGCTGACTGCGTCCGGCCGCGAACGCGCCGGCCAGCCGGTGGGAACGATTGAGATTGAGCACGCTCCGCTCAGCGAGTTGGCAGGGGCCCTGAAAGGGCTCATGTACGCCGACGAGGCCGTGGGTCTGGTGGAGACCTGCTACACGCCCGGCCGGACGTTTGGCGAGGCCTTCCGGCTGCTGCTTGAACAGCTCCTGTCCGGCTACGGTTTTGTTTTTGTCGATCCGCTGGAGCCCAAGCTGCGGCAATTGGCGGCGCCGCTGCTGGAACGGGCCTATGCGAAGAACGACGAACTGGTTACAGCGCTCACCGCGCGCGGCAAGGCGTTGACCGAAGCCGGCTATCACACGCAGGTTCTGGTGGAGCCGGCGTCGACGTTGTTTTTCGAGCTGCGTGACGGTCTGCGGCGGCGCCTGAAGCGGGGCGATGAGGCACGCGACGGCGCGGCACTGAGTCCGAATGCGCTGCTACGGCCGGTGATGCAGGACACGCTGCTGCCGACGGCCGCCTATGTGGGCGGTCCAGCCGAGGTGGCATACTTTGCGCAGTCCGCCGTGCTCTACAAAGCACTGGACGTGCCGATGCCACTGGTGGCGTTGCGGTCGGGCTTCACGCTGCTGGATGCGCGGGCGCAGGCGCTGCTCGAACGCTTCGACCTGGGCCTGACCGAATGCCTGCACGGCGAAGCGCGATTGCGCGAGCAGGTGGCCGCGCGGCTGGTGCCAGAGAAACTGCAACTGGCATTTGAGGACGCACGCGTCGAAGTAAGCGGCGTGCTGGACCGGCTCTATGGCACAGTGCACGAGTTTGACCCCACACTGGGTGAGGCGCTGAAGCGCAGCCGCGCGAAGATGCTCTATCAGGTGGAAAAGAACCGCGGCAAGGCGGCGCGCGAGGCCCTGCGGCGCGACACGCGCGCCGGTGACGTGGCAGCCTGGCTGACCAATCTGATCTACCCGGAGCGCCACCTGCAGGAGCGCCTCTACACAATTTTGCCGTTTCTGGCGCGGCATGGCATGGATTTGCCGGACACGCTGGACGCGCACTCCTCGTCGGATCACATCGTACTTACACCATGAAGACGAACACTGTGAAGAAGGCCCTGCGCGAGGGCCGGCTGCAACTGGGCACGGCATTTCAACAACTGCGCTCGCAGGACGTCGCGCGGATTCTGGCCGCGGCCGGCTTCGACTGGGCGTTCCTGGACGGCGAGCACGGCGGCTTCGGACGGGAAACGCTACAAGACATCTGCCAGATGGCGACGCGCGTTGGCTTGTCGCCAATTGTGCGAGTGGCCGAGCTGAGCTATTCGCTGATTGCCCGCGCTCTGGACTGCGGCGCCGAGGGCGTGCTGTTCCCGCGCGTCGAGGATCCGCGTGTGCTGGAAGAGGCGGTCAGTTGGACGAAGTATCCGCCGGTGGGCGTGCGCGGCATGGGGTTGACGCCACTGCACGTGGATTTCGAGGCCGTCAGCATCGCACAGATCATGGAGCACATGAATCGCGAGCAGATGGTGGTGCTGCAAATTGAAACCGTGCGGGCGCTGGAGGCGCGGGAAGAGCTGTTGTCGGTACCGAACGTCGACACGGTCATGATCGGGCCGGTGGACCTGTCTATCAGCCTGGGCGTACCGGGCGAATTCGAGCACCCGAAGATGCTGGCGGCGGTGGAGAAGATTGTCGAAAGCTGCATTGCGCACGGCGTGGTGCCGGGCGCGCAGGCGCGCTCCATTTCGCTCGCCCAGCGTTGGCGTGAAATGGGCATGCTGTTTGTCGGCTGCTCCAGCGAAACCGCCATGCTGTTCGATAGCGCAAAGACAATTTCCCAATCACTCAAGGGCTAGCCAATGGCACGCCCGGCGCGCGATTTTCAGATCTTCGCCAAGCCGGCCGGAGCGGCCTGCAACCTGGACTGCCACTACTGCTACTATCTGGACCGGCTGAACCTCTACCCCGAGACGCGCGCGCCGCGCATGAGCGACGCGCTGCTGGAAAGCTACATCGCGCAGCACATTGGCGCATCGGCCGGACCCGAGGTGACCTTCAGTTGGCACGGCGGCGAGCCGACGCTGCTGGGCGTCGATTATTACCGGAAAATTGTCGCAATCCAGGCCCGGCATCGCCCGGCGGGCTGGAGCATCCACAACGGGATGCAGACCAACGGCGTGCTGCTCGACGACGAGTGGTGCCGCTTTCTGGCGGCGGAGCATTTTCACATTGGGCTGAGCCTGGACGGACCAGCCGAGCTGCACGACGCCTATCGCGTCACGCGCGGCGGCCAGCCTACGCACGCGCGCGCCCTGCGCGGCTACGAACTGCTGCGGAAGCATGGCGTCCAGCCCGACGTCATCTGCGTGGTCCACAGCCGCAACGTCGGCCAGCCACTGAGCGTGTACCGTTTTTTGCGCTCCATCGGCGCCGTCGCGCTCATGTTCCTGCCCGTGGTGGAGCGCGATGAGTCAGGCGCGGTGACCGAACAC